>NZ_JAUFPM010000024.1:0-1853 GCF_030409265.1 Halomonas sabkhae
ACGGCAGCCAACTCACGCTGGGCTACGACGGCGCCAACCGCCTGGTGCAGCTCACCCGCACCACGCCCGAGGGCCAGACCAGCCGGGCCCATTACGCCTACGACGCCCTGGGGCGGCGCCTTCACAAGACCGTGCACCACCCCGATGGCAGCACCGCCACCACCCGCTACGGCTGGGAAGGCGACCGCCTCGTCAGCGAAGAACGCGACACCCAGCGCACCACGGTGATCTACGAGCCAGGCAGCTTCGTGCCCATGGTCAGGCTAGACCAGACAGCCAACCCAACAGGACACGATGCCCCACGTCTTGCTACCTACGTCACCGATGCCCTGGGCACGCCCCTGCAACTGCTCGACCCGGACGGCACACCGCGCTGGCACGCCCAGCCCGACGACTGGGCAGCGGTAAAAGACCAGGGCGGCACCACGGCGCAACCCATCCGCTTCCAGGGCCAATGGCACGACGACGAAAGCGGCCTCTACTACAACCGCCACCGCTACTACGACCCCGACACCGGGCGCTACATCACCCAGGACCCGATCGGGCTGAGCGGCGGGCTGTATCTTTATCAATATGCGGCGGCACCAACCTCAGAGATAGACCCTATGGGGCTCCGTGGCGTCTATGGACTGGGTGGAGGACCCTACAGCCAATCCAATGCGGTTCGGCAAGGAGGAAACGAGCTGGAAGCGTCTCTTTCGGGTGGCTTGACGGGGCAAGTGTTTGGGGGAATAGCTGGAGTCTCTGTATCTCGTAATAAAATAGTGGCTGAAAATGGGACTTTTAACTCTACTACAGTCTGTTGGCAGCTTGGTTTGGGAGTTTATACTGGAGGTGGAGGGCTAGGCACTCTACAGCTTTCATCAGAGCCAGTATCTCCTGGGGTTTATAATAGTTGGGGCGGGTTTTTTAGTGGTGGTGGTGGTTTCTTTGGGGGTGGTGGGAGCGTTGACTTAAATTCTGGCTCTGTAAGTGCCGCTAAAGCATTTGCTGGGCCAGGTGTAGGTGGGGCCGGTGGCCTTCAGTTTTGCCGAACTTGGGTGCATGAAAGGGGTGACGGATGAAGTGGCTGGCTATAGCTGATATTTTATGCATAATTATTGGAGGTTTTTTATTGATTTTTTCCGCTGCTTTTTCCAACTCGAATCTGGTATCTAATGTGGGTGTTACTCTCTTGATGATAAGCTTGTTTGGTAGAGCTATATTTATGCTCTTCTTTAGAGGGAAAGATAAGAAAGGTAAAAAATAATTCTTGTCTGATAACGTGATGGGACGACGCCTCACCACCCGGGCCCCGGATGGCCAGCGGTGGGCATATCACCATGATGCCTACGGCCGCCTGGCGGGCATCACCCACCCGGATGGCAGCGCCGAGCGCCTGACCCATGACGAGCACGGCCGCGTGGTCCAGCACACCGATGCCACGGGCGGCAAGACCCACTATCGCTACGACGCCCGGGAGCGGCTCGAGCGCCTGACGCTGCCCGATGGCGGGGCCTATCATTTCCAGTATGACGCCCATGACCGGCTGATCGCCCAGACCGACCCACAAGGCGTCACCCAGCGCTTCGCCTATGACCGGGCTGACCAGCTCGTCCAGCAACAGCACGGCCAGCAACTCACCCGGCTCGAACACGATGCCCTGGGGCGCCTGCGTGCCCGGCACCTGCCGGCCACCGCGCATGCCCCGGCCAGTACCGAGCACTACCAGTGGCGCGCCGATGGCCAGCTGGCCGCCATCCGCAACCCGATCAGCGAAGTACACTTCGAGCATGACGCCGCCGGGCGTGTGGTGGGCGAACAGCAACACCACCTCGCCGACCCCGAGCGCGGCATCGCCGCCTGGCAGTGGC
>NZ_JAUFPM010000025.1:0-47010 GCF_030409265.1 Halomonas sabkhae
GCGCTATTACATCTGTGAGTATTATGATGGAATCCGTGCTCACGAGACTCTGGGCGGAGTGGCGCCCAGAGCCTATGAGTTAGCGGCTTGAGACAAGGTGTCTACTTTTTCGGGGTCACACCAGAGCTGGAAGCTGGAAGCCGGAAGCCGGAAGCCGGAAGCTGGAAGTGGCGTGGTGCAGGAACCGAGTCGCGAGCGACGAGAAACGAGCGGTTGGAAGCAAGCCGCGGGCGGGTCGCGAAAAGCTGAAAGCAGAGGGAAGATAAAAAGAGGGAAGAAGGAAGAGGGAAGAGGGAAGAGCTGGAAGCTGGAAGCCGGAAGCTGGAAGTGGCGTGGTGCAGGAAGCGAGTCGCGAGCGACGAGAAACGAGCGGTTGGAAGCAAGCCGCGGGCGGGTCGCGAAAAGCTGAAGGCAGAGGGAAGAGGGAAGAGGGAAGAGAGAGGCGACAGGCGACAGGCGACAGGCGACAGGCGACAGGCGACAGGCGACAGGCGACAGGCGACAGGCGACAGGCGACAGGCGACAGGCGACAGGCGAGGGGGGGCTGGGAGACACGGGCCGCGGTGATGGGCGTTTGGGGTTGGGCAGGTCGTGGGGGAACGGCCTGCCCGGAAGGGTTCAGAGTCTTACCAGCATCTTGCCGCGGTTGGCGCCTTCGAAGAGCTTCAGGAAGGCGTCGGGGGTCTGTTCGAGGCCGTCGATCACGGTTTCGTCGTGTTCGAGGTCGCCGCGGGCTACCTGAGGGCCGATTTCCTCGAGGAAGGTCGGGTAGTGCGACCAGTGGTCGAAGACGATGAAGCCTTCCATGCGCGCCCGGCGAATCAGCACCATGGCCAGGTTGCTGGGGCCGGGGGCCGGGGCGGTGTCGTTGTAGCCGGCAATCAGGCCGCACACGGCGATACGCGCCCCGACGCGCAGGGTGTTCAGTGCCGCTTCGAGGCAGACGCCGCCGACGTTTTCGTAATAGACGTCGAAGCCCTCGGGGCAGGCGTCCAGCAGGGCGGCGGTCAATTCGCCGGCGTCGCGGTCCTTGTAGCTGACCGCCTTGACGCCCAGGGATTCGAGCCAGTCGAGCTTGGCCTGGGAGCCGGCGATGCCGACCACGGTGCCACCCCTGGCCTTGGCCAGTTGCACCGCCAGCGAGCCCACGGCACCGGCCGCGCCGCTGACCAGGACGTTGTCGCCCGGCTGCATCTCGGCGATGCGGTTGAGCCCGGCCCAGGCGGTCATGCCCGGCATGCCCAGTACGCCCAGATAGGCCTGCTCGGGCACGTCATGACCCGGCAGGGGCTCGAGGTGGCTGGCCGGCAGCTGGGCAATATCGCGCCAGCCCTGCATGTGGCGGACCTTGGTGCCTACCGGGAAGTCTGGTGCACGGGATTCGATGACGTCACCGATGGCCGCGCCCTCGAGCGGCGCGCCCAGCTCGAAGGGTTCGATATAGGTGGTGACACCGGTCATCCGGCCGCGCATGTAGGGATCGACGGACAACCAGGTATTGCGCACCCGGACTTCGCCGTCGGCGAGCTCGCCGAGCTCGGCTTCGCGCAGCGCGAACAGCTCGCGAGCCGGCGTGCCCTGGGGGTGATCGGTGAGGGTGAAAAAGCGGGACTGCATGCAAGTTCTCCTGTAAGAACCGGACTATCGGCTGGAGCAAAACGACCGGCCGCCCCTGGAGGCGGCCAGTGTTATGAAGCGACCTGTAAGGCTCGGCCGATCAGTCCTTGAGCGATGCCATGTCGATGACGAAGCGGTAGCGTACGTCACCCTTCTCCATGCGCTCGTAGGCGGTGTTGATGTCCTGGATGTTGATGGTCTCGATATCGCAGGTGATGTTGTGCTCGGCGCAGAAGTCGAGTAGCTCCTGGGTCTCGGGAATGCCGCCGATCAGCGAGCCGGCCAGCACGCGCCGCTTGAAGACCAGGTTGGCGCCCTGAATCGCCGGCTCGATGGGCTCGACGAGGCCGACCATGATATGGATGCCGTCGTACTTGAGCGTGGCCAGGTAGGGGTTCAAGTCATGCTGCACCGGCACGGTGTCGAGCATGAAGTCGTAGGTTTCGGCCACGGCTTCCATCTGGGCGTCATCGCCGGAGACGACGACGTGATCCGCGCCCTGGCGACGGGCTTCCTCGACCTTGGCCTCCGTGCGCGTGAAGACGGTGACCTCGGCGCCCAGCGCCTTGGCCAGCTTGACGCCCATGTGGCCCAGGCCGCCCATGCCGATGACGCCGACCTTGTGGCCGGGCTTGACGCCATAGTGGACCAGCGGCGAATAGGTGGTGATGCCGGCGCACAGGATCGGCGCGGCGGCAGCCGGGTCGAGACCCTCGGGCATGCGCAGCACGAAGTGCTCGCTGACCACCACGCTGTCGGAATAGCCGCCCTGGGTCATGGTGCCGTCCTGGCGATCCGGGCTGCCATAGGTCATGGTCATGCCTTCCAGGCAGTACTGCTCGACGCCTTCGGCACAGGCCTGGCAGTGACGGCAGGAGTCGACCATGCAGCCCACGCCGACCATGTCGCCGACCTTGAACTGGCTGACATCATCGCCGACGGAAGTGACCCGGCCGACGATCTCGTGGCCCGGCACCAGCGGGTACTGGCTGAAGCCCCAGTCGTTGCGGGCGAAGTGCAGATCGGAATGGCAGACGCCGCAGTAGAGGATCTCGATGGCAACGTCGTCCGGGCGGGGTTGGCGACGTTCGAAGTTGAAGGGGGTCAGGGGCTGGTCGCTTGCCTGAGCGGCATAGGCACGAGTGGCACTCATGGGGCTCTCCTGTTGGTTCCATCGGGTTGATGTACCCCCGCATTATGGGGCCGGTCGGCACCGGACAGGACCGAGGTTTCTCCGGAATTTTTGTCAATTCCTCCAGTCAGCGGCGACGCGGCGCTATTCAAGGGGCTAAAATTGTTTCATTCATTTGCCTGATGCCGTCAAGGAGCCGCATGACCGAGTCCGCCGCGCGACCCTGTCCGCTGATCGAGCTGATCGCCCCGCTGGTCGAGCGTGATGGCTATATGCCGACCTCCCTGCCATCCGTCACGCTGATGGCGTCGCGACGTCCGGTGCCGCGCACGCCACTGATCTATGATCCCAGCCTGATCATTGTTGCCCAGGGGCACAAGGTCGGTCATCTGGGGGATCGGGAGATCCATTACGGCCCCGGTCAGTATCTGGTGCAGACTCTGCCGCTGCCCTTCGAGTGCGAGACGCACGCGTCCGAGGAGGCACCATTGCTGGGCGTCTCGGTGCGCTTCGACCCGGCACTGCTCGGCGAGCTGGTCACGGCCATGGGCGAGCCCGAGGTGGAGCAGTCGCCGACTCCCATGGATTCGGTGTCCATGACAGCCGGCATGCAAGCGGCTGTCGAGCGCCTGCTGCGCACCCTGCATGACCCGGCCGAGACGACGGCCATGGGCGAGGCCCGGGTCCGCGATGTGGTGTTCGAAGCGCTCAAGGGCGAGCAGGGCGCCGCGATGCGTGCCCTGGTGCAGCATGATGGCCACTATTCGCGCATCGTTCAGGTACTGACCTGGCTGCACGAGCATTATGCGGCGGATGTCGCCATCGAGACGCTGGCACAACAGGCCAGCATGAGCCCTTCGACCTTTCACCAGCACTTCAAGCAGGTGACCCAGGCCTCGCCGTTGCAGTATCTGAAACGGCTGCGGCTGATCAAGGCCCAGCAGCTGCTTGTGCAGGAGGCCTGCAATGTCAATCAGGCCGCCGAGGCAGTAGGCTACCGCAGTGTCTCGCAGTTCAGTCGCGACTATAAGCGCTGTTTCGGTGACTCTCCCCTCAAGCACCGTCAGCAGGAACGGGCATTGCAGGCTTCCTGAGACACTCGACCGGTCTGACCTTCAAGCTGCTTCCAGTGCCCGTGCGGGACCGAAGTGCTCGAAATGACGATGGCTTTCCGGCACGCCCAGCGCCGCCAGGTGCTGGTTGACGGCCACCATGAAGCCCTGGGGGCCGACAAAATAGCAGCGTGGGTTGCCACTTGGCAGGTGCTCGGCCAACAGTGCACGGGTCACGCGACCGGAGGGCGCCTGCGCCGGGTACTCGTCGGCCTGCTCGTAGAGGGTCACGACCTCGAGCTGCTGGGGGTAGTCGCGCCGGCAGGCCTGCAATTCGTCGCCAAAGGCATGCTGGGCCTGATCCCGGGCGGCATGCAGGTAGGTGACACGGCGCCCCTGCTGCAGGGCCTGGCGAAGCAGCGACAGCATCGGTGTCTGGCCGACACCACCGCTCAGCAGCATGATCGGGTCCTGGCCTTCCTCCGGCAGCGTCAGGTCACCGGCCGGTGGCAGCAGTTCGATGACATCGCCGACGTCCAGGTTGTCATGGAAGTGGCGACTGACCTGTCCCTGCGCTTCGCGCTTGATGGAAATCCGGTAGCTGCGGCCATTGGGTGATGCCGACAGGCTGTAGTGGCGATAGACGGGAGTGCCGTCGATCATCAGGCGCACGCCGATGAACTGACCCGGCTGAAAATCGGCGACGGCCTGGCCATCTTCCGGTTCGAGCACGAAGGAGCGGATGACCGCGCTCTCCTGACGAGTGCAGGCGATACGAAAGCGCCGCTCGCCTCGCCAGCCGCCGGGTGCCGCGGCGAAGGCGCGATACCGCTGGCCCTCGAGCTCGATCAGCAGGTCTGCCAGTTCCTGGTAGAGGGCTCCCCAGGCATCCGCGACCTCGGGCGTCACGGCGTCACCCAGCACATCGCCGATGGCCGCCATCAGGCACTCGCCGACGATCGGGTACTGGTCCGGTTGGATGTTAAGCGACACATGCTTGTTGACCACGCTTTCCAGCACGTGCCGCGCCCGGGCCGGGTCCTGGCGTAACTGCACATAGGCCAGCACCGAACCGGCGAGTGCCCGCGGCTGGCCCCCATCGGCCTGATGAGCCTGATTGAAGAGCGGCTTGACCTCCGGGTAACGCTCGAACATCAGCGGATAAAAGTGCGCGGTGATGGCATTCAGATGCTCCGCGACGACCGGGGCGGTATCGGCGATGATGGTTTCCTGGGCCTGGGTGAGCATGGTGTCTCCTGTCGGTGATCGAGTGACGCAGGGCCTGCCGTGCAACGGCGGGCTTCATGCTGACAGGAGCAAGGGCCGTGCCATGGGTGTGTCATTGCGACATCCTGTCGCATGGCCTTCATAAGACACTGAATTATCTGGGGTCATGGAGCAGGAGAAAGAACTTGCCGATCAGGTTGAAGCCAGGCCAGTCAGGCAGGCAGGTACCATGATCAAAAGGACAATCGTCAAAATGACACCATGGTGTCATGATGACAGTGTTCCCCGTGGATATCCCCGCGATCGACACAAGGCGCTAGCATGACGGCATTTCTTCAGGCATTGCGTGCCTTGCTGGCACAGCTTGCCGAGCATGAGGCCTCCGAAGCCCACTGGCGGCAGCTGCTGGAGGCCATGGTGGGCGACTTTCCGGCCGATGCCAGCACCCTGATGGTGGCGGATGGCGAGGCGCTGTGTCCGGTGGCCATGCTGGGGCTGAGTGATGAAGTGCGGGGGCGACGCTTTGCCCTGCAGGAGCATCCCCGGCTGGCGGCGATTGCCAACCATCCCGGTGTGTGCCGGTTTGCCGAGCACAGTCCCCTGCCGGATCCCTTCGATGGTCTGCTGGATGATGATCTCAGCGATGTGCATGACTGCCTGGGGGTGGCCTTGCGCGACGAGCAGCGGCTGATCGGTGTGCTGACGCTGGATGCCCTCGAGCCGGGCAGTCTCGATGTGCTGGATGATGAGCAGCTGCTGAGCATTGCGCGTCTGCTGGGGACCTGCCTGCGTCTCGCCGAACGCTTGAGGGCGACGCGAACCCGGCTCAACGAGGCCCTGGCCCGGCCTCCTTCGGCCGAGATCGACCGGCGGTGGAAGAGTGCGGCCATGCAACGGCTCGCTGAGGCCATCGAGATGGTGGCTCCCACCGACATGAGTGTCCTGCTGCATGGGGAAACCGGCGTCGGCAAGGAGCTGGTGGTCCAGGGCCTGCATCGTCGCTCGCGGCGTCATGAGGGGCCGCTGGTGCAGGTCAATTGCGCCACCCTGTCGGAAGGGCTGATCGAGAGCGAGCTGTTCGGCCACCGTCGCGGGGCCTTCTCGGGGGCGACCGAGCATCGGCGTGGTCATTTCGTGATGGCCGATGGTGGCACCCTGATGCTGGATGAAATCGGCGAACTGCCGCTGGCGCTGCAGCCCAAGCTGTTGCGCGCGCTGCAGGAGGGCGACATCCAGCCGCTGGGCGCCGAGTCGCCGCGCAAGGTCGATGTGCGGGTGATCGCCGTGACCAACCGCGATCTGGCCGCGGAGGTGGCGGCAGGCCGCTTTCGCGCCGACCTCTACCATCGGCTGAGCGTTTTTCCGTTGCGGGTTCCGCCGTTGCGCGAGCGGCTCGAGGATATGCCACTCCTGGCGGGCCATTTCCTGGAGACGAACCGCATTCGTCTCGGGCTCGGCAACCTGCGCCTGGAGGATGAGGCCCAGACCGCGCTGCTGGCCTGGCACTGGCCGGGTAATGTGCGCGAGCTGGAGCACACCCTGGCCAGGGCGGCACTGCGGGCACTGGGCGAGGCATCCAGTGGGGCAGCGGGGGACGTGCGTCGTTCGACGCTGTTGATATCGCCGGCGCATCTCGACCTGCCGCACCGGTCATCGAGTAGCGGGGCGTCGGTGGACGAAGACCGACCTCAGACAACACCCGGGGAAGAGGCCTCGATGCGGGAAGCGACTGCGGCCTTCCAACGGCGTCTGATTCAGCAGCGCCTGGCCGAGCATGAGCACAACTGGGCGGCGACGGCCCGGGCGCTCGGCATGGACCCGGGGAATCTGCATCGCCTGGCCGGGCGGTTGGGCCTGAAGGCCTAGCGAGCATGTTCCACTAGGCGTTCATCTGATCAGGGGCGTTGAGTGACTCAATGTCCGGCTCGGTAGGAATCAGGTGCAGACGCATGGTGCGATAGCGCTCGGGTTCCAGGCCCTAGCCTCGATCAGGCGCTGCAGTCGCTGGGTATGGTGCAGTTCCTCGATCAGGCTTGATTGAGTCGAAGGTGGTCTCGTTGATCCGGTTGATCATGTCCCGGGAGAGGTTGCTGCTTGATACACGCAGCGGCCCGCCACGAATGTGGCTTGGGGTTGGAGTTTGCTGTCGAGCAGGGTCACGTCGGCATCGAACCCCACGGCCAGCCGTCCCTTGCGGGCCTGTAGCCCGAGCACACGGGCGACGTTGCCGGCGATCAGGTCCAGGGCCTGCTCGAGCGGCAGGATGTCTTCACGCACCAGGCGCTGCCAGTCGCTGATCAGGGCGGTATTGCGTGCCACGCGCATGCCGACGTAGTCGCCCTGTGCGTTGAACTCGGGCAGGCTGCCGTTGCAGTCGGAGCTGATGGTGATTTGCTTGCGTGGCACGCCGCGCTCGAGCAGCCGCACTACCGCATCGAAGGCTGAGAGGCCTTCTTCGCCGGGATCCTCGAAGGCCGTCAGATCGATGCTGGCGCCGAAGGTAAGCGCGTATTCAGCCGCTTCGTCGAGCAGGGCATGGCGGCGATTGACGTGGGTGGGAATGACCTGGTCGGCGGGAATCTCGGTCTCGGACAACAACCGGCGCAGCGGTTCCAGGCCGCGCTCACCGTCGCCGACATGAAAGTGGCAGATGCCCCGCTTGCCAGCCAGCAAGGCGCCGATGCGCACCTCGCTGACCAGACGCTCGATCTCGTCCTGACGCGGCTGGCTGGAGCGGTGATCCGCGATCGCCAGCTCGCCCAGGCCGATGACCTCGGGAATCCAGGCCAGGTCCTGCTGGAGGTCGCCGGTGAGAGTCGGCGGTGGAACGCGATAGGCGCCTGTGTACAGGTAGGCGTCGATACCCTCGGCGCGCAGGCCGCGGACCTTGGCCAGCAGGTCCGCCGGCGAGCGGCTGAGGCTGTCGGTACCGAGCACGCCCACCACCGTGCCGATACCCATGGCGGCGATCTCGGTGGCGGTGATCTCCGGGCAGCGAGTGCCGAAGCCTCCTTCGCCACCACCGCCGGTGACATGGACATGCTGATCGATGAAGGCGGGAACGGCGGTGAGGTCGCGAGCCTCCACCAGGTGCACGGGCCAGCCTGACGGTATGGCGAGGTCGCGTCCCAACGCCGCGATGCGTCCGTCGGCGATCAGCAGGTCGGTCTCTTCGCGCGGTTCCGGCGCGTGGAGACGACCGACCCTCAGCAGGGTGATCAGTGGTCTGTCCTGGTCGATACGAGGCGTCATGGGGTTTCTCGATGGTTGTCGCCGCTCATCCCGACTCGGCAGTGGGGGCGGACGAGAAGCGTCGCCCGCGGAGGCGTTCGATGGCGCCGTCGATATCATCGATCAACAGGACCAGCAGGTCGCCCTCACGGGCCTCATCGAAGGCTCTTTCGATCGCCATGTGCTCGTCGAGGACGATCTCGAGCTGGCAGGCAGCCCCCGCTGAAGCTGCGCCATCGCGGAGTAATCCGGCGGCCTCGCCGGCGGCCCGCCCTCGGGGCAGAGGGTCGCAGATGAAGACGACGTCGTGCATCCTGGCAAGCTGGGCGCCCAACGCCATCAGGTCCTCGTCACGACGATTGCCGGGGGCACTCGCCACGCTGATGCGACGTCGCGCTGGAAGGCTGCTGACGAGCTCGTCGAGTGCCTCGAGCGCCGGCACATTGTGACCGTAGTCGATGAGTACCTGTACACCGTCAGCCGCGACGAGATTGGTGCGTCCGGGATTTTGACCGGGTGTGGGGTGAAAGGTCTGCAGCCCGGTCTGGATATCGGCAATGTTGAGGCCCAACGCGTAGGCGGCGGCACTGGCGGCCAGGGCATTGGCGATGTTGAAGCGGGCATGCCCCTCGAAGGTGATGGGCACGTCATTGATGGGGATGACATCGGCCTCGACGCGGCCCTGGCGCATCACGATCTGCTCATGGTGAATGGTGAAGGCCACCCCTTGTTCGCGAACATGCTCGCGGATGGCGCGTGAGTCGGGATCCAGCGTAAAGAAGATGATGTTGCCACGCGCCCATTGCTGACCTTCCAGCACATAGCGGTCGTCGGCATTGAGCACGGCGGTTCCGCCCTCGCGCACGGCGTCGATGACCACCGTCTTGCAACGCGCCAGCTCGTCGAGTGTATGCAGATCGTGCTCGCCGAGGTGGTCACTGCCGATATTGAGCAGCACGCCCACGTCGCACTCGTCGAAACCCAGTCCACGGCGCATGATGCCGCCCCGGGCGACTTCGAGCACGGCATGTTCGACAGTTGGCTCACGCAGCACGATGGCGGCCGCCTGAGGGCCGCTGTAATCGCCGCGCATGATCACATGGTTATCGATCTCGATGGTGCCGGTACAGGCCATGCCAACCTTTCGTCCCGCATGGCGCAGCAGGTGCGAGAGCAGTCGCACCGTCGTGGTCTTGCCGTTGGTGCCGGTCACCGCGGTGATGGGAATGCGGCCGTTGCTCCCGTCGGGGAACAGCATGTCGATGACGTGCTGGCCAACATCACGCCCTTGCCCGTGGGTCGGCGACAGGTGCATGCGAAATCCTGGGCCGGCATTGACTTCGACGACCGCGGCCGCCTGCTCCTCCAGTGGTCGGGTCAGGGTCTCGGCGATCAGGTCGATGCCGATGATGTCGAGTCCGATCAGCCGCGCGATGCGTTCCGCGGCATGATGAACCGCGGGGTGAAGGTCGTCGGTCACGTCCGTGGCGGTGCCGCCGGAACTGAGGTTGGCCGTGGACTTCAGGTAGACGACTTCGTCCTGGGCGATCACGCTTTGCAGGGTCAGGTTCTGCTGAGCGATCAACCGGTGCGACTGCTCATCCAGGTGGATTCGGGTGAGCAGGTTCTCGTGACCAATGCCGCGGCGGGGGTCCTGATTGGCCTGGTCCACCAGTGCTTGCAGTGTGGATGTTGCGTCGCCGACCACATGGGCGGGGCGTCGCCGAGCCGCGGCGACGAGCTTGCCATCGATCACCAGCAGACGATGATCCTCGCCCTTGATGTGTTGCTCGATGATGACCGATGGATGCTCCCGGTAGGCCGTTTCGTAGGCGGCGCGCAGCGCCTGGTCATCCTGCAGGTCGGTGCTCACGCCGCGGCCATGATTGCCGCTCAGCGGTTTTGCCACCACCGGATAGCCGACGAGGTGCGCGGCCTTGAGCGCCTCATCGAGCGATTCACAAATTTGCCCGAGAGGGACCGGGATGCCGGCATCGCCGAGGATCTGTTTGGTCCAGTCCTTGTCGCCGGCGATGCTGTGGCCAAGCAGGCTGGTACGGCAGGTCACTGTTGCCTGGATGCGCTGCTGGAGGTGGCCATGCCCCAGTTGCAGGTAGCTGCTTTCTTCACTAAGGCGTGTGTAGGGGATGTCGCGGCGCTTGGCCGCATCGACGATCGATGCGGTGGAGGGGCCCAGCATGTGGGCATCGCGCACCGTCTTGAGACGGTCGATGATGGCGGCCATATCGATGTCATCCCCGTTGAACAACCGAGTGACGATATCGACGGCTTCGACCCCGGCTGCCAGGCCGCAGGCCTCATCCCGATAGCGGTAGACCACGTTGTAGATGCCGGTGTCGTAGCTGTCGACCGTCTTGCCATAGCCGACCGAGAAGCCGACCAGGTTCTGCAACTCAATGGCGACGTGCTCTACGACGTGACCGGCCCAGGTGCCACGTGCCAGCCGTTCCAGGAAGCCGCCGGGCCGGCCGACCGAGCAGCGATGGGTCTGCAGGGTTGGGATGAGCGCAGTGATCCGTTCGGTGATATCGGGGACGGTGTCGCTGGGCCGCTCCTCGAGCTCGCCAATGTCCAGCCGCATGAGAATAGCCGGGTAGCGGCTGAAGTAATTGGGGCCGCGTAGGGCTCGGTGTTCGAGGATATTCACGTTGTCTCCGCAAGGCAGGCCTTGAGTTTGTCGGGGGTCAGGTAGCGTCGTGCCTCGATGTCAAAGCCGTGGCCGCTGATCAGCGCATGTATGACCATGTGCTCGATGGCCACTGTCCCTCCCATCGACAGCTCGGAGATGTTCGAGCTTGCCAGTTCACGGCTGTCGATGAGGATGACATGCCCTGGCCCGATGGCTTCGAGAATCCGGCTTGGATGAATGATCACGGCGGCATCTTCGCCGAGTCCCACGCCCAGGTGCTCCGGGTTGCTTGCACCGACCTCCATCAAGCGCGTGAAACGACCACGTTCAAGAAAGTGGCTATCGATGACCAGCCCATCGACGAGGCCGAAACCGGAAGTCATGTTGACGGCCCCCTTGCGCAGGGCATCCGTGGCGTTGCCATCGTAGATCATGGTTCCTGGCATGGCCGCTGCGCCGGCACTGGTGCCGGCCACGACGGCGCCGGCGAGCAGGCGTGCGCGGACGGCATTCAGCGTTGCCGAGCCGCCCAACAAATTGGTCAGGCGCAACTGGTCGCCACCGGTGAAGAAGATCACGCCACTGTGTTCGATCAGCCGGACATTGTCGGGATCGGCGGCTTGCTTGCGGCTCTGGATGTCGAGCGCATGGACATGGCCGGCGCCCAGGCGCGTGAAGACCGCTTTGTAGTCGGGGAGTATCTGATCGGGGATGCTACTGGCGGTGGCGATCACAGCAACATCGTTACTGCCTCTGGGGGCGAGAGCGAATACCTGCTTGAGGATCTCAAGGTCGGATGTCTTATCCTCGGCTCCACCGATCGCAACGATGTGACCGGGTATGGCGATCCGTTGAGAGGTCATGATCCCTTTCGTCGCCCAGCGACGCTCTTGAGGAAATATCAACAGCCAATGGCCAAGTGAGCAGGTCGATGAATCTCCGGATGCTTCCCAGCCCTTGTATCACGGTATAGCAGCCAGCCGCCGGCGCGGCTAGAACAAACGCTTGATCGAGGAAGGATTTTGTCGATGAGTGATCACGCCTGGCTGTGTAAACCCACCAGGTTGTTCACGGAAAGGCCCAGACGGCTAACTGGAGAATGGTAATCGAGACTGGCATGCGGGCGGTGCCAATTGTACTGATGAAGCCGGGCAGGCAGGTGCCTGTAGCGCTCATCCGAGCGAGTGAGCGTCGATGGCTACATGGACATACTCCCATCCCGCGCCAGGCGTGCTTTGCTAGCGGTCACCAGTCACGCGATGCCCCGGGCGCTCGGCATGGCCCCGGGGAATCTGCATCGCTAGGCCGGACGATTGGGGCTCAAGTCGTCGTGACGGCCTTCACTCGCCGGCCAGGCGACCCGGGCGCAGGCGTTCGACGCTCCAGCCAACCAGGCTGAGCATGCCGAGGAGCCCGGCGAGCCCCAACGAGAGCCAGCCGAGTGGCACGAGTAGTTGGGGCTCGTTCAAAGTGCTCTGACCGACGATGACATGCTGGGCCACAAAATGGAGCCCACCGCAGAGCAGGGCGGTAGTGATGAAGATGCCGGCGAGATAGGCAGACGCTTTGCTGAAAAGCATCCTGCTTGTTACCTGTAACGTGCGCATTCATGGGAGGAGATGGCATCCCTTGCCATCGGAGCGCACATGATACGCCATGCGGCGGCTGTAGTGCAGCGAAACAGTGTTTTTTTATTGTCAAGAATCGTGACCGTCAGCGTGACTGGCCGAGCAGCAGCTTCCCCTCGATGGGAATGAAACGCGACGCCGAACGTATCAGCGCCTCGGCGGTGAGGCTGGGGACGCCGTAGACTTCCACCGCGACACCATGCTCCTGGCGCAGTGTGTCGGCGAGCAGGGCAAAGTCGCCATCGCCGGATGCCAGCACCACGACATCCACGGCGCCGGCGTGGCGGACGGCATCCAGGGTGATGCCGACATCCCAGTCGCCCTTGGCCGAGCCATCCGCGCGCTGGATGAAGGGCTTGAGGCGAACCTCGAAGCCGATGGCACGCAGGATATTCTGGAACTGACGCTGCTTGGCGTCGCCGCGGTCGATGGCATAGGCAATGGCGCGTGACACCTCGCGCCCGGCGGTGGCGCGGGCCCACAAGGCGTTGTAGTCGACATTGCGCTGATAGGCGTGACGGCTGGTGTAGTACAGGTTCTGGACATCGAGCAGGATCAGGACGCGCGGCATGCGGCACTCTCGTTGAATACCGGGCGGACGGGTGTCCGCCCGGTCGACACAGGACGCTACCGAGCCGGGGGCCGGATCGGCCGGGGCTCAGCTCGCGTCGTCGTCGCTCGACTCGAGGATATGATAAAAGCTCCAGTCCTTCACCATGGGATCCTCGGGATTGACGATGATCGACGAGTCCGCGAGGACGTAGCTCTTGCCGGTGATGGTGTTGTCGACGACCTGATGCTCGCCGACCTGGTGGGTGCCGGTGAACTCGCCGATGAAGCCGGTTTCGCGCAGCGAGACGGTCTCCAGCTTGTCGCCGGGTTGAATCCGGCCTTCATGATTCATCAGCGCCAGACGTGCCGAGGTACCGGTGCCGGTGGTGCTGCGACAGATCACGCCGGGATGCACGTAGGTCGCCGAGCGCGAGCGGTAGAAGTCATCGGCGACCTGGTGCACCGGCCCCATGAAGTGCAGGAAGGGCAGGGGGCCGACATCGCCCAGGGTGTAGTGCGAAAAGCCGCGTTCGGCCTGAATGGCCTCGACGATGCGGTGGGCGCAATCGGCCAGCTGACGCTCTTCTTCCTTGACCAGCTTGAAGCCCAGCTCGGTGGCATCGACCAGGGCATAGAAGCCGCCGCTGTAGGCGACGCTGTAGGTGACATCGCCGATGTCCGGCACATGGATGCTGGCCCGATAGGTGTCGATGTAGCTGGGCAGGCCCTCGCAGGTGATGGCTTCCACCACGTCATCCTTGACCAGGGCATCGATCTGCACCAGACCGGCCGGCGCCTCGAGCATGAAGCGTTGCCAACCTTCCCGCTTTTCCACCAGCCCGGCTTCCAGCACGGCGGTGGCGGTGCAGATGGTGTTCGAGCCGGAATAGATGGGATAGCCCATGACCTCCATGATGATGTAACCGGCCACGGCCTGGGGGTCGGTGGCCGGCACGATCAGGTCCACGGACATCTCGGGAATGCCATAGGGTTCCTCGAGCAGCAGTCGGCGCAGGCCGTCGGCATCGTCGCGCAGGTACTCCATCCGGGCGCGCACGGTATCGCCCGGCAGGTCGGCGATACCGTCGAGGACGATGCGGCTCACGTCGCCGCCGGCGTGGGTGTCCAGCAGTCGCAGGCTCTTGGCCTGGGCATGGGGGCGATAGCTCATGAGGTCTCCTCGAGCGCGTGGGGGGCGCCATGCGATGCCCATTCGCTGTCCGGCACGATGACGATCTTGCCCAGGTAATGGCTGCCGCGATTGACGAAGTAGCGCTCCGCGGCGTGCAGTTCGGAAAGCTTGAAGGCGGCATGCAGCACCGGCTTGAGCTGGCCGCCGCGAATCCAGGCGATGAGCTGCTCGGCTTCTTCACGCGTACCGTGGGAGACGCCGAAGATCTGTACCTGATAAAGGTAGATGCGCGTCCACATGATCTCGCTGATGTTGCCGCCGCTGGCGCCGGCGATGGACAGGCGCGGATAGCTGTCGCGGGCCTGCATGTCGAAGATCATGGTATCGATGAAGCGGTCGGTCATCTCGCCGCCCACCAGGTCCATGACGGCGTCGATGGGCGCGCCACCGGTCACGGCCTTGACCTGCTCGGTAAAGCCGCTCATGTCGGAGCGGTCGAGCACGGCCTCGGCGCCGAGGTCGAGCAGGGGGCCTGCCTTGTCCTGCTGGCTGAGGGCATAGGGCACGGCACCGATGGTGCGGCACAGCTGGATCAGGGCGGTGCCCACGCCGCCGCTGGCACCGGTGACCAGGACACGCTCGCCGGCCTTGATGCCTGCCGAGGTCATCATGTGATAGGCCGTCTGATAGGAGCACATGCCCATGGCGGCCAGTTCGGCGTCACTCAGTTCCGGATTGGCGACTTGATGGAACTGGTCGGCCGGCACGGCGACGTACTCCGCGTAACCGCCATCCGCGCCATGGCCGTAGTAGTCGGGTGTCAGGTTGATGTTGCGGCGCTGGTCGGCATAGAGGTTGAAGTCGAGCAGGCCGCGTTCGCCCAGGCGTGCTGCGTCGACGCCGTCGCCCACGGCCACGACCCGGCCGACGATATCGGCGCCCTGGATGCGCGGAAAGGTCAGGGTCGGCGAGCCCCCCATGGCAAAGGAAGCCACCTCGCCCTTGTCCTTGGTCGGGTAGAGCCCTTCGCGGGCCTTGCGGTCGGTGTTGTTCTTGGCGGTGGCCGTCACCTTGACCAGCACTTCACCGGCTCGGGGCGTCGGCGTGCTCACATCCTGGCGATAGACCAGGGTGTCGATGTCGCCGTGGCCGGTGAGCAGCATGGCCGACATGGTGGTGGGGACCGTCTCGGGCAGGGGGCGTGAACCCATCGGCGTACTCCTCGCTTGGGGGATGGCTGAGATATGTGGCGCGTCCGGTCCGGCGGGCCAGAGGCGCAAGCCGCCGACAATAGCAAACAATCGGCGGATGACCACTGGGGTTTTTTTCCGATTTCTCCCTGTCGACTGACGCATTTTTTCCGTGGCTGTCACAGCGTTGACATGGGGTTGTGGGGGGCTGCTTGAAGTGCTGCCGGGGTAGGCGCATGGTGAAATGGTCTTCACCATCATTGCCGGGGTCTGCGCGATGTCACTCCTTGATCTACGCGCCACCAATCTTGCACGTGAACACGTGGCCCACTCGCATGGCCACCATCAACTGATTCTGGCAACCAGAGGCGCCACCGAGCTGTCCATCGAAGGCAATGCCGAACGGGTCACCGGCAGTCGTGGCTGCCTGATTCCCTGTGCCCACCATCATGAATATCTCGGCGATGGCAACAACCGCACCTTCGTGCTGGACATCCCGGTGGCCAGCCTGCCGGACCTGCGCGATGCCAGCGAGATGGAACGGCTCTTCGACAAGCCGCGCTTCTTCGGGGTGCCGCCGGAACTGAATCGTCTGGCGGACAGCCTGATGCAGCAGCTCGAGCAATGTCCGGCGCTGCACAGCGAGATTGCCGCACTGCTACTGCGCGCGCTGTACCTGCATCTCGAATCACAGCCACTTTCCGGCCCCGGGGGTGCCTATGCCGCCGGGCGGGATGGCCGGCTGGACATGGCGCGCCTGGACGACTGGATCGATCGGCATCTGGCCGAGGAAATCCGTGTCGACTGCCTGGCCGCCCAGTGTGCCCTGAGTGTCGGCCATTTCCATGCCTGCTTCCGCGAGCGCATGGGCATGACGCCCCTGGCCTATGTGCAGCAACGCCGCCTCGATCATGCCCGGACATTGGTCAACCACAGTGGCCTGAGCCTCGGGCAGGTGGCGGCCCTGGTCGGGTTCCGCGATCAGGGTAGCTTTTCCCGGGCCTATCGGCGGGCCTTCGAGGTTTCGCCTTCCCGCGAGCGACGTCTGAGCGAAGCGCTTGCCCAGGGATAGGGTGCGCGAGTCTCGGGCAAAAAGTTCTCATTTGCAGGCAAGCAGGATTTCGTCACGCTTTCTACATTGCTGGGTAGCGGTTCGTTGCGGGGCTACCCGGCGAACAACAACAACAGCAAAGACGCGAGGACGAAACGATGCAAAAGACTTCCGTTGCCCGCTGGGCGGCGCTAGCCGCCTTGCCCCTGGCCATTGCCAGCACTCAGGCTCAGGCCCAGTCCTACGAGATGGCAATCTCGACGCTGATTCCCGAAAACCTCAAGAACAACAGCATCTACCCGGCGTTGGTGCACTTCAAGGAGCAGGTCGAAACCCGCACCGATGGTGACCTGGCGGTCAGCATCTTCGGCGGCGGCCAGATGGGTTCCGAGGTGGAAACCGGCTCCCAGGTGCAGGCCGGCGGCCGCGCCCTGCAATCCACGGTGCTGACGTCCGGCGCCATGTCGTCCTTCTATGAAGACTACCAGATCGTCACGGCTCCCTTCCTGTTCGACAACTGGCGCCAGGCCTGGGCGTTCTTCGACAGTCAGTGGTTCGCCGATTTCATGTCCGGCACCATCGAAGCAGCCGACATGCGCTATCTGGGTACCTTCGATGATGGGGGCGGCTTCGTTGCCTTTACCAACAACGAGCGCCTGATCAAGACCGTCGAGGACCTCGAGGGCCTGAACATCCGCACCGAGGAAAACCCTGCCCACGTGGCAACCATGAAGGCGCTGGGGGCTTCCGCCACGCCGTTGCCCTGGGGCGAGCTGATCACTGCCCTGGAAACCGGCCTGGCCGACGGCCAGTTCAATGCGCCGGTGATCAACACCACCTATGGCCTGGATGAGGTCACCAATTACACGACCCTGACCGGTCACGTCTACAACAGCGCTTCCTGGATGGTCAGCGAGACCTGGTATCAGGAACTGCCCGAGGAATATCAGCGCATCGTCACCAGCGCCGCGCGCGAAGCCGTGCAGCTGAGCCACGGTGCCTCGGCCATGCTGGCCACGGCCAGCTGGCAGGAGTCCTGCGAGCTGTTCGAGGAGTGCTACATCATGCCCGTCGACGAGCGTCAGCGCATGGCCGAAATCGCGCGGCCGGCCTGGAAGGACTGGATCGTCAATGACTTCGGCGCCGATGAGCAGCTGGTCGAGGACATGCTGAGCAAGGTCGACGAACTGCGCCAGTCCCAGCCGGAAGAAACCTTCCAGCGTTACGGCCAGTAAGCACGACACTGGCTGACCCCATCGGGTGCGGTAGCGGCAGGTAGGGACCTGGCCGCTGCCGCAGTTCCTAACGCACCTAGCTTCGGGTATCGTCCATGGCTTTATTGACCCAGGCCCGTCGCCTCAGCGATGCCGTCAACCAGGTCGCGATCGTCATCTGCGTGGCCTGCATTCTCGGCATGCTGGCGATCTCCTTCACGGGCTTTCTGTATACGCTCTTCACCGGGGGCGCGCTCAGCTGGACCTATTCACTGGCCCGACTCTTCCTGCCGTGGATCGGCATGCTGTCCTCGACCATTGCGCTGCATTCCGGCGAACACGTCGCCATGACGCTGTTGATGCGCATCCTGCCCGAGTCGCTGGTCAAGGTGGCCGCCGTACTGACCCTGCTGGTCATCGCCTTCTTCGCCGTGCTGGTGATCTGGTATGGCTGGGGCTTTTTCCAGAACGCGTCACAGGTCTACATGGTGTCGGACGCCATCCAGATTTCGCGCAAGTGGACGGCCGTCGCGGTGCCGATTGCCGGCGTGATCTTCCTGCTGCATCTGGTGCATGGCTTCAGTCTGCTGGAACACTTCACCGACGAGGCCGAAGTGATCGAGGAAGCACTGCACAGTGACGATAACGAGGAGCCTGGCTCCACGGCTCAGGACAAGGAGTCGCGCTCATGACGCCTGCCATCATTGCTTTTGTTGTTGTGTTGCTGATCGGCGCCCCCGTGGCCATCGTCATGGCGATCTCGGGTGTTGCCGGTGTCTACTCGCTGGGCGGTGAGCGCCTGGTGGGGATCATTGCCGATCGCATGTTCTCCGGGGTCTCCGGCTACATGCTGATCGCCGTGCCGTATTTCATCTTCACCGCCGAGCTGATGAACCTGGGCGGTCTGACCCAGAAACTGATCGCCTTCAACAATGCGCTCTTCGGTCGCATTCGCGGCTCGCTGTCCCACGTCAACGTGACGGTGTCGCTGTTCTTCGCGGGGCTGACCGGTGCCGCCATCACGGATACCGTGGCGATCGGCAAGATCATGATCCCGGAGATGAAAAAGCAGGGTTATGACGCCGAATATGCGGCGGCGATCACGGCCTGTTCGTCGATCATCGGGCCCATCATTCCGCCGAGTGTGGTGATGGTGGTCTATGCCACCCTGCTGCGCGATACCTCGGTCATCGATCTGTTCGCCGGCGGCATCCTGCCGGGTGTCATGATGACCGGGGCCTTGCTGGTCACCAGCATCGTGCTGGCCTGGATGCGCGGCTATCCCAAGCAGGCGGGCACACCGCTGCGCATGGCCTTCATGGCCTTTCTCACGGCGCTGCCGGCGATGCTGGTGCCGCTGATCATTCTCGGTGGCATTCTCTCGGGCATGACCACCATTACCGAGGCATCGGGCTTCGCGGCGGTCTACGCCATCTTCATCGGCGTGGTCTTCTACCGCAATCTGACCCTCAAGAAGATCTGGAAGGCCCTGGTCACCACGGTGAAGTTTTCCGGTGTGGTGTTCTTCCTGCTGGCCACCTCGGCGGTGCTCGGCTGGTTCGTGACGCGCTCGGGTATTGCGCGTGAGGCGGCCGAGATCATTACCACTCTCAGCGATGTGCCCTTCATCCAGATCATGCTGGTGTGCCTGCTGCTGATCGTGCTGGGTACCGTCATGGACGTGCTGCCGGCACTGGTGGTGATCGGGCCGGTGGTCGTGCCGGCGATGGTGTCGCTGGGCTTTGATCCGCTGCATTTCGCCATCGTCATGATCGTCACCCTGAACATCGCCAATGTGACGCCACCAGTCGGCATGACATTGATGACGGCGGCACGCATCGCCGAGGTGCCCTACGAGAAGGCGATCGTGGCGTCACTGCCGTTCTACTGCGCCTTCATCGGTGTGGTCATGCTGCTGGCGGCCTTCCCGTTCTTCTCTACCTGGATTCCCTCCCTGCTGGGGTGAAGGCTGCTGAAAGGATACCGAGCATGAGGTTTTTCTATCATCCCGACCAGGAGCGCCATGCCCCGGAGAATTTTCTGCTGCGGGGCCGGCCGGCGCCTTCGCCGGAGGGGCCGGTGCGTGCCGAGCTGCTGGCGGAGGGCCTGGCCGAAGCCGGCCTGTCGTTGACGGCGCCGGGATGCGTCGACAGTGCGGTGCTCCGGGAGCGCCTGGCCTGCATTCACACGCCGCGCTACCTGACGTTTCTGGAAACCATCCATGAGCGCTGGCAGGCCCTGCCGGATGCGGCCGAGATCGTCGCGCCCAATGTGCATCCCTGCGGCGGGGGCTATCACTACCCGCGCCATCCGGTGGGGCAGGCCGGCTGGCATCTGCACGACATGGCCTGTCCGATCACCGTCGACAGCTTTGCCGGCATCCTGGCCAGCGCGGCGACCGCCCAGGTGGCCGCCGAGGCGGTGAGTGGCGGCGAGCGTCAGGCCTATGCCCTGTGTCGCCCGCCGGGGCATCACGCCGGACCGGAGCGCGCCGGTGGCTTCTGCTTCCTCAACAATTCGGCCCTGGCGGCCACGGTGCTGCGGGAGAGCTTCTCGCGCGTGGCCATCGTCGATGTGGACCTGCATCATGGCAATGGCACCCAGGATATCTTCTACGCGCGTGATGATGTCTGGACAGGGTCACTGCATGCCGACCCGGCGGACTTCTATCCCTTTTACTGGGGAGGCGCCGATGAAACCGGCAGCGGCCCGGGGCGCGGCACCAATGTCAATCTGCCACTGACGCTGGGCAGCGACGGCCGGGCCTTCCTCGCCGCGCTCGACAGCCTGCTGGCGCGCATGACGGACTTCGCTCCCCAGGCCGTGGTCGTGGCGCTGGGGCTGGATGCTCACAAGGCTGATCCTCTGGCCGGGCTGGCGCTCGAGCGCGAGGACTTCGTCGAGGTGGGGCGGCGACTCGCCCGACTGGACCTGCCCACGGTGCTGGTCCAGGAAGGGGGATACCCCACGCAATACCTGAGTCACAACCTTGCCGCCTTCATGGATGGCTTCACCGGTGCCTGAAGGCGCCATTCGCGACATTTCGCTTACTTGAGACGAGAGAAACCATGAGCCTGACCCTTCACGACAGTAACGCCCGCATGAGCCAGATCGCCATTCACAATGGCACCGTTTACCTGGCGGGCCAGGTGCCCAGCGATGCCAGTGCGGGCATGAAAGAACAGACCGAACAGGTACTGGCGCGCATCGACAGCCTGCTCGAGCAGGCCGGCACCTCGCGCGACCAGCTGATCTCGGCGCAGATCTGGGTCAACAGCATGGCGGAGTTCGCCGAGATGAACGCCGCCTGGGATGCCTGGGTGACGCCGGGACGTCCGCCGGTGCGCGCCGCGGTCGAGGCCCAGCTCGCCAAGCCCGAGTGGAAAGTCGAAATCATGGTCGTGGCAGCGCTGCCGGAGGGCTGATATGCGTATCATCGATGCCGAACAGGTCGCGTCCAGCCTGGCATGGCCGGCGCTGGTCGACCGCCTGGCCGATATCTTCCAGCATGGCGTGGAATCGCCGCCGCGGCATCATCACGCCATGCACCGTCATGACGGTGAAGCCACGATGCTGCTGATGCCGGCCTGGGAGCAGGATGGCTATATCGGCGTCAAGATGGTCAATGTCTTCCCCCAGAACGCTCAGCACGGCCTGCCGGCCATCTCGGGCGTCTATTTCCTCAGCGAGGGGCAGCACGGGCGCCCGCTGGCCTGCATCGACGGCAGCGAGCTCACCCGGCGTCGCACGGCCGCGGCCTCTGCGCTTGCCACTCGCGAGTTGGCGAGGGAAGACGCCGAGACCCTGCTGGTGGTCGGCACCGGCAAGCTGGCGCCGATGGTCATCGAGGCACACGCCTCGGTGCGGCCGATCAAGCGCGTCCTGATCTGGGGGCGTCAGCCGGAAAAGGCCGAGAAGATCGCGGCGGCCTATGCCGAGCGCTTCGAGACCCGAGCGGTGACGGATCTGCAAGCCGCCTGTGGTGAGGCCGACCTGATCAGCTGCGTGACGCTGTCCAGCGAGCCGCTGGTGCGCGGCGAGTGGCTGTCGCCCGGCACCCACCTGGACCTGATCGGCGCCTTTCGCCCCAGCATGCGCGAGACCGATGGCGAGTGCCTGCGGCGTGGCGAGGTGTTCGTCGATACCTATGCGGGGGCCCGTGGTGAAGCCGGTGATATCCATCAGGCCATCGACGAGGGCGCCTTCGCCTTCGAGGACATGCGGGCCGAGCTGGCCGAGCTGGTGTCCGGCAGCCGACCGGGGCGCAGCGGACCCGAGGCCATCACGGTGTTCAAGTCGGTGGGGGCCTCGCTGGAGGACCTGGCGGCGGCCATCGAGGTCTGGGAAGCCCGGAGCGACGCCGAGTGAGTACGGGGTTTTTCTGGCACGAGCGGTGTTTCTGGCATGACCCTGGTGCGATCGGGGTCTTTGCCTCGACCGGCGAATATCGCCAGCCCCAGGCGGCCTCGGAAAGTCCCGAGAGCAAGCGCCGGCTGAAGAACCTGCTGGAGGTCTCGGGCCTGATCGATGAGCTGCAGGTGGTCAAGGCCCCGCCGGCCCCGGATGAGGCGCTGCAGCGGTTTCATACTGCGGACTATCTGGCGCGCCTGCAGGCGGGTGATGCCGCCCAGGGCGGGGATGCCGGTGACTGTGCGCCTTATCTGCCGGGCAGTCTGGCCGCGGCGCGGCAGTCCGCCGGCCTGGCCATGGGCGCCGTGACGGCGGTGGCGCGAGGCGAGCTGCGCAATGCCTATGCCCTGTGCCGGCCCCCCGGGCATCACGCCGAGGCGGACCAGGGACGGGGCTTCTGCCTGCTGGGCAATATTCCGGTGGCGGTGCTCCAGGCGCGAGCCCAGGGACTGGTGAAACGCGTCGCCATTCTCGACTGGGATGTGCATCACGGCAATGGTCAGCAATCCGCGTTCTATGACGACCCCGAGGTGCTGACCATCTCGGTGCATCAGGACGGCAACTATCCACTGGAGACCGGGGCTTTCGAGGAGTTCGGCAGTGGCGACGGGCGGGGTACCAACCTCAACCTGCCGCTGCCGCCGGGCTGCGGCCTCGGGGCTTATGACTATGCCATGCAGACGCTGATCGTGCCGGCCATCGAAGCATTCGCACCGGACATGGTGATCGTGGCCTGCGGTTATGACGCCTGCGCCAAGGACCCGCTGGGCAAGATGATGCTCAACAGCCGCGCCTTCGGTGACATGACCAGGGCGCTGCGCGACCTGACCGCCCGTCTCTGTGAGGGGCGGCTGGTGTTCATCCACGAGGGCGGCTATTCGGAAGGCTATGTACCGTTCTGCGGCCATGCCGTGATTCAGGCCTTGAGCGGTAGCCGTATCGCCCTGCCGGACCCGCAGAACGAGGAAATCGCGGCCTGGGGGTATCAGGACCTGCAGTCGCATCAGCGTCAACTGATGGATGACTGGCGGCGTCGCTGGTTCGGATCATTCAAGAGCTCGGGAGAGACACATGACGCCTCTGTACGATCGTGATGGCTGGATCTGGCTGGATGGCGACTGGGTCGCCTGGCGGGATGCCACGACACACCTGCTGACCCATAGCCTGCACTATGGCATGGGCTGTTTCGAAGGCGTGCGTGCCTACTCGGGTCCGTCCGGGACCCATCTCTTCCGGGCCGAGGCTCATACACGCCGGCTGGTGGAAAGCGCCCATATTCTCGATATTCCGCTGGCCTTCGACGGTCAGTCGCTGATCGAGGCCCAGCGGCAGTGTCTGGTGCACAATGAGCTGCAGGATGCCTATCTCAAGCCGACCATCTTCCTGGGTGCCGAGGGCCTGGGCTTGCGTGCCAAGGGCCTGACCACGCACGTGATGGTGGCCGCCTGGGATCTCGGCGCCTACATCACGCCGCAAGCGGCGTCGGTGGGGCTGCGGGCCATCACCGCTTCCTGGTCGCGTCATCATGTCAATGTCACGGCCTGTCGATCCAAGACCAACGGCAATTACGTGAACTCCATGATGGCCCTGAACAGCGCCGTCAAGGCGGGCTTCGACGAGACCGTGATGCTGGATACCGAGGGCTATGTGGCGGAGGCCTCGGCCGCCAATATCTTCCTGCTGCGCGACGGCGTCCTGCATACCCCGCCGACCACTTCCTGCCTGCAGGGCATCACGCGCGACAGTGTGATTCAGCTGGCGCGGGACGTGCTGGGCACCGAGGTGGTGGAGCGCCGCATCACGCGTGACGAGCTGTATACCGCCGATGAGGCCTTCGTCACGGGCACGGCGGCCGAGATCTTGCCGCTGCGCGAGCTTGACGGGCGCCATATCGGCGCCTTGAAGGGTGCGCCGGCAGCCACTGAGCCGGTGGCTGCCGATTCCTTCACGGCGCGCATCCAGGCGCTCTACCAGCGCGTTACCCGTGGTGACCTGGGGGATGACCTGAGGGATTATGCGAGCTGGCTGACGCCGGCCGGCTGATCACTGCTGGCGTGAGACCAGCCAGTAGGTCACGCCGAGGGCCAGCACCACGGCGGCAATGGCGACAATGTAGTGGGGGGACAGGGTGTTGAGGTCGAGCACGATGACCTTCCGCGCAATGGCCATCAGGGCCGTCGCCACGACGAGTTGAATGGGCAGTACATTGGTGCCCAGATAGAGTCGTATATTGACGAAGATTTCGATGGCGATCAGCACCACCATGAAGGCACCGAACAGCTTGAAGATGTCGCCCACTTCGAGAAGCAGGAAGGGCGGCTGCATGAGCTGCTGATAGAGCACATAGACGACATCGAAGATGCCCCACAGGATGACGAAGGCCATCAGCACGGCCAGGACCCTGACGCCGACGCGTATGGCCTTGTGCAGCACGCCGATCAGAGGGTCATCGTGCTCTTCCGGCAACTCATCATGCAGAATCTGGTGATGTCCGGGATCGCGATTCGGGGTCATGGTGTCTCCTGGGCAGGGCTTGCCCGGCTATCTTAGCCCGCTCGCGAGAGATCCCCAAACCGCCTCTATCAACACAAGGGCGCCACGCTGCCGAGCAACGTGGCGCCATCGAGTCGTCCTCCCTGGGCAGCGTCCTGATGCCGATCTCCCTCAGGGGCTTCCTGCACCCTGGCATCCGTGTCGTGGCAGTGTCAGTGTCCCTTGCATCCCGACAAGTCGGGCAACGTCATGATGGCGGCAGGAGATGACAGTGTCATGCCAGTGAGATTATGGGCAGGTTTAGTAGCGGCCGTCACCCTGCATACCCTCCTCGAGCGAACTCAGCAGACCGCGCAGCAGGGAGATATCCCGTCGCGTGGGTTGAGCGCGATCGAAGAGGGCGCGCAGCTGTTCCTCGGTACGCGCATGGGGCTGGGTGATGAAACCACTGGCGTGCATGACACGCGACAGGTGGTCGTGGAAGTGATGCAGCTGCTGGCGCGTGGGCAGTGGCACCGAGGCATGTGCGGGCGCTTGGTAGTCACTGTCGGGCTGTCGGCGCCAGGCGCTGAAGGTTTCGTAGGCCAGCACCTGAACCGCCTGGGACAGGTTGAGGACACCATAATCCGGGTTGGCGGGAATACTGACCTGGTGGCTACAGTCGCGGATCTCTTCGTTGACCAGACCGAAGCGCTCGCGGCCGAAGACCAGAGCCACCGGCCCCTGGCGGGCATTGGCGACGAGATCGGCGGCCATCTCGGTGGGCTCGTCATAGTGGGGCAAGGGGTAGCTGCGCAGGCGCGCACTGGCCCCCACCACCTGGGTGCAGTCACTGACGGCCTCGGTCAGCGAGGTGAAGACGCGTGCCTGATCGACCACATCCTCGGCGCCCGCCGCGAGCCGTGATGCCTCGGGGTCCGGATAACAGCGCGGATTGACCAGGGCCAGATCGGTCAGCCCCATGGTCTTCATCGCCCGCGCCGAGGAGCCGATGTTGCCGGGGTGATACGTCTGGACGAGAACGATGCGGATGTTGGTCAGCATAGATAGATGAGGCAAGAAACAAGAGGGAAGAAAGACACGGGGTCGGAGATTCAGCTGATCCGCGATTCTACATGGTCTATCGCCTTCCTTCTTCCTTCTTCCGTCTTGAACGAAAAGACCCCCACCGGTTTCCCGGCGGGGGTCAGTCTCAGGGTGAACCGAGAGGGACGGGTCGGCTTACATCATGCCGCCCATGCCTCCCATTCCGCCCATGCCACCCATGTCGCCTCCACCGGAGGAATCCTGGTCGTCCGGGTCGTCGGCGATCATGCACTCGGTGGTGATCATCAGGCCGGCGATGGAACCAGCGGACTGGATGGCGCTGCGGGCGACCTTGGCCGGATCCAGCACGCCCATTTCGAACATGTCGCCGAATTCACCGGTCTGGGCGTTGTAGCCGAAGTTGCCTTCACCGTCCTTGACGCGGTTCAGGATGACCGAGGGCTCCTGGCCGGCGTTGGCAACGATCTGACGCAGCGGGGCTTCCATGGCGCGCACGGCGATGGCGATGCCGTGGGTCTGGTCTTCGTTCTCGCCCTTGAGGCCGGCGATGCGTGTCAGCACGCGGACCAGGGCAGTACCGCCACCGGGCACCACGCCTTCCTCGACAGCGGCGCGAGTGGAGTGCAGGGCGTCCTCGACGCGAGCCTTCTTCTCCTTCATCTCGACTTCGGTCGCGGCACCCACGCGGATCACGGCAACGCCACCGGCCAGCTTGGCGACACGCTCCTGGAGCTTCTCGCGATCGTAATCGGAGGAGGTGTCCTCGATCTGGGCACGGATCTGGGTGACACGGGCTTCAATGTCATTGTCCTTGCCGGAGCCATCGATGATGGTGGTGTTTTCCTTGGACATGGTCACGCGCTTGGCGGTGCCCAGATGGTCCAGGGTGACCTGCTCGAGGTCGAGGCCGACTTCTTCGGAGATCACGGTGCCACCGGTGAGGATGGCGATGTCCTGCAGCATGGCCTTGCGACGGTCGCCGAAGCCTGGCGCCTTGGCGGCCGCGACCTTGACGATGCCACGCATGTTGTTGACCACCAGGGTCGCCAGGGCTTCGCCCTCGATGTCTTCGGCGATGATGATCAGCGGCTTGCCGGCCTTGGCGACGGCTTCCAGTGTCGGCAGCAGCTCGCGGATGTTGGAGATCTTCTTGTCCACCAGCAGGATGAACGGATCTTCATGCTCGACGGACATCGATTCCTGATTGGTCACGAAGTACGGCGAGAGGTAGCCGCGATCGAACTGCATGCCTTCGACGACATCCAGCTCGTCTTCGAAGCCACGGCCTTCATCGACGGTGATGACGCCTTCCTTGCCGACCTTCTGCATGGCGTCGGCGATGATCTTGCCGATGCGCTTGTCGCCGTTGGCGGAGATGGTGCCGACCTGGGCGATGGCGTTGGAGTCGGTGCAGGGCACGGACAGCTCACCGATTTCCTTGACGGCAGCCTCGACGGCCTGGTCGATGCCGCGCTTGAGGTCCATCGGGTTCATGCCGGCGATGACGCCCTTGAGGCCCTCGGTGACGATGGATTGCGCCAGAACGGTGGCGGTGGTGGTGCCGTCGCCGGCCACGTCAGAGGTCTTGGAAGCGACTTCCTTGACCATCTGGGCGCCCATGTTCTCGAACTTGTCCTTCAGTTCGATTTCCTTGGCGACGGAAACGCCGTCCTTGGTGACGGTGGGTGCGCCGAAGGACTTCTCGAGCACGACGTTGCGGCCTTTCGGGCCCAGCGTTGCCTTGACGGCATTGGCCAGGGTGTCGACGCCTTTCGCCATGCGAGTGCGTGCATCACTGGAGAACTTGACTTGTTTTGCTGCCATTTTCGTATGCTTCCTGTGAGTTCGTGAACGTCAGAATTCGCGCGAGTCTGGTGTCGAGGCTCAGCCTTCGACGACGGCCAGAACGTCGGATTCGCTCATGATCAGCACTTCTTCGCCATCGACCTGCTGCTTCTCGACGCCGAAGCCATCCTTGAAAATCACGGTGTCGCCGACCTTGACGTCGAGCGGACGGGCTTCGCCGCTGTCCAGAATCCGGCCGTTACCGACGGCAAGGACTTCGCCCCGAGTCGGCTTTTCCTGGGCACTGCCCGGGAGCACGATGCCGCCTGCGGTTTTCTGCTCTTCTTCGACGCGACGGATGACGACGCGATCGTGCAAGGGACGGATGTTCATTGCTCACGTTCTCCTGATGGTTGCTGTGCCGGGCGTCGCTGCCACGGCGATTGACATCGATTTACCGCGGATCATCCGCGGAATGAAGGCAACGCCTTCTGTTGGCTGGACCCTGAATGATCAGGGTCGGATTCCGTTGCTGTCAGATAAGTGGGGCTGGCTGAGCACCTTTCAAGCCCCTGCCGATAAAAAATTTTCAATGACGGCGCTGCTCGTCGCGGCTGATGAAATCGCCCTCGAGAGGGCCGTCACCCTGCTGTTGCGAGGCGGCGCCCGATTCCCGGGTATCATGGGCGCGCTGACTGCTGTCGGCCTGGTGCCACTGGCCATCGGTGGTGGTGCCCGAACCAAAAACGCCGCCCTGGACATGGATGTTGCCCATGCGCATGCCGACGCGTCCCAGCAGCTTGCCCATCAGCCGGCGTGCATCGGGGATCAGGCACATGAAGCCGAGGGTGTCGGAGATGAAGCCCGGCGCCATCAGCAGGGCACCGCCGAATATCAGGGCGGCTCCGGTCAGCAGCTCGCTGGAGGGGACCTCGCCATGGCGCATGCGCTCCTGGGCGCGGGCGAACGTGGCAACGCCTTCGCGCCGGATGAGGTGCAGGCCCACGAAGCCGGTGCCCAGAACCAGCAGGAGTGTGGTCAGCAGCCCGATATGGCTGCCCACCGAAAACAGGACGACGAAGTCGAGTAACGCAAAGACGGTAAAGATGACGAGAAACGGCATGATGACTCCAATCTTGAGGATATTCAGGAAATGGGGACGCTGTCGGTAAAATCAAGTATTCGACCCTGACAGGGGGTGTCCTGGCGTGGCCGGCCACGTAGACTCGGGCGAATCGTATTATCGATCCTTCAAGGGGGACTTGCATGCAGCTGGACAACAGGATCATTGCCATCACCGGTGGCGCTCAGGGCCTGGGTTTGGCCATGGCACAGCGCCTGGGCCATCAGGGGGCGGTGCTCGCCCTGCTCGACCGGGACGCCGAAGGACTGGACCGGGCCTGCCGGGCCCTGGCCGGGGCGGGCATTCGCGCCCGGGGCTTCGAGATGGATGTGGCCGACGAATCGTCGGTTCAGCAGGCCTTCACGGCCATCGAGGATACGTTGGGTGGGCTCGATGGACTGGTCAACAATGCGGGAATCGTTCGCGATGGCCTGCTGGTCAAGGCACGTGACGGCCAGATCGAGTCCATGATGTCGCTGGCCGACTGGCAGAGTGTCATGGATATCAATCTGACGGGGGTATTCCTCTGTGGGCGCGAGGCGGCATCACGCATGATCGCGTCAGGCCGTCAGGGGGTGATCGTCAATATCTCGAGCATTTCCCGGGCGGGCAATGTCGGGCAGAGCAACTACTCGGCGGCCAAGGCCGGGGTGGCGGCCCTGACGGTGACCTGGTCCGGAGAACTGGCGCGCCATGGCATCCGGGTCGGCGGGGTGGCACCGGGCTTTATCGAAACCGAGATGACCGCCTCCATGCGCGACGACATGCTGGAGCGCATCACATCCGGTGTGCCGCTCAAGCGGCTCGGACAGCCCGAGGATATTGCCGCCAGCGTGGCCTTCATCTTCGAGAATGATTACTTCTCGGGGCGTTTGGTGGAGTGTGATGGCGGCTTGAGACTATAGGGAGAACACTGCTGAAATGCCTACGCATGCAAATCGCTTCGTTGCGCGGTACTCGAAAGCTCGCCTAACTATGTGTTATGTCTCGCTTTCTGTGCTCCGTGCGCCTCGCGTTTCACTATGCTCGGCGATTTGATCAGCGTTTCCTGGTCAGTCGATATCGGAGGCGGCGACAATAATGCCACCGACCAGGCCGGTGGCATTCCTTGCGGCACTTCCCGTATTGGCCTTGCCTGTCGAGTCTCTCGATGGGGCGTGGTGCAGGGCCCGGTGACAGGCCGGGGGCGTTTCAGAAAGTGACCTGATCCGCGAGTCCTTCCACTGTGGCATCGCCGATGCCCGAGACGCGCGTCAGTTCGGAGGCGTCGTCGAATGGACCGTTGGCTTCGCGGTTGTCGACGATCGATGCCGCCTTGACCTCGCCGATACCCGGCAGTTCGGTGAGCAGGGTCGCGTCGGCGGTATTGACGTCGATCGGGGCGACTTCGGCGCTGTCGCTGCTGGCCTGGGTCGCGTCAGTGCTGGATGCTTCGCTTTCCTCCTGAGCATGGCTGGGCAGGGCGATGCCGAGTAGCAGGGCAAGCCCCAGGCTGGTGGTCAGTCCCTTGAGTCGAGTCAGCATGCGAATGTCCTCATCGAGTGGTTGTGTCGCCAATGCCACGCTTGGCATGCGCTGGTTAACGGGCCTCGCCGGAAGGGTCTCGACACGGCTCCAGCAACGTCCGCTCCCGTGTTTCAAGCTAGTGACACGACCGTGGCCATGGCGTAGGCGAAAGCGGAGGGCGAACGACGATATCGATGATGGAAAGCGCGGGATTTCGGCCAGGTAGGATGTGGCACTTGGCTGGTATAATGCGCCGACTCATTCCGTTGCCCAGGAGCCTGCCCGTGTCCGTTGCTTCTCCCCTGATCATTGCGCTCGATTACACCTCCCAGGATGCTGCGTTGTGCATGGCGGATCGCCTGGATCCGTCACGCTGCCGGGTGAAGGTCGGCAAGGAGCTGTTCACGCGCAGTGGCCCCGGCGTGCTGGAAGCTCTGCATGGACGGGGCTTCGAAGTATTCCTCGATCTCAAGTTCCATGATATTCCCAACACCGTGGCCGGCGCCGTGGAGGCGGCGGCTGATCAGGGCGTCTGGATGGTCAACCTGCACGCCGCTGGCGGCCGTCGCATGATGGAGGCCGCGCGGGACCGGCTGGACCAGCACCGGCTTGCCACGCACCTGATCGCGGTCACGGTGCTGACCAGCATGCAGGAGGAAGACCTGGTGGAGACAGGCGTCACGGCCGGCGCGGCGGAGCAGGTGCTGCGTCTGGCGTCGCTGGCGAGCGAGTGCGGGATGGACGGTGTGGTGTGTTCCTCGCATGAGGCGACCCGCTTGACGGAGCGTATCGGCGCGGATTTCCTCAAGGTCACGCCCGGCATTCGCCCGGCTTCTGCGCTGGCGGATGATCAACGGCGTATCATGACGCCGTCGGCGGCGATGGCGGCGGGGAGTACCCATCTGGTAGTGGGGCGGCCGGTCACCCAGGCCAGCGATCCCATGCAGGCCCTGGCGAGCATCGAGCAGGAGCTGGCGGGTATCTGAGTCGAGCCCTGTCGGGCGGCGTCGCTATTCGCCCTCGATGCCGGTGATGGGCTGGGTGGTGCCCCAGCTGCGGCATCGGGGGCATTGCCAGTGCAGCTGCTCGCCGCTGAATCCGCAGCGGCGACAGCGGTGACGCGGCCGCGCCTGGAGCAGGGCACTGGTATGCTGCTGAAGGCGTTCTATGCGCTCGTCGTGTGTCAGGTCGTCCTGCCGATACAGGCGCATCAGGTAGTCGACGGCGCCCAGGCTGGGTGATTGATCGAGCTGGTCGGCGATCAGGTTCATGGCTGCCCGGGTATTACCGTGATGTCGGCGCAGGCTGTCGGCGAGCATGACGATCACGCTGGTGAAGGGGGCCTGGTCGAGCAGGGTCTCGAGGTGGCGTATCAGGCCGGCGTCGTCATCCAGCAGCCGGTAGGCGCGGCCGAGCGGCGTCAGCATGGTGGGCACGAAGGCCTTGTCCTGACCCGGTATGCGGTCGAGCAGCTTGATCGCCTGGCGATACTGCCCGGTATCCAGCGCCATTTCCGCCAGCAGCAGGTTGGCACGCACACAGCGGGAATCCGTGGTCAGGGCCTGCTTCAAATGCCGCCTCGCCAGTACCGGGCTGGCCGAGTGACGTTCCCTGTCCGCCAGCTCGCAGAGCCAGTGCGACGCCGCGCGGCGAATGTCGTCATGGTGTCGTGTCAGGGCCGGCAGGGCGACATCCAGGGCCGCCTGCCACTCGCCTTCACGCTCGAGCAGGTCGACGAGAAAGCGCTTGGCGGTATGACGCAGTTCGTCATCATGCGCTTCCTTGATCAGGCCCTGCAGGAGACGTTCGGCACGGTCCAGCAGCCCCAGGTGCAGAAAGTCCCGCGACAGCTCGAGCTGCACGCGCTCGCCCTGATTCTGGGTCAGGGCGGGGCGGGCGAGCAGGTTCTGGTGAACCTTGACGGCGCGATCGGCCTCGCCGCGCTGACGGAAGAGGTTGCCCAGCGCGATATGGGTTTCAATGGTGTCGCTGTTGACTTCGAGGGCACCGATGAAGGTCTCGATGGCGCGGTCCTGCTGATCGTTGAGCAGGTAATTGAGGCCCACGAAATAATCGCGGGCCAGGGGCGAGGAGGCTGGCGCCGCGCTGGAGGCTCGGCGCTCACGGCGGCCCAGCCACCATCCGATGGCGACCGCTGCCAACAACAGAGCTAGCAGCAGAATGTCGGGCATGTCAGGGGAGTTCCTTCATCTCCTGGATGCGCAGCCGGTCGAGTTCCTTGCGTTGCTGCTGATTGTGACGTTGTGCCCGGGTGAGCAGGGTGCGCAGGCGGAGGTAGACGCCACTCATTGCCAGCATGCCGAGCAGCACGCCGCAGGCCAGCGAGGCGAGCAACCAGAAGGATAGTGAAGCCGCCGGTAATTCAACCCAGATCAGGTTGAGGGGCAGGGCCTGCTGGTTGTTGACGGCAAACAGGATGCCGACCAGCAACACCGCCAGCAGGATGATGGCCAGGATCAGGCCTTTGAGCCAACGCATGTGCTTGTTCCCGTATCGTGAGGTTTGAGGTGATCAACCGGGCCGTGGCCGGTATTCAATAGCCCAGGGCGCGACTGGCATCGACCTGCTCGCGCAGTTCCTTGCCGGGCTTGAAGTGTGGCACGAATTTACCACTCAGTGCGACCGGGTCGCCCGTCTTGGGATTGCGCCCGGTACGCGGTTCGCGATAGTGCAGCGAAAAGCTGCCGAAACCACGGATCTCCACGCGTCCTCCATCGGACAGAGTGTCGGTGATGTCATCCAGGATCATGCGCACGGCGGCTTCGACATCCTTGACCGACATCTCGGGTTGTCGCATGGCAATCTGTTCGATTAATTCTGATTTGGTCATCGGCTCTCTCCGTGATGCCCGGCGGGGTCGTCCTGGCCGAGTGAATTGTTCGCTTCAGCATACTGCGCAATTGTCGAGAAAACAACGCACTACAAGCTTAGCCAGAAGTCGTGCCGATCTCCAGTTTGAAAGCTGGGCGCCCGGGGCGTAAAGGCGCCCCCGGGGGTCGTGCCCGGAACGCCCGGTCTCGGGTATACTGAGCGGCACACTCAACGGATCTAACGAGGCCGATCGTGAACGATGATGCGTCCGCGGCAAGCGCTCTGCGCAAGCGCCTGTACTGGCACTCTCGACGGGGCATGTGGGAACTGGACCTGATGCTGGTTCCCTTCCTGGAGCAACGCTACGACGCGCTCGACGAGCGCGATCAACTGGCCTTTCAGGCATTGATCGGCGAGGAGGATCAGGATCTGTTTTTCTGGTTGATGCGTCGCGACTGGCCGCAGGAGCCCGAACGGCGCCGAATCGTCAAGATGATCGTCGAACATGCCGAAGGCACCGATAATACTGCCTATCAGGGCCTCTAGGCTGTCGATGATGCTGCATGCCGGTACCGGAGGGCTGGTGGCGGCATGGCTGGCATGGTCGACGAGCGGCTGGCTGGCGGCCCTGGCGTTGGCTATCTCGGGCGGGTTGTTGTGGCGAATCCGGCGGGCTCCGCCGCACGCCGAGTTGCGCTACCGGCCCGGCGAAATTGGTGTTCGGGCGTGGAGCTGGCGCGAGCACTCGCGGGCGGAGTGGCAGGAGCTGAGCCTGCAATGTGATTACCTGGGCCCCTGGTTGATCGGTCTGCGGGGCAACAAGCGGCGCCTGTGGTTATGGCCGGACTCGTCCGACCCCGAACGGCTGCGGGCCTTGCGCCGCGCCCTGGCATCGTCGGGCGAACAGAAGGGCTAGCGGCCACATCCTCCCTGCCGGGGCAGGCTCGCGGTCATCGTCCCAGGGCGCTGGCCGTGATGCGCGAGGGCGCCGGCGGAGTCTCGGCATGCAAGGGGCAGTCCCTGTTGTGGTGGAGACCGCGGGATTCGCGTCGTGCGCGGGCACTGGCGACGGTCAGCCGGGCCAGGCGGAGGGCGTGCCGGAGGCTGCTGACATCGGCGTCGGCTACTGTATGCCCCAGGTCGCGCACAAATTGCTGATTCAGCTCGCTCAAGGCGCGTTCGGCGGCAGCCAGCCCCGGGTCGTCGCGCACGATGGCGACCCGCGCGCTCATGATGTCGCGCATGGCAGCGCGCAGCTCGCCGATCAGCGCCGCGTCGACGGGGTGCGCGCCGCTGGTGGGGGTGAGCAGGGGCGCCGTGCTGGGGGGCGTCGAGCGGGCCAGGTGATGGGCACAGCCACGCGCGAAGGCCAGGCACTCCAGCAAGGAGTTGCTGGCCATGCGGTTGGCGCCGTGCAGGCCGGTGCAGGCAACCTCGCCGATGGCGTGGAGGTGCGGCACCGTGGTGGCCCCGCGCAGGTCGGTGCCGATACCGCCACAACTGTAGTGGGCCGCCGGGACCACCGGGATCGGTGTCTGGCTGATGTCCAGGCCGCGAGAAGCACAGTGGGCATGAATGGTCGGAAAGTGGTGACGCAGCGTCGCCTCGCCGAGGTGGCGGACATCCAGCCACACATGATCCAGGCCGTTGTGCTGCATCTCGGCGTCGATGGCGCGGGCGACGATATCCCGGGGAGCGAGCTCGGCTCTCGGGTCGACGTCGAGCATGAAGCGTTCGCCATTGGCGCCGAGCAGGTGGCCTCCCTCGCCGCGCACCGCCTCGCTGATCAGGAAGGGGGATCCTTCAGGGTCATGCAGGCAGGTTGGATGGAACTGCTGGAACTCGAGGTTCATGAGTTCCGCGCCCAGTTCGGCGGCCATCATCATGCCCTCGCCACTGGCCGGGCAGGGGCTGGTGGTGTGCCGGTAGAGGCCGCTGGCACCGCCGGTGGCCAGGACGGTGTCCCGGGCCAGGAGGGCATGCGCTCGGCCGGATTCGTCGATGCAGTACGCGCCTCGGCAATGGCCGGCCGTATCGCCGATCAGCTCGAGGGCGCTCAGCTCATGGCGTATGCGGATGTCGGGATGGTGCTCGACATGCTGCTCGAGTGTCTCGATGACGGCGCGGCCGGTGGCGTCGTCGGCATGAATCACGCGGCGTGCGCTGTGGCCGCCTTCACGCGTCAGGTGGTAGGGGTAGTCGGCTTCCGGGGTCGTGTCGGCCGTGAAGGGCACGCCCAGCGACAGCAGCCATTCGATGGCGGCCGGCCCCTGTTCGACGGTAAAGCGCACGGCCGCTTCATCGCAGAGCCCATCTCCTGCCACCAGGGTGTCGGCCACATGCGCCTCGGCATCGTCACTCGGCGACAGCACGGCGGCAATGCCGCCCTGGGCCCAGCGGCTGGCACCGCGCGCATCGGGCCGCGGCTGCAGGAGCGTGACCGAACGCTGTCCGGCGACCTCCAGTGCCATGGCCAGGCCGGCAGCACCGCCGCCGATGATCAGCACATCATGATGGCTTTCCGTCATTCGACTCTCCTGCTTGGGGCGGATCCGCCTGGTCGCGATGCGGGGCCTGCAGGCCGTGGCGCAGGGCCCGCTTGCGCAAGCGCTGGCTCGGCAGGCGTTCGAGTTGTCCGAGGTGCTCGATCAGGTTGCCACTCAATCGGGCCAGCTCACGATTGAGCCACAGATAACCACTGGGACTGAAGAGCTTGCGGCCGTCCGCTGCCTGGGCATCCGCCGCCAGCGCGGCATGGCGTTGCAGGTCGAAGGCGGGAATCTCGACTTCGACCGGGTGGCCGGTGCGTACCTGATAGGCGAGTGCGGCCAGGTTGTGGGCCAGGGCATGCTGTTGTTCTCGCAGCCCCTGCATGGCCTCGATCTGCTCGTGTCCCGCCCGGGTATTCCAATGGGTTTCGAGCAAGAGCTCAATGGTCGACAACATGCGCCGCTGCAGGGAAATGAGGTCGTCGAGCTCGGCACGATGCAGGCGGCGTTCGCGATGAATGGCATCGACCAGGTTGCGCTGCTTGATCAGCAGGCCGGTGCAATGCTTGAGCAGCTCCCGTGTGTCCACGTCCGGGGCCGATGTGGCGGATGTATGGGCATGAAACAGCCGAGACATGCGGTCGACATTATCGGCCAGCATGAAGCGCAGCATGTCGGTCGCCTTGTGGGGCAGGACCAGGATGGTCACGGCGATGCCGATCAGAGTGCCGAGCAGGACATCGAAGCTGCGCCACAGCGCCAGGCCGAGGTCCCGGGTCCCGTCGCCCACCACCAGCAGCAGGGTGATGGCAAACATCAGTCCGCCGTAGCCATAACGCTTGCCGAATGTCAGCCAGGTGATAGCGGCGATCCCCAGCAGGCTGCCCAGGGGCAACAGTGACGGGATGCTCGCGGGCAGCATGATCAGCAACAGCCCCCAGAGGGCGCCCAGGATGGTGCCGAGCAGGCGCTGGCGCCCCTTGTCGAGGACGCCGCCGATATGGGGCAGGTTGCCCATCACCATCACGGTGCTGACCAGGGCCCAGCCGCCATGGGGGATCGGAAACACTTGGATGACGCCGAAGGTGATGCAGAGTGCCAGGATGACTCGCATGACATGCAGGGTACGGCGGTGACGATGCGTGAAGTAGGGGTCGCGCAGCCGCGCCAGTATCATGCCGGGGTAAGCCTGTGATGGTTCTCGGAAACGGGATGATCCTGCCGCTTGGTGAACGCTGGTGCCCAGAGTCTACCTGTAACGGTGTTGCAACGGCGGGCTCTTTGGGGCGTTTTGGCCGGGCAGGGTACAAAATGCGTTCTGGCCGACATCGGCCGGCTTCGCTCATTAGCCTGTTACTATACTCGTAAACGTCACTCAGACGGAAGTATACCGTCGCATTTCGAGCATCAGATTGAACCGCCCCGGCTTTCTCGGAGAACCGTTGGTTTGAGTCAGGCTATACCTTCTTGGCCTGACCCTGTTGCTCCTCATACAGCGCTTCTCGTTCGGCCGGCGGTACCTTGCCGATCGGTTCCGGGAGCCGCCGATAGGGGAATCGAGCCGGGTGCGGCTCTGCCATTGAGCAACATTCGCCCCTGCAGGAACAGGGGCGAGTAGGTTCACTTGCTGATGTGCTCTGCCTTGTGGCGGCAGTCCGCTGGTATCATTGACTGACCTCAGGGTTATAGCTGGATTGAACGCCGCCGTCTATGACGATGGGATCGGCGGCCAGGTTGCCGTTTCTCTCTCGTTCGGCATTGTAGTTGGACTGTACGCCGCCATCCCAGACGATTGGTTCGTCATCGAGGGTGCCGCCAGTATCTGCTCGTTCGGCATTGTAACCGGACTGTACGCCGCCATCCTGCACGAGGGATTCGCCTTCGTTTTCGTGCATCCGGGACATATCGTCACGATGATGGTCTGCGACGGCCATGCCTGAAAGCATGGTCATTGAGGCCGTAAGCGTTGCAATCTTGATGGCATTATTCATGATGTACCTCCCGTTTCGTGAGCTGCATTACCGCCGTATAAGACGAGGAGGCGGTAAGCATGCTCATAAATACGAGAACGGGAGACGCAGGGTTTCACCTCGTCGATTCGATCGTGTGCGTCGGCGACCTGACCCGACTGCCTCATGATTCGATTCGCGCCTTGAATGCTGCCTGTTCTTCGTCCGTGATGCCGCGCTCCAGAGCGTCGAGGTAGTCGGCATACCATCGCCTCATTTTACGGCGCTGTGCCAGATAGGCCGCTTTGTTGTATACGCCGGCCACGCCCTGGACTTTGTGAGCCAGCTGGGCCTCGACATGGTCGTGAGGCCGCAGCATTGGCGATGCGGTATGTCGAGCGCCATGGCCTACCAGCCAGCTCCGTACCTTGGGCGCTATTGAGAGGACATCTGCGCTTTACCAGCGAGGCCTGAATATCGGCGCAATCCTTTCTGGTGATCTCGCTCAGGGGTTATGTCCAATGGCCGGCAAGCAAATAGTGACTGACGTATACTCAGTCAGACTCAATCATCAGAAATACGGTGGTGCCGGGCTTTGAGAGGAGTGCTAAGCAGACTCGGGCAGAGCTAACAGGACATGTGGTGCCCGGAGTCGGACTCGAACCGACACGGAGAGTCAACTCCGAGGGATTTTAAGTCCCTTGCGTCTACCAATTTCGCCATCCGGGCGGGGCGGGATCGAGCCGAATCATGCGGGGGAAAGTGGAGGCTGGAGTCGGAATCGAACCGGCGTCGACGGAGTTGCAGTCCGCTGCATAACCACTCTGCCATCCAGCCTCATCGAGTCATGCCATTCGTGGGGAATGGAGCGGGAAACGCGATTCGATCGGACCGGCGCACCGGATCGCGACCCTCGGGTCATACGCTAGACTCAGTTTTTTGCTTTTCGAATCTGGAGCGGGAACGAGATCGATCGGACCGGCGCACCGGCTCGCGACCCTCAAGCCATACTCTGATTCTGCACTGCTTTTCGAATCTGGAGCGGGAAACGAGATTCGAACTCGCGACCCTCGCCTTGGCAAGGCGATGCTCTACCACTGAGCTATTCCCGCTCGACTCGGGGAGGTATTATACGGATAAGTCGGTGACTGTCAAACGCTTTTTCTGGCTCACTTCACATCGAGCGGCTCAGGTGCGGCCAGGCCGAACGCAGGTAGAGGATCATCGACCACAGGGTCAGCAGCGCCGAAACATAGAGCGTGACCACGCCCAGCAACGCGATGGGGGTCCCGGGGGCGAAGGCCAGCAACAGCAGCAGGGCGATCATCTGCAGGGTGGTCTTGAGCTTGCCGATCCAGGAGACCGCCACACTGCCGCGCTTGCCCATCTCGGCCATCCATTCGCGCAGCGCCGAAATGACGATTTCACGGCCGATGATGACCAGCGCCGGCAATGTCAGCCAGATGGCGTCATACCGCTCGATGAGCAGCGCCAGGGCCACGGCGACCATGAGCTTGTCGGCGACCGGGTCGAGGAAGGCACCAAAGGGGGTCGATTGATCCCAGCGACGCGCCAGGAAACCATCCAGCCAGTCGGTCACGGAGGCCAGGGCAAACAGGCCGGCCGCCACCGGCAGGCTCCACGAGAAGGGTAGATAGAAAAAGACTACCAACAGCGGGATGAAGATGATTCTGGCCAACGTCAGGATATTGGGGATATTCATCGATGCTGCGGTCCTTGCGGTGAAGGGAATGCCGGGTGTGTGCCACCATTCTATCCGCCTTGCGGGCCATCATCCATGCAAGGCGCGGTAAATCGATTCGGCCAGTGAGGCGTTGATGCCGGGCACGCGCGCCAGTTCCTCGCGGTTGGCGTTCTTGACGCCCTGCAGGCCGCCAAAGAAGCGTAACAGTTCGCGGCGGCGGCGTGGGCCGATGCCGGGGATTTCCTGCAGGGTCGAGGTGCGCCGTGTCTTGTCGCGCCGGGTGCGATGCCCGGTGATGGCGAAACGGTGCGACTCATCGCGAATGTGCTGCAACAGGTGCAGGGCCGGGGAAGAGGTATCGAGGTCCATGCTGCGATCCGGCGTTTCGATGAACAGGGTCTCGAGCCCGGCCTTGCGGGTCGTGCCCTTGGCCACGCCGATCAGGCCGACGTGCTGCACGCCGAGTTCGGCGAAGACCTCCCGGGCCATGTTGAGCTGGCCCTTGCCGCCATCCACGATCAACAGGTCGGGCGTTTCACCTTCACCTTCCTGGAGTCGCTTGAAGCGCCGGGTGAGGGCCTGGCGCATGGCGGCATAGTCATCACCCGGCTCGATGTTCTTGATATTGAAGCGTCGATAGTCGGACTTGCGCGGCCCATTGGCATCGAAGACCACGCAGGATGCCACGGTGGCTTCCCCCTGGCTGTGGCTGATGTCGAAACATTCGAGCCGAGCCGGTACCTCATCCAGATCGAGGGCGTCGCGCAGGGATTCGAAGCGTCTGGCCAGCTGACTCTGGCTGGCCAGCTGAGAGTCCAGTTGCTGCTCGGCATTGGTGCGGGCCAGTTCCAGCCACTGAGCGCGGTGACCACGCACGCGTGAAGTAAGCCGGACGCGTTTGCCGGCCCGCGTTTCCAGTGCCCCGGCGATCAGGTCGGTATCGGATAGCTCGTGGCTGGTCAGGACCTCGGCCGGGATTTCCCGTGCCTGGCCGAGATAATACTGGCTGATGAAGTCGCCGAGCAGATTGTCGGGCGTCAGGTCGAGCCCATTGCTGGGAGTATGATGATTGGCGCCCAGCAGCCGGCCGCCACGCACCGAGAGCACGGAAATGCACAGGGCACCGGGGCGGCTGGCGAGGGCGAAGGCATCGGCGTCACCATTGCCGGTGTCGACGAACTGACGCTGCTGCAGTTGTCGCAGCTGCTGAATCTGGTCGCGTAGACGCGCGGCTTCCTCGAAGTCCAGGGCCTGGCTGGCCGTCTCCATGTCGCGGGTCAGCTCCTGGGTGACGGCCTCGCTCTTGCCTTCGAGGCACTGCACGGCGTGTTCCAGATCCCGGCGGTAATCCGCTTCGCTGATGTAGCCGACACAGGGAGCGGAGCAGCGGCCGATCTGGTACTGCAGGCAGGGGCGGCTGCGGTGTGCGAAGACGGTATCCTCACAATTGCGGATGCGGAAGATCTTCTGCATCAAGGACAGGCTGTCGCGTACCGCATGACTGCTGGGATAGGGCCCCAGGTAACGTCCATCGTCATGGCGCGTGCGCACCCGTTTGTATTCCAGTGCCGGAAAGGGGTGGCGGTCGGTGACGAACACGAAGGGGTAGGACTTGTCGTCGCGCAGCAGGATGTTGTAGGGCGGACGCTTGTCCTTGATGAGTGTCTGCTCGAGCAGCAGCGCTTCGGTCTCGCTGTTGGTGACCGTGACCTGGATATCGGCAATGCGGGCCACCAGAGCCTGTGTCTTGGTGTTCAGCGCACCACGGAAATAGCTGGCCAGACGGGCCTTGAGGCGACGTGCCTTGCCCACGTACAGGGTCTCGCCCTGCTCGTCGAGCATGCGGTAGACACCCGGGGACTGGGTAACGCTGGAGAGGAACTGGCGTGAATCGAAGCTCATCGAAGTGCCGATAACGGATGCAACCCGGTCATCCTACCAGACCCGTCACCGGCTTGGGTCACTCGGCTTCGCTGAAACCGTCCACCAGGCCGAAGCGCAGCCCCATGTGGGTCAGTTCGACGTCGGAGTGAACGCCCAGCTTCTCGAAGATGCGGTAGCGATAGGTATTGACCGTCTTGGGGCTGAGGAACATGTGATCGGCGATGTCGGCGACCTTCTGGCAGTTGACGATCATCATGGCCACCTGCAGCTCGCGCTGGGACAGATGGTCGAAGGGGTTGTCATTGTCGTCGATGCGAAACAGCACCAGCCGCTGGGCAATGTCCGGGCTGATGTAGCGCTTGCCATTGAAGATACTGCGTATGGCCTGGACCATTTCGTCGTGCTGCGACCCCTTGCTGATGAAGCCATGCGCACCGGCTTCCAGCAGGCGCTGGGCGAAGGCTTCCTCGACGAAGGCGGTCAGCACCAGAATGCGTACGTCGGTTGTCAGCCGAGTGATCTTGCGGGTGGCTTCCAGCCCACCGATGCCCGGCATGCGAATGTCCATCAGGATGACATCCGGCTTGAGCTGGCGAGTCTGCTGGATGGCCTGCTCGCCATCGGCGGCTTCACCGACCACACTGATGTCCGGCTCGTCGTTCAACAGGTGGGCAATGCTGGTGCGCACCAGGTGGTGGTCATCGGCGATCAGAACTCTTATCAAGGTGAAGCTCCTACTGCGAAGGGGACAGGGTCGCGAGGCGCCGTCTGCGTCGCAGCGGCCTGGTCATGGGTATATGAGCCGACTTGTCACATGGTCAAGCAATATTAGCATAACTTGTTATTGCAACAGTTTATCATTTTTCGGGCTGCGGGTTGACGTGGCGAGGCGGCATCAATATTATATGCATCGTTCTCGCACGGCGAGACACGTGGGGCCTTAGCTCAGCTGGGAGAGCGCAACACTGGCAGTGTTGAGGTCAGCGGTTCGAGCCCGCTAGGCTCCACCAAGAGTTTTGAAAATTAAGCCGGCTGATGCAATGCATCAGCCGGCTTTTTTGTATCACTCTATATGAACAATGATGAGCTGGAGCCTGGTCGTGGGTCCTGGCCCCGCGGCCCCGGGCCGACCGCTTGCCTCCAGCCAGGGCTCGGGGCTGCCGCCTTGGGCGAGCTCAAGCGCCGGGCGGGATGACCTGATCGCCCAGGGTGCTCTCGCCGGGCTCGATGCCCAGCGCCGAGGCCGTGCCCTCGAGCACGGCCTGCGCGGCCCGAAAGGCCTCTGCGGGGCGCCGGGCGCGGATGCACTCCATGACCTGGCGGTGCCGTTCGAGGCTATCTTCCGGATCGGTGGCACTGATGTTCGATTTCTCGATCAGCAGGTGGATCGACGGTCGCAGGATATGCGACAGCTGGGACCAGACGATGTTGTGCGTGGCCTTGAAGATGGCGACATGAAAGGCAACGTCGTGTTCGGTGTGCAGGCGGCGTTGCTCAGGGTCGACCCCCGCCCGCAGATGCTGTCCCATGCCTTCGAAGGCTTCCTCGATGGCCACCAGGTCTCTGGCCGTGGCACGCCTGGCGGCGGTCATGGCCACGTAGGGCTCGACATCCAGCCGGAAGGCCAGGATTTCGCGCTGAATGCTCGGATTGGGCGCGGCGTAGCGCGTCATCCAGTCGGTGACCTGGGGGTCGAGGATATTCCAGCCTTCATAGTCGCGAACCTTGGAACCATGCCCCGAGATACGCTCGATGATGCCGACATCCACCAGCATGCGCAGGTCGCTGCGCACGGCCGAGCGGTTGAGCTCGAAGCGGTCGGCCAGGTCGACCTCGCGGGGGACGAAGTCGCCCGGGCTATAGCGGCCGGAGAAAATCGCCTCGGCGAGATGTTCGGCAACGGAAGGGCGGGTTCGTGTAGGACGGGCGGTTGCTGGCACTGACGGGCTCCGCGAAAAATGGCGCTGATGCTAGCCGATGTCGAAAAGGGCCGCAATCTGGCTGACGTTCGTGCATGCGGCGGACGTCAGCCAGTTGCGCTGAATGGCTTCCGGTCTGGCGCGGCGTATCAGGTGCGCCGCTGTTGGTCGGCCAGCCAGCGGCGAATGCCGTAGGTCCATGGCGCCAGCCGATCGCTGCGGTCGACACGGTTGATCAGGGCTCCCAGGCGTGGCGTGGAGATGGTCACCGTATCGCCGCGGTGATGCGTGAAGCCCTGGCCCGGGCTGCCCCTGTCGTGAATCGGCGAAAACATGGTACCCAGAAACAGCATGAAGCCATCTGGATATTGATGATGGTCACCAATCGTCTGACTGACAAGCGACTCGGGAGATCGGCTGATCTCGCGCATGTCACTCGAGTCCTCGAGCATGAAGTCGTCGCTTTCGCCCTCGATGCGCAGGCTGACCATGGCATGGCGCACATCCTCCATGGAGAAGTGCGCGTCGAATAGCCGAATGAAGGGGCCGATGGCACAGGAGGCGTTGTTGTCCTTGGCCTTGCCCAGCAGCAGGGCACTGCGACCTTCGATGTCGCGCAGGTTGACGTCATTGCCCAGGCTGGCGCCGACCGGCTGGCCGTGCGAGCTGACGGCCAGCACGATTTCGGGCTCCGGGTTGTTCCAGTGCGAGGCCGGGTGCAGGCCGACCCAGGCGCCGAAGCCCATCGAGGACAACGGCTGGGCCTTGGTAAATACCTCGGCATCCGGGCCGATACCGACCTCCATGTACTGGGACCAGGCGCCGCGCGCCTTGAGTTCGTCACGCAGGGTCAGGGCATCTTCGGACCCCGGGACGATACGCGACAGATCGCCACCGATGAGCTGCTGCAGCTCCGCGCGCAGCTCGCCGGCCCGCTGGGGGCTGCCGCCGGCCTGTTCCTCGATCACCCGTTCGAGCAGGCTGACTGCAAAGGTCACGCCACACGCCTTGATGGCCTGGACATCGCAGGGCGCCAGCAAGTGCGGCGTTACCTGGGGCGACTGCGCGGAATTGTCGAGCAGGGTGGTGACATCGCAGAGCACGGGCCCCGTGGCCTGCGCGACCAGCCGGGCAGCATCGTCGCGGTCCAGCAGGTCGGCCATGATATTGACGCTGGCGGAGATATCGATGACCTGGCCATCGCGCACCGTCACCAGGGTCGGGCCCCTGGCATCACCGCAACAGACTCTGCCGACCAGCAGGGCCTGTTGGTGATCCTCGGGGAGTCGATAATCGTGAGACATGGGCAGGGTTTCCTGTCGGGACCCTCCCAGAGGGTGGCGCACCACCATGGGAGGGCGATGGGACACGGCGCAATCAGTGTTCGCGCTTGCCGTCGACCAGGCGACTGACCGAGGCCGGGTTGTCGTCACGCAGGGCGTCGGGCAGCAGTGCCTGCGGCAGGTTCTGGTAGCACACCGGGCGCAGGAAGCGGTGGATGGCCGCGCTGCCCACCGAGGTGGTGCGTGAATCCGTGGTGGCCGGGTAGGGGCCGCCGTGAACCATGGCATCGCAGACCTCGACACCGGTTGGCCAGCCATTGGCCATCACCCGGCCGGCACGCCGCTCGAGTGTCGGCAACAGCTGGCGCACGGTCTCGGTATCGGCGTCATCCATGTGCAGGGTGGCGGTCAGCTGACCTTCCAGATGTTCGGCCACCCGCTTGACTTCGGCCTGGTCGGTGCAGGCGATGACCAGCGAGGTCGCACCGAAGACTTCCTGCTGCAGCGTCTCGTCGGCCAGGAAGTCCTGTGCCTTGGCCACGAACAGGCCGGTCCGGCACTGATTGGGCGCTTCGCTGGACTGGCCGCGTGCCACCTCGGTGGCCTTGCCGCTTGACGTCAGCGCGGCGACGGCCTGGTCGTAGGCCTGCTGGATGCCCGGTGTCAGCATGGTCTGGGTGCCACTGGCCTTGACGGCCTCGGCCGCTGCCGAGAGGAAGGTGTCCAGCCCCTGCCCCTCGACCGCGATCACCAGGCCGGGGTTGGTGCAGAACTGACCGGCGCCCATGTTGAGCGAGCCAATGAAGGCTTCGCCCAGCTCGGCGGCACGATGGTTCAGCGCTTCCGGCATCAGGAAGACCGGGTTGATGCTGCTCATCTCGGCATAGACCGGAATGGGTTCCGGGCGATCCTGGGCCAGCCTGGCCAGGGCAGTGCCGCCGCCCCGCGAACCCGTGAAGCCCACGGCCTTGATGTCGGCATCGGTGACCAGCGCCTGGCCGAGCTCGTTGCCGGTGCCCTGCAGCAGGGAAAATACGCCTTCGGGAAGCCGGCATTCGGCGACGGCACTCTGAATGGCGCGGCCGACCAGTTCGGAGGTTCCCGGATGCGCCGGATGGCCCTTGACCACGACCGGGCAACCGGCGGCCAGCGCCGATGCGGTATCGCCACCCGCGACCGAGAAGGCCAGCGGGAAGTTGCTGGCGCCGAACACGGCGACGGGGCCGAGTGCCACGTGGCGCTGGCGCAGGTCGACGCGCGGCATGGGCTGGCGGTCCGGCAGGGCCGGGTCAACACGCACATCCAGCCATTCGCCGGCACGCACCACCCTGGCGAACATGCGCAGCTGGCCACAGGTACGGCCGCGCTCACCTTCCAGGCGTGCGCGGGGCAGGCCGGACTCGGCCATGCCACGTTCGATCAGCTCGTCACCGATGCCCTCGATCTTGTCGGCGATGGTCTCGAGAAAGCCGGCACGTGCTTCGAGGCCGGTTTCGCGGTAGTGGTCGAATGCCGCCCGGGCGAGCTCGGTGGCACGGCTGACTTCTGCCTGGCCGGCGGTGGTGAAGGTCGGCTCGAGGCTGTCTCCCGTGGCGGGGTCAACGGCCTGAAAGGAATTGCCCTGCGCGGTGAGGGTTTCGCTACCGATGAGTTGCTTGCCTTCTAGGGTCATGGTCGCTCCTGTCATGGTGCGTGAAACTCGGTCGGAATGTTCAAGAACACTGTCATCACAGCGGGTCTAGAGTGGAATGACTTCCACTTCATCGTCCTCTGCCCGGTGGGTCAGCGGGTTGCGCAGCGGCCGGCCGAAGGCGGGAATCTCGATTTCGAAACGGTCGCCTTCCTGCGCCTGGATGGCGTCGGCAAAGCTCAGCGTGGCCGTGCCGAAGAAATGCACATGCACATCGCCGGGGCGGCGAAAACCTGGATACTTGAAATGATGGTATTCAAGGTTGGCCAGGCTGTGGGCCATGTTGCGCTCGCCGGTGAGAAAGGGCTTTTCCCACAGGGTTTCCTGGCGGCGGGTGATGCGGCTGAGGCCTTCCAGGTGGTCGGGCAGCTCATCCAGCAGCAGCTCCGGGCCAAAGCTGCAGACGCGCAGCTTGGAATGGGCCAGCCACAGATAATTGAAACGTTCCGTGACGTGATCGGAGAACTCGTTGCCGACGGCGAAGCCCAGGCGACGCGGGCGGCCGTTGTCATCGATCAGGTAGAGACCTGCCAGCTCGGGCTCCTCGCCGCCATCCTGGGCGAATGAAGGGGATGGCAGTGGCGCTTCCGGGGGCACGACGCAATCGCCGTCGCCCTTGTAGAACCACTCCGGCTGGGCTCCGACCTTGCCGGCGGCCGGCTTGCCGTTCTCGACCCCCAGCTTGAACATGCGCATGGAGTCGGTCAGGTCCTCATCGCTGGCCTGTGCCTTGGCGTGCATGGCCGAGCGGGCGTCGGCGCTGCCCAGGTGGGTCAGGCCGGTGCCGGTCACCAGGCAATGGGCCGGATCCGGGTGGGTCAGGGGTGGCATCAGGCGCCGGGTCTCGACCAGCTGGGCGTAGTCGAGGCGCGTCTCGGTCAAGCGAGACTCGACCACCTCGGTCATGGAGCGGCCCGAGCTCATGGCGTCGCAGGCCAGGTGATAGGTATCGGTGTCGGCGAGCCGCACACTGTCCTCACTCTCCACCAGGGCGGCGTACAGCCGGTTTTCGTGCAGGCACTGAATCAGGCGCATGGGGTTGTCCTCCTCGGCGTTTCGCCGCTGGTGCATGCCGGCCACAATGGCATGTTAGATAAATAAATCCAAATGTTGCACATAATCAAGCGTCGCGCATGCCGTCCACTTTAGCCCACCAGCCACATCGACAGGTTCGGCCAGAACAACAGCGCAAACAGCACGCAGAGTTGCAGGGCGATGA
>NZ_JAUFPM010000026.1:0-736 GCF_030409265.1 Halomonas sabkhae
CGTACCCGGCTCGTCTGTCATCCAGACTCCTTGGGTGTTATATGGTCAAGCCTCACGGGTCATTAGTACCGGTCAGCTTAACGCCTTGCAACGCTTCCACATCCGGCCTATCAACCAGCTCGTCTTGCTGGACCCTTCAGGAGGCTCGAGGCCTCGGGGAGATCTCATCTTGAAGGGGGCTTCCCGCTTAGATGCTTTCAGCGGTTATCCCGTCCGACCTTAGCTACCCGGCAATGCCACGGGCGTGACAACCGGTACACCAGAGGGTCGTCCACTCCGGTCCTCTCGTACTAGGAGCAGCACTTCTCAAATCTCCAACGCCCACGGCAGATAGGGACCGAACTGTCTCACGACGTTCTAAACCCAGCTCGCGTACCACTTTAAATGGCGAACAGCCATACCCTTGGGACCGACTTCAGCCCCAGGATGTGATGAGCCGACATCGAGGTGCCAAACACCGCCGTCGATGTGAACTCTTGGGCGGTATCAGCCTGTTATCCCCGGAGTACCTTTTATCCGTTGAGCGATGGCCCTTCCATTCAGAACCACCGGATCACTAGAACCTACTTTCGTATCTGCTCGACGTGTCTGTCTCGCAGTTAAGCACCCTTATGCTCTTGCACTCAATGCACGATTTCCGACCGTGCTGAGGGTACCTTCGTGCTCCTCCGTTACACTTTGGGAGGAGACCGCCCCAGTCAAACTACCCACCACACACGGTCCTCGATCCGGATAA
>NZ_JAUFPM010000027.1:0-1160 GCF_030409265.1 Halomonas sabkhae
ACATACACGTCGGCGGTATACGCCCGAATTCAAGCGGCATGTGGTGCAGTGCTCCTTGGAAACGGCCGACTCACAGGCCGCTATCGCAGCCAAGTTCGACGTACCTGTCAGTGTTCTGGAGCGATGGAGGAGAAACCACGTGTCGACCACTAAGCAAAGCAAGAAGCCTGTCCCCAATCAGGGGCCTACAAAGAGCCAAAGAGACCTGGAACGGGAGAACCGTAAGCTCCGCAAGCAGCTGGAACGCAAGGAGCTGGAGGTCGAGATCCTAAAAAAGGCCGAAGAGTACTTTGCCAAGGGACTGAAGTAAGGTTCAGCTTCATCAGACATCACGCCAACCAGTATCCGGTCGCCGTGATGTGCAAGGTACTCGGTGTGTCTCGCTCAGGTTACTATCGGTGGGCCTCCAGGAAGCCATCCGCACGCCATCAGGCCAACCAGACCTTGTCGCGGTTTCTGCGGGAAGAAGCGGAGCGGCAGCATGATATCCCGGGCTACCGGAAACTGTGGCTGGCAGCTGTGCAGTCTGGGTACGTCTGTAGTCAGAACCGAGTGCATCGCTTGTTGCAACGCATGGGGTATCGCTCTGTGACAGCTCCTCGGCCCGGTTGGAGAAAGCCAAAGCCAAGCTTGCCGGCGCGCCCCAACTTGCTTAACCGGGGCTTCTGTGTCGATAAGCAGGACCATGTCTGGGTATCGGATATCACCCAGATCCGGTGTCAGGAAGGCTGGCTGTACATCGCCACGGTCATGGACCTGTATTCACGCCGTATTGTGGGGTACGACTGTAGCCCTCAGGTGGATGCCGCTTTGGTGAACCGGGCGATTAAAAAGGCCCTGAGCTGGCGGTCGGTCAAGAAAGGCAGCAGCCTGTTTCACTCTGACCAAGGCGGGCAGTATCAAGCTGAGGAAGTGCTGACGACCCTGAATAAGGCAGACTTTACGATCAGCATGTCTCGGCGTGGGAACTGTTGGGACAACGCCTGTGCGGAGAGCTTCTTCTCCTTGATGAAACGGGAGTGGCTGCACCATCTGGGCTTGATCAGCCGTCGTGAGATGAAAGAAGCGGTGCGCTATTACATCTGTGAGTATTATGATGGAATCCGTGCTCACGAGACTCTGGGCGGAGTGGCGCCCAGAGCCTATGAGTTAGCGGCTTG
>NZ_JAUFPM010000028.1:0-1452 GCF_030409265.1 Halomonas sabkhae
CAGTCATGAACCACACCGTGGTGATCGCCCTCCGAAGTTAGGCTAACCACTTCTGGTGCAGTCCACTCCCATGGTGTGACGGGCGGTGTGTACAAGGCCCGGGAACGTATTCACCGTGACATTCTGATTCACGATTACTAGCGATTCCGACTTCACGGAGTCGAGTTGCAGACTCCGATCCGGACTGAGACCGACTTTATGGGATTAGCGCCACGTCGCCGCTTTGCGACCCATTGTATCGGCCATTGTAGCACGTGTGTAGCCCTACCCGTAAGGGCCATGATGACTTGACGTCGTCCCCACCTTCCTCCGGTTTGTCACCGGCAGTCTCCTTAGAGTTCCCGACCGTATCGCTGGCAAATAAGGATAAGGGTTGCGCTCGTTACGGGACTTAACCCAACATTTCACAACACGAGCTGACGACAGCCATGCAGCACCTGTCTGTGCGCTCCCGAAGGCACCAAGGTATCTCTACCAAGTTCGCACGATGTCAAGGGTAGGTAAGGTTCTTCGCGTTGCATCGAATTAAACCACATGCTCCACCGCTTGTGCGGGCCCCCGTCAATTCATTTGAGTTTTAACCTTGCGGCCGTACTCCCCAGGCGGTCGACTTAGTGCGTTAACTGCGCCACAAAGGTCTCAAGGACCCCAACGGCTAGTCGACATCGTTTACGGCGTGGACTACCAGGGTATCTAATCCTGTTTGCTACCCACGCTTTCGTACCTCAGCGTCAGTGTCAGTCCAGAAGGCCGCCTTCGCCACTGGTATTCCTCCCGATCTCTACGCATTTCACCGCTACACCGGGAATTCTACCTTCCTCTCCTGCACTCTAGCCTGACAGTTCCGGATGCCATTCCCAGGTTGAGCCCGGGGCTTTCACAACCGGCTTACCAAGCCGCCTACGCACGCTTTACGCCCAGTAATTCCGATTAACGCTTGCCCCCTCCGTATTACCGCGGCTGCTGGCACGGAGTTAGCCGGGGCTTCTTCTGTGAGTGATGTCCTTCCTGCCGGGTATTAACCGACAAGCCTTCTTCCTCACTGAAAGTGCTTTACAACCCGAGGGCCTTCTTCACACACGCGGCATGGCTGGATCAGGCTTTCGCCCATTGTCCAATATTCCCCACTGCTGCCTCCCGTAGGAGTTCGGGCCGTGTCTCAGTCCCGATGTGGCTGATCATCCTCTCAGACCAGCTACGGATCGTCGCCTTGGTAAGCCGTTACCTCACCAACTAGCTAATCCGACATAAGCTCATCCGATAGCGCAAGGTCCGAAGAGCCCCTGCTTTCCCCCGTAGGGCGTATGCGGTATTAGCTTGAGTTTCCTCAAGTTATCCCCCACTACCGGGCAGATTCCTATGCATTACTCACCCGTCCGCCGCTCGACGCCTCCCAGCAAGCTGGGATCGTTTCCGCTCGACTTGCATGTGTTAGGCCTGCCGCCAGCGTTC
>NZ_JAUFPM010000029.1:0-3807 GCF_030409265.1 Halomonas sabkhae
TCGCTGTCGTCCACGGTGCGCACCTTGACCAGATAAAAGGTGTTGTCGTCCTTGTCGGTGATGGTGTCGGCGCTGATGTTGGTCAGTTCCGCTTCCAGCCCGCCGTAGATCGCGAAGTCGTAGGCCGTCAGCTTGATCGTCGCCGGCTGCCCGGGCTTCAGGAAGGCGATGTCCTGCGGCGCGATGCGCGCCTCGACCAGCAGGGTGTCGTCGGTCGGTACCACTTCCACCACGGTGTCGCCGGGCTGGGCCACCCCGCCCAGGGTGTTGATCGGCAGGCGCTGGATGATGCCGTCCACCGGCGAGCGCACCTCGGCCATCTGCACCCGGTCCTGCAGGCCGCTGCGCGCTTCGTTGAGCGCCGCCAGTTCGCCCAGCGTGGTCGAGAGTTCGACGCCCCATTCGTTGCGCGCCTGCAGGCGCGCTTCGCGCAGCTCGCCCTGGGCTTCCTCGATCGCCGATTGCAGGCGGTTGACCTGGGCGGCGGCCTGTTCGCGTTCGCCGCGGGCCTGGGAGACCTCGCGCTCCAGGCGCAGCACCTCGACTTCCGAGACGGCGCCGGATTCGAGCAGCGGCCGAGTCAGCTGCAGTTCCTCGCTGGCCATGTTGAGTTCGCGATTGGCGGTGCTGCGCCGCGACTGGGCTTCTTCGAGCTCGGCACGGCGCTGCGACAGCCGGTCCTCGAGGATCGCTTCCTTCTCTTCCAGGGCTTCGAGCCCGCGCTGGTAGAGTTCGCGTTCGCGCTCGACCACGTCCGGCGCCTTCTCGGCCAGGTCCTCGGGCGGGGTAAAGGCCGAGCCGGTCGACAGCGCCCGCAGGCGTTCGGCCTTGGCTTGTAGCGACTGTGCCTTGGCGCGGTTCTCGCCCAGGTTGGAGAGGAAGCGCGTGGGGTCGATGCGCATCAGCAGCTGGCCTTTCTCGACCTTGTCGCCTTCCTCGACCAGGACTTCCTGGACGACGCCGCCGTCGTAGGACTCCACCTGCTGCAGCTGACGCGAGGGGATCACACTGCCGGTGCCGCGGGTGACCTCGTCGATGGGCGCGAAGCAGGCCCAGACGATCAGCGCGACGATCACCAGCCCCACCAGGTAGAGCAGCAGCCGCGCGCGCATGGGCTCCTGCTGCAGGCGCGCCCAGTCGGCGTCGCTGGCCCAGTCGCGGTTGAGGTGGGCGGCACTGACGTTGCGCGCGAAGAGGCGGTCGATCAGCGGCCGGAAGGGCTTGCCCCCGGCCCGTGAGACGTGGCCCACGGCGTCGAAGCCCTGTTGCTCGGCGCTCTTCTTGTTGTCGCCCGGCACCGGGTCGGGGGCATCGCGATGGGGAGCGTCGTCCGCGGTCATTCGGGCCTCATCCGAGGGGGTGGCGTGATCATCGGGGTGTTGGGCGTCGCGACGGGATGTCATTTAGCGGCCCTCCCGATGCGTCCTTCGCGCAGCGCCTTGAGGATCTCGTCACGCCCGCCGTCGGCGACCACGCGTCCGGCGTCCATGACCACGATGCGGTCGGCCAGCGAGAGCAAGGAGGTGCGATGGGTGACCAGCACCAGCGTCTTGCCCTCGGCGTAGCGGGTCAGGCGTTTCTTCAGGGCTTCTTCGCTGCTGTGGTCCATGGCGCTCGAGGGTTCGTCGAGCAGCAGGATGCGCGGGTCGTGGATCACCGCGCGGGCGATGGCCACGGCCTGGCGCTGGCCGCCGGAGAGCATCTGGCCGCCTTCGCCCACCGGCAGGTCGATGCCCTGGGGGTGGGCCTTGACGAGCTCGTCCAGGCCCGCGAGGTGGATGGCGCGCAGCAGGGCGTCGTCATCCACGTGCTCGCTGCCGGCGCCGGCCAGGATGTTGTCGCGCAGGCTGCCGTAGAACAGCCGCACGTCCTGGGGCACGTGCCCCATATGACGCCGCAGTTGATGGGGGTCGAACTGGCGGGTATCGACGCCGTCGACCATGACGCTGCCTTCGGTGGGCGTGTAGAGGCCCAGCAGCAGCTTCTGCAGGGTGGTCTTGCCGCAGCCCACGCGGCCCAGCAGGGCGACGCTTTCGCCCGAATTGAGGGCGATCGAGACGTTGCTCAGGCTGTGGGTCTCGGCCTCGGGGTAGCGGAAGCTGAGCTTGTCGAACTGGATCTGGCCGTCGACCACCGGGCGGTCGATGAAGGCGGCGTCGTGGGGCCGTTCTTCGGGCTTGTCCATGAGCTCGTCGAGCTGGCTCAGGGCGGTGGCCGACTGGTGATACTGGGCCAGCAGCGCGGCGGCCTGGGCGACCGGCGCCAGGGCGCGGGTGGTCAGCATGTAGGCGGCGATCAGCCCGCCCTGGGTCAGGTTGCCGTCGATGATCAGATAGACGCCGATGATGATCACGCAGACCGCGGCGGTCTGCTGGGCCCATTGGGCGACACTGGTCACCGAGGTGCCGACCTGACGCAGCTGGGCGGTGACCTGGGCGAGGTAGGCGGTGGCCTTTTCCCAGGTGTTCTGGACCCGGCTCTCGCCGCGCAGGGTCTTGACGGTCTCGAGCTGCGAGACCGATTCGACCAGGGTGGCGTTGCGCTGGGCGCTGACTTGCTGGCTGGTCTCGGAGAGGTCGTGCAGCTTGCGCTGGGCGGCCATGGCGTAGAGCAGGATGAACACTAGTGCGATCACCAGCGGGATGACCAGCGGCGGGCCGATCAGGGCGACGATGGCCATGAACATCAGCACGAACGGCAGGTCGACCATGGCCACCACGGTGGCCGAGCCGATGAAGGCGCGGATCGACTCGAAGGACTGCAGGGTCGAGACGAAGGAGCCGGTGGAGGCCGGCCGCGCCGAGAGCTTGAGGCCCATGACCTTGGCCATCAGCGTGGACGACAGCTTGACGTCGGCGCGGCTGGCGGCCAGGTCGACGAAGCGGCTGCGCACCAGGCGCATGACCAGGTCGAAGCACAGCACCAGGAAGATGCCGAGGGACAGCACCCACAGGGTCTCGGTGGCGTGATTGGGCACCACCCGGTCGTAGATGTTGAGCACGAACAGCGGCATGCCCAGGGCGAAGAGGTTGATCATCACCGAGCCGAGGATGACGTCGCGGTACAGGCGACGGTTCTCGCCGATCACGCTCCAGAACCAGTGACGCGCGCGGCGCGGGGCGGCGGACTCGCCCCGCGCGTCGAAACGGAAGCGCGGGCGGGTGTAGATCGTGTGCCCGCTGTAGCGCGCGTCCAGTTCGTCCAGGGACAGGGGGGTCTCGGCGTCGCCGAGCTCGGGGAAGACGACCCGGGCCGTACCGGCCTGGGCATCGAGGCTCAGCAGCACGCAGGCGCGGCCGGGCTCGAGCAGCAGCACCGCGGGCAGCAGGGCCGGGTTGAGCTGGGTCAGCCGGGCCTCGACGACCTGCGCCGAGAGGTCGGCGCGACTCGCCGCCCGAGGGAAGACGCTGGGCGTCAGGGCGTGCTGATCATCCAGCGGCAGGCCGGCCACCAGGGTCGAGGCGCTGACCTCGTGGCCATGCACCCGGGCGATGGTCAGCAGGCAGGCCAGCAGTTCGTCGCGCGGGGTCGTGTCATCGGCCGGCGTGGCAGGCGCTGCCGCGTCGGATTGCGTGTCGGCCAAACGGGCCTCCTGAGGCAGAACACAAGAAGAGACGGGCGCTGTCAGGCCTCGCCCCCGGCTTCATGCAGAATGCCGGGGGCAGCGATCGGCCCTCAGTAGGTGGTGCCGGTCGCGCTGGGCTGAGTCAGCTCGTCCATGCTGTACTGACGCGCGCCTTCGGCCTGGCAGATGGCGTCGGCATCGACGTCGACGCCCTCGCTGTCCAGATCCGCGAGGCTCGGCAG
>NZ_JAUFPM010000003.1:0-10012 GCF_030409265.1 Halomonas sabkhae
GAGACAAGGTGTCTACTTTTTCGGGGTCACACCACTTCTTCCTTCTTCCTTCTTCCTTCTTCCTAGGCCCGCGCAGCGTAGGCGTAGAGCAGGGTTTCCTGGGCGCTGATCGGGGCGGCGTCGCCCGGGGTCTGCTTGACGTAGGTGCCGTCGCCCTGGAGCAGCCAGCTCTGGCAGTTGTCCACCAGGTAGGTTTCCAGGTCCTTGCGCACCCGGGCCGCCAGCTTCTTGTCGAGTAGCGGGAAGCAGGTCTCCACGCGGTGGAACATGTTGCGTGCCATGAAGTCGGCGCTGGAGCACCAGGTTTCCGGCTTGCCATCATTGTGGAAGTGGAAGACCCGGGTGTGCTCGAGGAAGCGGCCGATGATCGAGCGCACCCGAATGGACTCGGAAATGCCCGGCAGGCCGGGGCGCAGGCAGCACATGCCGCGGATGATCAGGTCGCACTCCACCCCGGCCTGGGAGGCCCGGTAGAGGGCCTGGATCAGCTTGGGCTCGGTGAGCGAGTTGCACTTGATGATCAGGTGGGCGCGCTTGCCCTTGCGCGCGAAGGCGGCCTCGCGATCGATCATCTCCACCAGGCGGTCGTGCAGGGTGAAGGGCGCATGCAGCAGTTTCTCGATGTGGCGTGCCCGCCCCATGCCGGAAAGCTGCTGGAAGACCTTGTGCACGTCGGCACACAGCACCGGATTGGCGGTCAGCAGGCTGTAGTCGGTATACAGCTTGGCGGTCTTGGAGTGGTAGTTGCCGGTGCCCAGGTGGGCGTAGTGCCGCAGCTCGCCACGTTCGCGGCGCACGATGTGCATCATCTTGGCGTGCGTCTTGTAGGCCATCACACCGTAGATCACGATGGCGCCGGCCTCCTGCAGGCGCGAGGCCAGGGCCAGGTTGTCGGCTTCATCGAAGCGCGCCCGCAGCTCGATGACCACGGTGACTTCCTTGCCGTTGCCGGCGGCCTCCACCAGGGCATTGACGATGGGCGAGTCGGCGCCGGTGCGATACAGCGTCTGCTTGATGGCCAGCACGTCCGGGTCGCGAGCGGCCTCGCGCAGCAGTTCTTCCACCGGATTGAAGGACTGGAAGGGATGATGCAAGAGGATGTCGCCATCGGCCATGGCCTGCAGTACGCTGTCGCGCTTGTTCAGTGCCTTGGTGTTGCCCGGAGTGAAGCTGCGGTACAGCAGTTCGGGGCGGTCGACATCGCCGAGCACCGACATCATGCGGGTCAGATTCACCGGACCGCTGACCCGGTAGAGGTCCGATTCCTCCAGCTGGAACTGCTTGATCAGGAAGTCGACCAGCCCTTCCGGACAGTTGTCCGCGACCTCCAGCCGCACGCCACTGCCATAGCGGCGGGAGAGCAGTTCGCCGCGCAACGCCGAGGCCAGGTCGGAGACATCATCGGGGTCGACCGACAGGTCGGCGTTGCGCGTCAGGCGGAACTGGTAACAGCCGCGCACCGACATGCCGGGGAAGACCTCCTCGGCATGGGCATGGATCATCGACGACAGGAAGACGTACTCGGTGAAGCCCTTCTCGCACAGCTCGTCGGGCAGGGCGATCACCCGCGGCAGTGAGCGCGGGGCCGGCAGGATCGCCATGCCGCCCTCGCGGCCGAAGGCATCCTTGCCCTCCAGCTCGACGATGAAGTTGAGGCTCTTGTTGACCAGCCGCGGGAAGGGGTGCGAAGGATCGAGGCCGATCGGGCTGATGACCGGCATGATCTCGGTGGCAAAGTAGTTGGCGACCCAGTCGCGCTGGGCCTTGGTCCAGTCGCTGCGCCGGCGGAAGCGCAGGCCCTGCTGCTCGAGTTGCGGAATCAGGTGTTCATTGAGCACGCGGTACTGGCGCTGGACCTGTTCATGCGCAATGTGGGAAATCTCGTTGAGCACCGAGCGCGGCGGGCGGCCGTCGGCGCCGGTGGTTTCGTCGCCCAGGGCCAGCTGGTTCTTCAGCCCGGCCACCCGGATCTCGAAGAACTCGTCCATGTTGGACGAAAAGATCAGCAGGAACATCAGGCGGTTGAGCAACGGATGCGCCTCGTCCAGCGCCTGTTCGAGCACCCGCACGTTGAACTGCAGATGGGACAGCTCGCGATTGAAATACAGGTTGGGGTCGGTGAGGTCGGCCTCCGGGTCCGGCATCGCCTTGGGCTTGATGCCGGTCCGCGTCTGGTTGAGCCGCAGTGCCGGCGGTTCGGCACCCAGGACCGAGTCCTGCCCCGGCTTGATCTCGTCGTTACGCGATTCGTCCATGGGGATTCCCTGCTGTTGTCGGCTGACGGGGTGACGTTCGCCGCTTTTCAGGTATCGTCAGGCGCGCTGCTCAGCAGTCGCGCCGCTCGTTTGGCAAAATAGGTCAGGATTCCATCGGCGCCGGCGCGCTTGAAGCACATCAGGGACTCCAGCATGACGGCGTCGGCATCCAGCCATTGGTGTTCGAAGGCGGCCATGTGCATGGCGTACTCGCCGCTGACCTGGTAGGCGAAGGTCGGCACGCGGAACTCGTCCTTCACCCGGCGCACCACGTCGAGGTAGGGCATGCCGGGCTTGACCATCACCATATCGGCACCCTCGCTGAGGTCCAGGGCGACCTCGTGCAGGGCCTCGTCGAGGTTGGCCGGGTCCATCTGGTAGCTGGACTTGTCGGCCTTGCCGAGGTTGCTGGCCGACCCCACGGCATCACGGAAGGGGCCATAATACGCCGAGGCGTACTTGGCGCTGTAGGCCATGATGCGCGTGTCGTGCAGCCGTTCCTGCTCGAGAACCTGACGGATGGTGCCGATGCGCCCGTCCATCATGTCGGAGGGCGCGATGATGTCGGCGCCGGCCTCGGCGTGCGACAGGGCCTGCTTGAGCAGTGTCTCCACGGTGCGGTCGTTGAGCACATGGCCCTGGCCGTCGAGAATGCCGTCCTGACCGTGACTGGTGTAGGGGTCCAGGGCCACGTCGGTCATGATGCCGAGCTCCGGCACGGCGTTTTTCAGTGCCCGCACGCTGCGCTGCATCAGCCCCGTGGCGCTGTAGGATTCCTCGGCCAGCTCGCTCTTGAGCGTCGGTTCGACCACCGGGAAAACGGCCATGACGGGGATGCCCAGGTCGCGAGCGTCACGCGCCTCCTCGATCAGCAGATCCAGTGACAGGCGCTCGACGCCCGGCATGGACGGAACGGCTTCGCGCTGCCCCTCACCCTCGCGCACGAACACCGGCCAGATCAGGTCGGCGGCGGTCAGGCCGTTCTCGCGCATCATGCGGCGCGAGAAGTCGTCACGGCGCATGCGGCGCATGCGGGTAGCGGGAAACTGGCGTGTCGTCGTGAGACTCAAGATGATCCTCCAGCGGTGAACCCTGGCCGCCTGTTGATGATGGCGGCAGAAGATGACGTCGTGATGACAGTGCCGTCAGTATATCAATGTGGCAGGACCCTGACAGATGCGCCTTGTCGCACCCCATGCGACTCTCTACAGTGAAGGTTTCATTTGGATCGACCCGCGCGCGGAAGAAGCCGGTGGGAAGACGCCTTCAAGGAGACGAGCATGAGCAAGCAAGTAGCGGTGATTCTGTCGGGGTGCGGGGTTCAGGATGGCTCGGAAATCTATGAGTCGACACTGACGCTGCTGCGCCTGGACCAGCTGGGGATCGGTTATCGTTGCTTTGCCCCGGACATCGACCAGCATGATGTGATCGACCATCGCACCGGCGAGGCGCAACCCGGGGAACGTCGCAATGTGCTGGTGGAGTCGGCGCGTCTGGCGCGGGGCGATATTGCGCCGCTGGCGGAACTGGAAGCCGATGATTTCGATGCCGTGATCCTGCCGGGCGGCTTCGGCGCCGCCAAGAACCTCTCGACCTTTGCCGCGGAAGGCTCCGATCTGGTCATTCAGCAGGGCCTGAGTGAAGCCCTGGCGGACTTCCACGCCGACCGCAAGCCCATCGGCCTGATGTGTATCGCACCGGTCATGGTGCCGCGCCTGCTGGGTCCGGGGATCGCCGTGACCGTCGGCCATGACCCCAGTGTCGCCGGCGCCATCAGCGCCATGGGCGGCCTGCACCGCAGCTGTGGCGTCGAGGATATCGTGGTGGACTTCGAGAACCGGGTGGTCACCACACCCGCCTACATGCTGGCGACGCGCATCGGCGAAGCCGCCACCGGCATCTTCAAGCTCGTCGACCGCATCGACGAGATGATGGATCTGTAAGCTGGAAGAGCGGCTACGCCGCTATAAGAGGGAAGAACGGCGCTTCGCGCCTTTAAGAGGGAAGGACCCCCTTGACGTTCCAACCCCTGGCGCTAGCTTGCTCTTCCCTCTTCCCTCTTCCCTCTTCCCTCTTCCCTCTTCCCTCTTTTACTCCCCATCTTCCCGCTTCCGCTTGACGAGTCGGCCGAGCAGCAGGCCGACTTCGTAGAGCAGGTACATAGGCACGGCGAGCAGGCTCTGCGAGACGACGTCGGGCGGGGTCAGCAGCATGCCGATGATGAAACAGCCGAGGATGATGTAGGGCCGCTTGCTGGCCAGGCTCTGGACCGTGGTGGCGCCGGAGAGAATCAGCAGGAAGGTGGCCACGGGGATCTCGAAGGCGACCCCGAAGGCGAAGAACAGCTTGAGCACGAAGTTCAGGTACTGCTGGATGTCGGTCATCACCGCCACCTGGGCCGGTCCGGTCTGGGTGAAGAACTGGAACAGCAGCGGAAAGACCACATAGTAGGCAAAGGCGATGCCGGCATAGAACAGCACGATGCTGGAAGCCAGCAGGGGCAGCGCCAGGTGTTTCTCGTTGGCGTAGAGCCCCGGGGCGATGAAGGCCCAGGCCTGATGCAGCACGAAGGGCACCGCGATCAGGAAGGCCACCATCAGGGTCAGCTTGAAGGGAGCGAGAAAGGGCGATGCCACCTCGGTGGCGATCATCTGCGAGCCTTCCGGCAGCAGGGCCATCAGCGGGTCGGCGACGAAGGTGTAGATATCGTTGGCGAAGGCATAGAGCCCGAGGAAGATGACCAGAATGACCACCACGGCCCGCATCAGCCGCGAACGCAGCTCGACCAGGTGTTCGATCAGCGGGGCGTGCTTGTGCTCCTGTTGACTCATCGCGAGGGGGCGTCCTTGTCATCGGCAGCGGAGGTGGTGTCGGCCGATGCCGAGGTGTCCGGCTCGGTGCGCTCGGCGTCGGAGCGGCCCGTGTCGGCCATGCCTTCGACATCACGCTTGACGCTGTTCACGCCCTCGTCGAGCTTTTTCTGCTGCTCGTCGAGCTGGCGGCGCAGCTCTTCGGTCTCGAGCTGGGAGTTGATCTCGCGCTGCATGTCGGCAACGGTGCGCTTGATGCGACCGATCCACAGCCCGGCGGTGCGGGCGGCCCGGGGCAGACGCTCGGGGCCGAGTACCAGCAGGCCGACGACGCCGAGGATGAGGAGTTCGAGGAAGCCGATGTCGAACATGGCGGCTTACTTGCGCTCTTCCCGTTCTTCTGCCTTGCGCTCGGCCCTGGCGTCGTAGGTGTTCCCTTCCTCGTCGTGGCTCATGCGCGCCTGTGGGTCGTCCTTGTTGTCGGCGTCCTGGTCCTTGTCCTCGTCATGCATGGCCTTCTTGAAGCCCTTGAGGGCACCGCCCAGGTCGCCGCCGACGTTGCGCAGCTTCTTGGTGCCGAAGATCAGGATGATGATGCCGAGTACGATCAGCAGTTGCCAGATACTGATACCACCTAACATGGGAGCTTCCTCAGGTTTGGCTCCGCTGCCCGCGAAGCGATGGTGCGAGACGCTGGTGACAGTTCCACAGGGAGTCTATCGCGCAGCCTTTTCGTCGTGCCCGGAGATGCCGAAGCGACGGGCCAGCTCGTCGAGCACCTGGTGATGATCCAGGTCCAGGTGCGAGAGCATGACCAGACTATGAAACCACAGGTCGGCGGTTTCGGCGATCAATGCCTGGCGTTGCGACTCTCCCCCGTGCTCGGCGTCCTTGGCGGCCAGCAGTGTTTCGGTCGCTTCTTCACCGACCTTTTCGAGTATCTTGTTCAAGCCCTTGTGATGCAAGGCCGCGACATAGGAGTCATCCGGGTTGGCTTGACGGCGCTGCTCGAGTACGTCGTGGAGGCGTTCCAGGGTATCGCTCATGGGTTACGGTTCCATTGCAGAGGGTCAGTTCCAGGTCAGCAGCAGCCCGCCCAGCAGGGCGGCGCCGAGCACCGGCCAGGGCTGTTCGCTGGCCCATGCGAGCAGGGGCTGCCAGGCCAGGGCGCCGATCACCAGGAGCCCGCCCAGGCGCAGGCGCCGCTGGCGTTGCGCGCGGACATCCAGACGCCGCTGAATGCGGCCTATGGCCTCGGACTGGCGGCGTTGCTGATGGTGGCCATGCTCGGCGCGCACCAGCGCCTGATGGGCCAGCACCGGCAGTTCCGGCAGCTGTCGGGACAGTTCGGGCGCCTGGCGCTTGAGGGATTCCCAGAAGCCGCGGGCGCCGGCGCGTTCGCGCATCCACTGCTCCAGGAAGGGCTTGGCCGTGGCCCACAGGTCCAGGTCGGGGTAGAGCTGGCGGCCCAGGCCCTCGATGTTGAGCAGGGTCTTCTGCAGCAGCACCAGCTGGGGCTGGACTTCCATGTTGAAGCGTCGCGCGGTCTGGAAGAGACCCAGCAGCACCTGGCCGAAGGAGATGTCCTTGAGCGGCTTCTCGAGGATCGGCTCGCAGACGGTGCGCACCGCGGCGGCGAATTCGTTGGCGCGGGTATCCTCGCCGACCCAGCCGGATTCGATGTGCAGGGCGGCCACTTCGTAATAGTCCTGATGGAAGAAGGCCAGCAGGTTGCGCGCCAGGTAGTCCTGATCCTCGCGGGTCAAGCTGCCGACGATGCCGCAGTCGATGGCGATGTACTGCGGGTCCGCGGGGGCCTCGCGGGACACGAAGATATTGCCCGGATGCATGTCGGCATGGAAGAAGTTGTCACGAAAGACCTGGGTGAAGAAGATCTCCACCCCGCGTTCGGCGAGCTTCTTGAGGTCGGTGCCCTGCGCCGCGAGAGTGTCGGTATCGGCCACCGGTACACCATGGATGCGTTCCTGGACCATGACGCGGTGACGCGTCAGATCCCAGTAGGTGGCGGGGACATAGAGCAGCGGTGAGTGCTGGAAATTGCGCCGCAGCTGCGAGGTGTTGGCGGCTTCCTTGGTCAGGTCGAGCTCATCGAAGAGCGTCGATTCATAGTCGCGCACCACCTCCACGGGGCGCAGCCGACGGGCTTCCGGGACATGGGCCAGGATGCCGGCGAGGCGGTACAGCAACGCCATGTCCTGACGCATGACGGCCTCGATGCCGGGGCGGATGATCTTGACCACCACATCCTCGCCGCCGTGCAGGGTGGCGGCGTGCACCTGGGCGATGGAGGCCGAGGCCAGAGGGCTTTCGGCGAAGCGCGCGAAGGCGTCCTCGATGGACATGTCGAGCTCTGCCTCGACGAGTGCCCTGGCCTGATCGCCCGGGAAGGGCGGCACCTGATCCTGCAGGCGCTTGAGCTCGTCGGCGATGTCCGGCGGCAGCAGGTCGCGACGGGTCGACAGCACCTGGCCGAACTTGATGTAGATGGGGCCCAGGGTTTCCAGGGCCAGTCGCAGGCGCTCGCCGCGGCGCCGGGGGCCGATGGCGATCAGTCGCAGCGGCGACAGCATGAAGATCCCGCGCAGCCACCAGGGCAGGCGTTCCATGGGCACCAGGGTGTCCAGCCGGTAGCGGCTGATCACCCAGACGATGCGCATCAGGCGCCGGATCATGCGCTGGCCTCCGTCGCCAGCAGGCGGCGGCGCAGGCGGGTCAGGCGGGCTTCGAGACGGTCGGTGGCCAGCTCAAGTTCGGTCAGGTGGTCGCGCATGGCCTCGAACTGGTGCTGGCCCGGCAGCAATCGTGCTTCCTCGAAGACGTATTCGGCGACATCCGCGCGCAGCTCGCGCTGGGTGCGCAGTCCCCAGCGGCCGACATGGCGCAGGCCCTCGGCCAGGCTGTGGGCCGGCACGTCGCCGAGCCAGTGCGCCATTTCGCCTTCCCAGTCCAGGTCGAGATCCACGAGGAGGTCGCGCATCTCTTCCAGCAAGTGTACGCGGCCGCGCACCGCCAGCTTGCCCTGAAACATCAGGCGCTCGATGTCGGCGCCGCCCAGGAGTTCGCCGAGGGTTTCGGCATCGAGCTCCACCGTGGCGTCGAAGTCTCCTTCTTCGGCGTCAGCGGGGCGCATCAGGTCGATGCCCTGATCATGGAAGTGCAGGCTGATCGCCAGGGCAGGAGACTCCAGGCGCAGCAGGACGCGCTGCCCGCTCAGGCGCGCCAGCCGTGCCGGGGCCGCGGGGTCCCGGGCGAGCAGGGCGTTGAGGGTGCGTTCCAGGCCGGCCAGCAAGAGGGTCGATGTCATCTCGTCCTCACAGCTTGATGCCGCGGTGCAGGGCGACGATGCCGCCGGTCAGATTGGTGTACTCGACCCGCTCGAGACCGGCGTTTTCCATCATGCCCTTGAGGGTCTGCTGGTCGGGGTGCATGCGAATCGACTCGGCCAGGTAGCGGTAGCTGTCGGCGTCACCGGCGACGAACTCGCCCATGCGCGGCAGCAGGCGAAAGGAGTACTCGTCATAGGCGCGATTGAGCACGGCACTCCGGGGCTTGGAGAACTCCAGCACCAGCAGGCGGCCACCGGGCTTGAGCACACGGGTCATGGAACGCAGGGCGGCATTCTGATCGGTGACGTTGCGCAGGCCGAAGGCGATGGTAATGCAGTCGAAGCTGTTGTCGGGGAAGGGCAGGGTCTCGGCGTTGGCCTGGACATACTCGACGTTGCCGCCGACGCCGCGATCCAGCAGCTTGTCACGGCCGACCCGCAGCATGGACTCGTTGATGTCGGCCAGCACCACCCGGCCCCGCGGGCCGACCAGGCGCGAGAACCTGAAGGTCAGATCACCGGTACCACCGGCGATGTCGAGCACGCTGTGGCCCGGACGCACCGCGGCGCGCTCGATGGTCAGCCGCTTCCAGACACGATGAATGCCGAATGACATCAGGTCGTTCATGACATCGTAGCGCGAGGCGACCGAGTCAAAGACATCCGCCACGCGGGAAGCCTTCTCGGTGACCGGGACTTCCTGGTAGCCGAAGTGCGTGGTGTGCTTGTCGCTGGTCATGCGCGGGGCTCCCGAGTCAGCTGCACTGAAAAAACGCGATACCCGTGGGCTCGCCCACGGGCAGGCCATTGTAGCGCCCCGCGACCGCTCTTGTCTTGACGCAGACGCGGCCCGTTACAACTGGCGGATCTCGATACCCTGGGGCTCGCGGGATGCGCCTGCCTGTTCCAGCTGCTTGAGATAACCGTTCCAGTAGCTCTCGCGGCGCTGGATGAGATCATACAGATATTCCCAGCTGTAGATGCCGCTGTCATGGCCGTCATCGAAGTGCAGCTTGATGGCATAACGCCCGACCTGGGAGATGTTGGTCAGGCCGACATGCTTCTTGCCGACCTGCAGCGTCGCCGACTCGGGGCCGCCGTGCCCCCGCACCTCGGCGGAGGGCGAGAAGACGCGCAGGTACTCCACCGACAAGCGGAAGCTGACCTCGTCCTCGTAGATCAACTCCAGCTCGCGCGCCTGTTTGTGGTAATGCACCTGGATCGGAATCGGAGCCTTCATCTGAACCTCCTGACGAGCTACGAGCTACGAGCTACTCGCGGCTCGTAACTCGCGACTCGCGTCTTAGAGAATATACCGCGACAGGTCTTCGTCGACGGCGAGTTCGCCGAGCTGGGAGTCGACGTAGGCGGCGTCGATGGTCAGGCTGTCGCCCATGTCGGAGCCCTTGAACGAGGCTTCCTCGAGCAGGCGTTCCATGACCGTGTGCAGCCGGCGGGCGCCGATGTTCTCGGTACCTTCGTTGACCTTGAAGGCGATCTCGGCGATGCGCTCGATGCCGTCTTCGGTGAAGGTCACGTCCAGCCCTTCGGTCCTGAGCAGGGCCTCGTACTGACGCGTCAGGGCCGCGGAGGGCTCGGTG
>NZ_JAUFPM010000003.1:10072-244461 GCF_030409265.1 Halomonas sabkhae
TGCAGCTCCGGAATCAGGTCCGAGGGGCGCGACAGGTGGAAGGCGCCGGAGGCGATGAAGAGGATGTGGTCGGTCTTCACCATGCCGTGCTTGGTCGACACCGTGGAGCCCTCGATCAGTGGCAGCAGGTCGCGCTGCACGCCTTCGCGGGAGACTTCGCCGCCGCTCGACTGGCCGCTGCCCTTGGCGACCTTGTCGAGCTCGTCGAGGAAGACGATGCCATGCTGCTCGACGGCCTCGATGGCGCGCTGCTTGATGTCATCCTCGTTGACCAGCTTGGCGGCTTCCTCGTCACGCAGCAGCGAGAAGGCATCCTTGACCGCGACACGACGCGTCTCGGTCTTCTGCTTGCCCATGCTGGAGAACATGCTCTGCAGCTGGCTGGTCATTTCTTCCATGCCCGGCGGGGTCATGATGTCCATGCCCTGACCCTGGGGCGTGACCTCGATATCGATTTCCTTGTCGTCGAGTTCGCCCTCGCGCAGCTTCTTGCGGAAGCTCTGGCGGGTGGCGTTGTCGGTGCGCGGCTGGTCTTCCTGGCCGCGCGGCGGTGGCAGCAGCACATCGAGGATGCGGTCCTCGGCGGCATCCTCGGCACGATGACGTACCTCGTCCTTGGCCTGCTCGCGCACCAGCTTGATGGCGGCTTCGGTGAGGTCGCGGATGATCGATTCGACATCGCGGCCCACATAGCCCACTTCGGTGAACTTGGTGGCCTCGATCTTGATGAAGGGCGCGCCGGACAGCTTGGCCAGGCGGCGGGCGATCTCGGTCTTGCCGACACCGGTGGGGCCGATCATCAGGATGTTCTTGGGTGTGACTTCCTGGCGCAGCTCCTCGTCGAGCTGCATGCGACGCCAGCGGTTGCGCAGGGCGCTGGCCACGGCACGCTTGGCGTCCTGCTGGCCGATGATGTACTGGTCCAGGGCATGGACGATTTCGCGGGGGGTCATCTGAGTCATGATCAGAGCTCTTCCAGCGTGACGTGGTGGTTGGTGTAGACACAGATATCGCCGGCGATTTCCAGCGACTTCTCGGTGACCTCGCGGGCCGACAGGTCGGTATTCTCGAGCAGGGCGCGCGCCGAGGCCAGGGCATAGTTGCCGCCGGAGCCGATGGCGATGATGCCGCGCTCGGGTTCGAGGACGTCGCCATTGCCAGTGATGATCAGCGAGGCATGCTTGTCGGCCACCGCCAGCAGGGCCTCCAGGCGACGCAGCGCGCGGTCGGTGCGCCAGTCCTTGGCCAGCTCGACGGCCGACTTCACCAGGTTGCCCTGGTATTTTTCCAGCTGGGCCTCGAAGCGTTCGAACAGCGTGAAGGCGTCGGCGGTACCGCCGGCAAATCCGGCCAGTACCTGGCCACGGTAGAGGCGACGCACCTTGCTGGCGTTGCCTTTCATCACGGTATCACCCAGTGAGACCTGGCCATCGCCGGCCAGAGCCACCTGGTCGCCGCGGCGCACGGAAACGATCGTGGTCATGGAGGGAACTCCTTGTGGAAGCGAATGGCTCCCGATGACTGGCGGCGTCAGCGGGCTGACGCCGAGAACTAGCGTTATCCGGATAGGTGCGGGCAGCCGGGGGGAAATTCAACCGCCTGATGCGGGGCGGCAGGGCCGCCCCGTGGTCAGTTCTGCAACTGGATGAGCAGCGGCTCGATGCCCTGGGTGACCATCAGGTCCTGGGCGCGGGCGAGTTCGTTGCGGTCGGTGTAGGGACCGGCCTGAACACGGTGCCAGGTGGCGCCATCGCCGGTCTTGACCTCGGTGATGTTGGCCAGCAGGCCGAAATCCTTGAGGCGGTTGGCCAGTTTCCGGGCGTCGGCCGTCGAACGGAAGGAGGCCGCCTGCAGCATGTAGCGGCCGCCTTCCTCGACTTGAGGCTGGCTGGAGGATGGTTCCGAGGACTGGTTGGTATTGGCGGCGATGACCTCGGCGATCGGATCATCGGCAGGCGCGTCGCTGCTGGTGTCCGACTCGTCGCCGTCAGTGTCCTCGCCTTCCTGAGCCTGATCGCGAGAGGGCGGCGTGGCGGTGGATTCGGGCATGTTGCCGCCCGGGGCGACGACTTCGGATTCCGGCAGCAGGGTGTAGAATTCGAAGGTCGGCATGGCCGGTTCGCTGGGCTCGGCGTCGGCCTGTGACGCCGACTCGTCGTCCGCCCCGTCAGTCGCGGCCTCCTCGGTGGCCTGAGGGGCAACGGCGGTTTCGGGCGATGTCGTGTCGGCCTGCCAGGGAGCGGTGCCGTGCTGGTGCTGGGAAATCAGGAAACCGGCCACCAGGCCGCATAGCCCCCAGAGCCAGCCGGGAACGACACGCCGCGGCGCCGCTTGCTTGGTCTTCGAGCGCTGGTTGGTGGCGCCGCGCTTGCGTGGCGGCGCCTTCTTGCGGGTGGCCATGGCTTACATCTCCTCGGGGGCGCTGACACCCAGCACGTCCAGGCCGTTGCGCAGCACCTGGCGGGTTGCCAGGCCCAGCGCCAGACGGGCATTGCGCGCGGCCGCGTCGTCGACCATCACCTTGACGGCGTTGTAGCAGGTGTGGAATTCCGCGGCGAGGTCCTGCAGGTACTGTGCGACCTGCTGAGGTTCACGGGCGATGGCGGCACGTTCGACGACTTCCGGATAGCGCGACAGCCGGTTGAGCAGGGTCTTTTCCTGTTCGGTATCCAGTCGACCGAGATTGGCCAGGGCCTGGTCGTGGTCGAAGGGGCGTGATTCGGCCTCGGCCTTGCGCAGCATGCTGCAGACACGGGCATGGGCGTACTGCACGTAGTAGACCGGGTTGTCGTTCGACTGGGAGCGCGCCAGGTCGATATCGAAGGTCAGCTGAGAGTCGGCGCGGCGCGCGGCCAGGAAGAAGCGCGTCGCATCGCGTCCCACTTCGTCGATCAGGTCGCGCAGGGTGACGTAGCTGCCGGCACGCTTGGACAGCTTGACCTCGACGCCGGAGCGGGTGACCAGCACCATCTGGTGCAGCACATAGTCCGGCCAGCCAGCGGGGATGCCGGCTTCGAGGGCCTGCAGGCCGGCGCGCACGCGGGTCACGGTGGAGTGATGATCGGCGCCCTGCTCGTTGATCACGGTCGTGAAGCCACGCTGCCACTTGTCCAGGTGGTAGGCGACATCGGGCAGGAAGTAGGTGTAGTGACCATCCTGCTTGCGCATCACCCTGTCCTTGTCGTCACCGAAGTCGGTGGTGCGCAGCCAGGTGGCGCCATCCTGCTCGTAGGTGTGGCCGTTGTCCGCCAGGCGTGCGGCGGTGGCGGCCACCTTGCCTGCGTCATACAGCGAGGACTCGAGGAAATAGACATCGAAGTTCACGCCGAAGGCGTGGAGGTCCAGGTCCTGCTCGCGACGTAGATAGGCCACGGCGAAGTCGCGTATGGCATCCAGATCCTCGGGGTCGCCGCGGCCGGTGACATGGCGGTCATCCGCATGCACGGTCTCGCCGGCCATGTAGCTGCGGGCGACATCCGCGATGTAGCCACCGCGATAGCCGTCCTCGGGCCAGGCGTCGTCGTCCGGGGTCAGCCCCCGGGTGCGTGCCTGAACGGATAACGCCAGGTTGGCGATCTGCGCCCCGGCGTCGTTGTAATAAAACTCGCGGGTGACATCGAAGCCCGAGGCGGCCATCAACCGGCACAGGCAGTCGCCGATGGCGGCGCCACGACCATGGCCGACGTGCAGCGGCCCCGTGGGGTTTGCCGAGACGAACTCCACCTGGACCTTCTGGCCGCGGCCGATCATGCTGCGGCCGTAGGCATCGCCACTGTCGAGGATGTGGCGTACCACCTGGGCGGCGGCGTCGGTCGCGGCGAAGAAGTTGACGAAGCCGGGGCCGGCGATCTCGACCCTGCTGACGGCCTCGCTGTCGGGCAGTGCCGCCACCAGCTTGTCGGCCAGTTCGCGCGGGTTGAGGCCGGCCGGCTTGGCCAGCATCAGCGCCAGGTTGGTGGCGTAGTCGCCATGAGCCTTGTCCCGGGCCGGTTCGACCTTGATGGTCGGCGCCAGCTCGGCGGGAAGAACTCCCTGGTCCCGGAGTTCGGCCAGGGCGCTCTCCAGTAGCGAGATGATGGTGTCTTTCATGGGGCGTCGTCGATGTCCTGTGGCGCGGGCTTGTGGGGAGCGGCGGATGACGCGGCCCGGCAGGACCGCCACCCGGCGCCCCCGGCGCTCGCCCTTCAATGGGCAGTTGGTCGCGTATTATCGACAATTGTGGCGCGGCTTTAAACCCCGGTCGGCAAGGACGCGGCTACGCCGCTTGAAGAGGGAAGAGCGCCCGGCCTGTCGGCCGGGCTGGAAGTCGGAAGGATGGGAACTCGCGCCGAGCCTTGAGTCATGAAACTGCACTTTAGTATCTGGGCCCAACATACTTTCCTGCGCGCCACCTCCTTCTTCCTTCTTTTCTCTTCCAGCCTTCAGCTCAGTGTCTGCGGGTCGATGTCGAGCGACCAGCGGACGCGGCGTGCGCCGGGTTCGGCTTCCATCCAGGCGATCAGCTGGGCGCAGGCGGCGTGCAGGCGGCTGCGTTTGTCGGCGCCGAGCATGATCTGCATGTGGTAGCGGTTCTGGCGGCGTTCCATGGGCGCGGGGACGGGGCCGAGGCAGTCGATGTCCAGCTCGCTCTGCTCGATGAAGGCACGAGTGGCGGTGGAGGCGCTTTCGGCCAGACTGCTGACATCCTGCTCTGCGGGGCTCTCCAGGCGCAGCAGGGCGAGGTAGCGAAAGGGCGGCAGCGCGGCGGCGCGGCGTTCCTCCAACAATTGCTCGGCCAGGGCGTCGTAGCCGCGTGCGGCCAGCAGTCTCAGGTTGGGGTCATCCGGGTGCAGGGTCTGCACCAGGACACGACCCGGATGGGCGGAGCGTCCGGCGCGTCCGGCGACCTGTTCCAGCAGCTGGGCGCTGTGCTCCAGGGCGCGGAAATCGCTGGCGTAGAGGCCGGCATCGGCGTTGACCACCACCACCAGGTTGACGTGCGGCAGGTGGTGCCCCTTGGCCAGCATCTGGGTGCCGACCAGCAGACAGGGCTCGCCGCGCCTGACCTCGGTCAGGGTCTGTTCCAGGGCGTCGCGGCGCCGCGTGCTGTCCCGGTCGATGCGGTGAACCGGGGTGTCGGGAAAACGCTCGGCCAGGGTCTCCTCGGTGCGTTCCGTGCCACTGCCCAGCGGACGCAGGTCGGCGCTGCCGCAATCGGGGCAGGCATCGGGCAGGGGGCGACGGTGGTCACAATGGTGGCAGGCCAGCAGCGGTGGCTGACGATGCAGTGTCATGTGGGCATCGCAGTGATTGCACTCGGCCAGCCAGCCGCAGGCGTGACAGGCCAGGGTGGGCGCGAAGCCCCGGCGGTTGATGAAGACCAGCACCTGATGGCCGGCGTTCAGCGTCGTGGTGATGGCCTCGAGGACCGGCGTGATCAGGCCGCCCTGGCGGGTGCGGCCGCGCAGGTCCACCAGCTCGAGGCGTGCCGGCGCATGCCGGCTGGCACGCTGTGTCAGGCGAAGGTGGTGATAATCCCCGGCAGTGGCGTGCTGCAGGCTTTCCAGGGCGGGCGTGGCGCTGCCCATAACGACCGGGATGGCGTGATGCTGGGCGCGGATGATGGCCAGGTCGCGGGCGTGGTAGCGCAGGCCTTCCTGCTGCTTGAAGGAGCCGTCGTGCTCCTCGTCGACGATGATGGCCCCGGGGCGGGCCAACGGCGTGAAGATGGCCGACCGCGTGCCGATGACAATGGGCGCGCGGCCGCTGGCGGCGGCCTCCCAGGCGTCCAGGCGGTCGTTGTCGGTGAGCCCGGAGTGCAGGGCGACCACGGTGCACTGGAAGCGTTTGCGAAAGCGCTCCAGGGTCTGGGGTGTCAGGCCGATCTCCGGGACCAGTACCAGTGCCTGGCGCTGCCGGGTGATGACCGCCTCGATCAGTTGCAGATAGACCTCGGTCTTGCCGCTGCCGGTCACGCCATGCAGCAGGCAGGGATGGAAGGTATCGAGGCCGGCGTGGAGCCTGGCCATGGCGGCAGCCTGCTCGCCGTTCAGCGGCAGGGCGGGCTCGGCCAGTACCGCCCCCTGCGGCTGTTGCCCGCCGGTCATCGGCTCCTCGTGGCGTTCGACCAGCCCCTTGTTGACCAGCGCCTTGAGTTGTTCGCGAGTGAATGACTGGGCCAGCACGGCCTGGGTGACCAGACCCTGGGCATGCTGCTGCAGCATGTCCAGCAGAGCCGCCTGGCGCGGGGCCCGCGACAGTTCCGGAGGGGCGTCGCCGCGGGCCGCGTGGCTGGCCGTCCAGCGTTCCCGGGTGCGTGGTGTCAGCGAACGGCCCTGGCGCAGCAGGGCGGGCATGGCATTCTGCAGGGTGTCGCCGATGGCATGCTGGTAATAGCGCGCGGTGAAGCGGCACAGCCACAGCCAGTCCGCGGGGAGCGGGGCATCATCCAGCCGGGCGTCGATGGGCTTGAGCTTGTCCAGCGGCAGGTCACTGGTGTCGCGACACTCGATGACGACGCCGACGACCTGGCGGCGGCCGAAGGACACCTGCACACGCAGCCCGGGTTGCCAGCCGTCGGTGGGCGCCGGGCCGTCCGGCCGGTAGTCGAACAGGCGGCGCAGCGGCGAGGGAATGGCGACCCCCAGGACGCTGGGCGTGGTGCAGGATGTGTCGAGCAATTGGCCTCCGGTGCCGGCTCTGCTAGAATACAGGCCCGCCGCGTGACTGTCATCGACGCGGCCAGCCGGTTGAACGTTCCGATAACCCGTATGCGGTGCCTGGCAATGGATCAGGTGGCGGCATACAGCTTTGCGAGGCTCAAGATGAAACAAGGTATCCATCCGAATTACAAGACGGTCAGCGCGACCTGTTCCTGTGGCGCCACCTTCGACGTTGGCACCACATCCGGTCAGGACATCAACCTGGACGTCTGCTCTCAGTGCCATCCCTTCTACACTGGCAAGCAGAAGCAAGCGACCACCGGTGGTCGTGTCGAGCGCTTCAACAAGCGTTTCGGCGCTGCGATGAAGCGCTGAGACCCGCCGCTGCCGGCACGCCTCACGGCTGCATGCCGTCGAGACGCGACGAACCCGCCCTTCGAGGCGGGTTCTTTTGTTTATGGCGCCGCCAATGCGGGCGTGTGACTAATAGCGGCTGCAGGGCACCGGGGGTACGGGAAAGGAATTTGGTTATTTTACGAGAAAAGTCATAAAATAAGTGTGAATATCGCTAAAATGGCGTGAAAACCGGTCGAGTTGAGTCCCTGAGGGTTTTTCTATAATCTTTGCCGCCCTACCGCAAGGCAACCGGATCCATAGCATGACAGATGCGAAGAGACAGGCAGCGCTGGACTATCACGCCCACCCCATCCCGGGAAAACTGTCGGTGGAACTGACCAAGCCCACCGCCACGGCCCGTGACCTCGCCCTGGCCTATAGCCCCGGGGTCGCCGAGCCGGTTCGCGAGATCGCCAAGGATTCGGAAAATGCCTATCTGTATACCGGCAAGGGCAATCTCGTGGCGGTGATCTCCGACGGCAGTGCCATCCTCGGACTCGGCAACCTGGGCCCGCTGGCCAGCAAGCCGGTCATGGAAGGCAAGGGCGTGCTCTTCAAGCGCTTTGCCGGCATCAATGCCACGGACATCGAGGTCAATGCCGAGAGCCCGCAAGCCTTCATCGACACGGTGGCGCGCATTGCCGATACCTGGGGCGGCATCAACCTCGAGGACATCAAGGCACCCGAGTGCTTCGAGATCGAGCGCGCCCTGATCGAGCAATGTCATATCCCCGTCTTTCATGATGACCAGCACGGCACCGCCATTGTCACCGCGGCCGGCATGCTGAATGCCCTGGATATTGCCGGCAAGTCGCTGGAAGAGGCGCGGATCGTCTGCCTGGGCGCGGGCGCGGCCGCGATTGCCTGCATGAAGCTGCTGGTGTCATGTGGCGCACGCTCCGACAATCTGATCATGCTGGATCGCAAGGGAGTGATCCATACCGGACGCGAGGATCTCAACCAGTACAAGGCCATGTTCGCCGTCGATACCGACAAGCGCACCCTGACCGATGCCATCGAGGGTGCCGATGTCTTCGTCGGGCTCTCCGGTCCCGGCCTGATGTCGGCGGACCATATCCGTCGCATGGCCGACAATCCGGTGGTCTTCGCCTGTACCAACCCGGACCCGGAAATCGCCCCGGACCTGGCGCATGCGGCACGCCCCGACGTGATCATGGCCACCGGCCGTTCGGATTATCCCAACCAGGTGAACAATGTGCTGGGTTTTCCGTTCATCTTCCGTGGCGCGCTGGATGTGCGGGCCACGCGGATCAATGAGGAAATGAAGGTGGCGGCCGTGCATGCGCTCAAGGATCTGGCGCGTGAGCCGGTGCCTCGGGCCGTGCTGGAGGCCTATGATAGTCCGGCCATGAGCTTCGGGCGTGACTACATCATCCCGACCCCCATCGACGTGCGGCTGCTCGAGCGGGTCTCCTCGGCGGTCGCTCAGGCGGCCGTGGATTCCGGCGTGGCGCGGCGGCCCTATCCGTCGCATTACCCGCTGAAGACGGTGGATGACGTCTACGCCAGCTGATCGCTGGCACTGGCCCATACGACAATGCCGCCAGCGGGTGAACCGTTGGCGGCATTTTCTGGTGGGTCGTGAGTGGCCAGGGACAGCGCCCTGGCCCGGCACTAGAAGATGGCTTCATAGGTCCCGGTACCCTGGGAGCCGCTTTCCTGCTCGATTTCCTCGTCGACGCGGCGGGGTTGCTGGCTCGGCAGGTAGTCGGCGCGGAAGATTTCCGTGATGCCGCCGCCCTGATTGTCGCCCAGCAGGCGGCCGGTTTCCGGGTCGACCCGGCGTTCGACCACATTGTCGGGGCGCTCGGGCAGGCGCTCCGGGCGTCCTTCCAGGGCCTGGCTCATGAAATCCACCCAGATGGGCAGGGCGGCCTGGGAGCCATACTCGGCGGTGGGCGAGTTGTCGTCCTTGCCGACCCAGACGGTGGCGGCGAGGTCCATGTTGAAGCCGGCAAACCAGGCATCGCGCTGATCGTTGGTCGTCCCCGTCTTGCCGACGATATCCCCGCGCTCGAGGGCCAGGGCGCCACGCGCGGTACCGCTTTCCACCACTTCGCGCAGCATGTCGCGGAGGATGTACATGGAAGCCGGGTCGGCGACGCGCGGCGCGACACGGTAGGTCTCTCCGTCGATCTCGGTGGTCTCCTGGTCGGGCGCACAGTCGCGGCAGGCCACTTCGGGGTCGGCCTGTTCGATAATGGTCTGCTGCTCACCGCGCGAGACACTCTCGATGAACCAGGGCTGCACGCGGAAGCCGCCATTGGCGAGGGTGGCGTAGGCGCGGGTCATTTCCAGCGGCGTCAGGCTGGCACTGCCCAGTGCCAGCGAGAGGCCATTGGGCAGGCGTTGCGGATTGAAGCCGAACTGGTCGAGAAAGTTCAGGGTGTTGCTCAAGCCGATGGATTGCAGCAGGCGAATCGTCACCAGGTTGCGCGAGCGGGCCAGGCCGACACGCAGCCGGGTGGGGCCCCGGAAGTCGCCGCTGGCGTTGTTGGGACGCCACATCTCGCCGCTGCCATCCTGCATGACCACGGGTGCGTCATTGATGACCGTTGCCGGGTTGACCTCGCCGCTTTCGATGCCGGCCAGATAGACGAAGGGCTTGAAGATCGAGCCGGCCTGACGGCGCGCCTGGATGGCGCGATTGAACTTGCTGGCATCGAAGTCGAAGCCGGCCTGCAGGGCGAGAATCGCTCCGGTCTGCGGTTCCATCACGACCAGCGAGCCCTGGGCGCCGGGCTGCTGGGAGAGCCGCCAGCTGTCATCCTCCTGCTGAAGGATGCGCACCAGTGAGCCTGCCTCGGCAATCTCGGCGGCGTTGTTCGGTGTGGCGCCGCGACTGCTCGCGCTGAGGTAGGGGCGCGCCCAGTCGAGGCCTTCCCAGCCGATGGTCACGATCTCGCGGTCGGTGGTCAGCACCCGCATCTCACGGCCTTCACTGGCGATCACGATGGCCGGCTTGAGCGGGCCGAGCTCGGGAGTGCGCTCGAGTACCTGCAGCCAGTTGCTGACATCCCCGTCGATGCCCTCGACGCTGGTCTGGCTGCGTTCAGCGGCCTGACGTGCGGTTTCCATGACCTCCGGGGATTCCGACAGTTCTTCCTCTAGCCCCTGGCGCTCGGTCCGCTCCTGGGCTTCGGCCAGGCTGCGCGGAATATCGGTCTCTTCCGGTCCGCGCCAGCCATGGCGAGTGTCATAGGCAATCAGGCCGTTGGCCAGTGCCTGGCGTGCCATGGGTTGCAGCTCGCTGTCGAGCGTGGTGGTGATGCGATAGCCGCCGGTGTAGGCCTTGTCCTTGAAACGGTCGACGGCGAACTGGCGAGCCATCTCGGCCACGTAATCGGCCTGCACTTCGGCCTTGGTGATATGGCGGCGCGCGGTGACCGGACTCTGGACGGCCTCTTGATAGGTTTGCTGATCGATATAACCCAGGTCGCGCATGCGGAACAGGATCCAGTTGCGGCGAATCAGGGCGCGCTCGGCATTGGCCAGCGGGTTGAATGCCGAGGGGGCCTTGGGCAGGCCGGCGATCATGGCCTGTTCGGCCAGCGTCAGCTCGTCGAGCGGGCGGTCATAGTAGACCTCCGCCGCCGCGGCGATGCCATAGGCCCGGTGCCCCAGGAAGATCTTGTTGACGTAGAGCTCGAAGATGTCCTCCTTGCCGAGGATCTGCTCCATCTCGAGGGACAGCAGGATTTCACGCACCTTGCGGATATAGGTGCGATCCAGAGTCAGCAGGTAGTTGCGGGCGACCTGCATGGTGATCGTCGAGCCCCCCGACTGGATGTCGCCACCACTCTCGACCAGCTCGAAGGCGGCGCGCGCCAGGCCCTTGGGGGCCACGCCGTGGTGGTCGAAGTAGCTGGAATCCTCGGCGGCCAGCAGCGCCTGCACCATGCCTTGCGGTATCTCATCGAACTCCACCGGCATGCGCCGTTCTTCGCCGAACTCGCCGATCAGCTTGCCGTCCCGGGTGAAGATGCGCAGCGGGGTCTGCAGTTCGAAATCCTGCAGCTGTCGCACGTCGGGCAGTCCCGGGGCGAAGTAGAGCGCTGCGCCGACGACGGCCAGCACCGAGGCGGTGGTGAGTGAGACCAGCAGCCAGAGTGCTGAGAAAACCAGGGTTCTGAGGAACTTCATGAAAACGCGGTATCCGTGCTGAAAGCGAGAACGTCGTAGCGAGGTGCGGTCTTGGGCCTTGAGATTCGAGGGCCATTATAGGAAGACGGCAAGGGGACCACCAGCGTGGATCTTTGGCGACAGTCGGTTTGTGTGAAATTTGTCATTTATGGCTACCCTCGAATTACGGATCGTCGAGGCGATTCGTCGCAGCGCACGGAAGCGCTGAATGTCCGCACTGGTTGGAGGTACCTGCCGTGTTGCGACTCGGATCAGCCAGCAAGGGAAGGCTCGGCATCGATATAGGCGCGTCGGCCGTCAAGCTTGTCGAGCTTCGCATGGCGCGCGGCGCAATGCGGCTGTGCGGTCATGGTGTGGCGGCGCTGCCCCGCGGTGCCGTCAGTGACGGGCGCATCCACGATACGGATGGCGTCGTCGAGGCTCTCCAGCGGGTCAGGCGGCAAGCCGGAAGCCGTGCCCAGTGTGCCAGTGTTGCGGTGCCGGCTGAAGCCGCCATCATCAAGTCGCTGTCGTTTCCTGCTGGCTTGACGGAAGACGAGCTCGAGGCGCACCTGCAACTCGAATCCGACCAGCATATCCCCTTTCCGTTCAGTGAAGTGTCCTTCGATTTCCAGCCCCTGGGCGCGTCCGCCGATGACCCCGAACAGCAGGTCGTTCTGCTGGTGGCCTGTCGCCGTGAGGCCGTCGAGCAGCGTGCGCAACTGCTGCATCGTGCCGGCCTGAAGCCGGTCGCGGTGGATGTCGAGACCTTTGCCGTCGAGCGCTCGATGGCAAGGGTCATGGGCCGAACGGGGGCGCCCGACGATGCCGGGGAGCCAGCGGCGCTGGTCGACATCGGCAGTGAGCTCAGCAGCTTCCAGGTGCTGCAGCACGGCCGAACCCTCTATCGACACGAGATGACGCTGGGGAGCCGGGCGCTGCTCGAGGACGTGCTCGACCACGGCGGGGGCACCGCGCCCGACGTCATCCCGGGGAATCACGGCGCTCTGCCCGACGACGATCATGGCCGGCTGTTGGTGCCCTTCGTCGAGGACCTGGCCCAGCAGATCGACAGAGCCCTGCAGCTGTACCATACCGCCGGCCAGCGTCGGGAGGTCAATCACTTGTGGCTGGCGGGTGGCGCCAGCGTGCTGCCCGGGCTGGTCGAACGACTGGCCGAGGCGAGCGGCATGCAGCTCGCCCTGGCCGACCCACTGCACGATGTCGACCGGCACCCGGATGTGGATGCAGCCGCGCTCGCCGGCGTGGCCCCGGGCCTGCTGACGGCGTGCGGGCTGGCGATGCGGGGGTGGACATGACCATCGAGATCAACCTCCTGCCCTGGCGTGATGAACGGCGTGAGGCGCGACGTCGACGCTGGCGCGGCATGCTGCTGGGCTCGGTGCTGCTCGGGCTGGCTCTGGGATACGCCCTGGACATCCATTATGCGGCGCGCCTGGACGCCCAAAACAGCCGCCTGGCCATGATCGAACGCCATATGCAGGCCCTGCAGCCGTCGCTGCAGGCACGCGCGGAGGTGCAGGCGCGTCGCGACGTGCTGGATCAGCGTCTCGTCGCGCTGCGGGCGCGTCTGGGACAGCGCGGTCGAGGACTGGCCCTGTTCAACGGCCTGGCCGCCACCCTGATGGAAGGTGTGACCTATACGCGGCTCGAACAGCGCGAGGACAGGCTGGTACTCAAGGGCGTGGCGGCCAGTCATCAGCATATCGCGGCACAGTTGCAGTCGCTGCGGGCATCGTCTGTCTTCCGCGCGCCTTCGCTGTCGTTGGTGGCGCCGCAGGCGTCCGGCTGGCGTTTTCAGTTCAGCGTCGCGCTCGCGGAGGGTCGCTCATGAAAGGAGAGGCCATCAGACAGCGCCTGGCGCGGGTGGAATGGCGGGAGCTGGACCTTCGCGATGCGGCGCACTGGCCGCCGCTGGTGCAGTGGCTCTGCTGTCTGTTGCTGGTCGTGGCCCTGGCGTCGCTCAGCCTGTATTACCTGGCGCGACCCGACATGCAGGCCCTGACCATGGCGCAACGCGAGGAGGCGGAGTTGCTGAGTCGCTATCGCCACCAGCTGGATAGGGTGGCGAGTCTGCCGCAGCAGCGTGAGCAGCTGGCGCGACATCAGGAGGCTCTGTCCTGGCTTGCCGGGGCCTTTCCCGACTCGTCCGGGATGGCCGCGCTGATCGATGCGATCGGCAGGGCGGCACAGCAAAGCGGCGTGAAACTCGCCAACGTTGAGCTGCAGCCCGTCATCGAACGGCCGCCACTGGTCGTGCACCCCGTCTCCCTGAAAATCTCCGGGGCCTTTCATGACCTGGGCCGGTTCGTGGCGGATATCTCGACGCTCGAGCGCCTGGTGACCTGGCACGAACTGCGCATGGTCGAGAGCGATGCCGGGGTACGGCTATCGCTGCAGGCGCGCGCCTATCAGTTCGTCGCCTCGGGTGAGGAGGGTGGCGAGTGAAGGTCCGGAGCGGCTGTCTTGCGTTGCTGGGGCTGGCCGGGTTGCTGGCGGGCTGTCAGGAGGCTCGGCTCGAGACGCTCGAGCAGCGCCTGCAGGAGTGGCGTGCCGGCGCGGCCGCGCCGCCTGGTCAGGGGCTCATGACCTGGGTGCCGTCCGGAGCGCCGGCCTATCGCCATGCCCGGGCACGCAGCCCCTTTGGAAACGGGCCGCCGCAGGCGCCGACGAGTGCAGGGCCGCCGGCGGAGTCCGGGGCAGGCACCGCCAATGCCGCGGCCGTGGCGCTGGCCGAACTGCGCCTGGTCGGCACCCTGCGGGTGGCCGGTGAGGCCTGGGCCCTGGTCAAGCCACCCGACGGGCGGGTGCAACTGGTGCGTGCCGGCGACTCGCTCGGCGGAGGGAGTGTCCTGGCGGTCGAGGCGACTCGGATACGCCTGATGGCGGGACGCGGCACTGATACGGCAGGCGAAGCCGGGAAACGGGAAGTGCAACTGACGCTGGATGACTGAAGCGTCTGCCGACAGCAAGGAGGCTGGGGACATGACAATCCGGATATGGCGGTTGGTGCTGGTGGGGGTGGCCTGCCTGGTCGGGAGCGGTTCGGTGTCGGGGCAGGTGGCCTCGTCGGGCGACCCGGGTGAGGAGGTGCCGCCCATCTCGTTGAACCTGCGGGACGTGTCGGTGCGCACGGCGCTGGCCACCATCGCCGATGTCACGGGGTTCAATCTGGTGGCCAGCGACAACGTCTCCGGTCGGGTGACCCTGAACCTCGAGGAGGTGCCCTGGCAACAGGCGCTGGCGCTGATTCTCGAGAGTCATGGCCTGGCCAGTCGTCGCCGGGGCAACGTGATCATGGTGGCGCCACGCGAGGCAATGGCCGGGGCGCCGGCCAAGGCGGCCAGCCCGCCGGCGGCGCCGTTGACCACCGAGCGATGGCGCGTCGAGTATGCCCGGGCCGCTGAACTGGCGGCCATGTTGCGCGGCGAGAGTGGTGTCGGGCTGCTCACCGAGCGTGGTCGGGTCGCCGTGGACGAGCGCACCAACAGCCTGCTGGTGCAGGACACGGCCGAGCGGATCGCGGCGGTCCGGCAGATCATCGCGCAGCTCGATGTCGCGGTGCGCCAGGTGCGCATCGAGGCGCGTATCGTGATTGCCCGCGACAGTGTGGCCCGCGAGCTGGGCGTTTCCTGGGGCATCTCCGCCGCTGAGCAGGGCCAGCCGAGCGGACTCAATGCCAGTGGTGCCTCGAGCGGCATCGCCGAGAATGGCGGGTTGGCGGTGGATCTGGGCAGCGCCGAGGCGCCGGGGACCCGCTTTGCCTTCGGCTACCTCGCCGATGATGTGCTCCTCGACCTGGAGTTGCGTGCCCTGGAGAGCGAAGGCAGGAGCCGCATCATTTCCCAGCCCAGCGTGATCACGGCCAATCAGCGTGAGGCCCTGATCAAGCAGGGCACCGAGATTCCCTATCAGGAGGCGACCTCCAGCGGGGCGACCAATGTGGAGTTCAAGGAAGCCGTGCTGTCGCTGAAAGTGACCCCGCGGATCACGCCGGATGATCGCATCATCATGTCGCTTTCCATCAACAACGATACCGTGGCCCAGGAAACCTTCGGCGGGGCGCCGGCCATCGATACCAATCAGATTGCCACCCGAGTGCTGGTCGATGATGGTCAGACCGTGGTGCTGGGCGGCATTCTGACCACCCGGGAGGTCAGTCAGCTGTTCAAGACGCCCCTGCTGGGCGACCTTCCATGGCTGGGCCACCTATTTCGCTATACCGAGAACAGCAGCGATAAGGTAGAGTTGCTGGTATTCATCACGCCTCGAATACTGGTCGAAAATTTGGCGGCTCATTAATGTCAGCACTACCCAACCTCATCCTCGTCGGCCCCATGGGCGCCGGAAAAAGCACCATCGGTCGCCTGCTGGCGGCCGAGCTCGCGCGCGATTTCGTGGACAGCGACCACGAGATCCAGTCACGCTGCGGTGCCGACATTCCATGGATCTTCGATGTGGAAGGCGAGGCCGGTTTTCGCGATCGCGAGGCCCAGATGATCCGTGAGCTCGCGGGGCGCGAGGAGATGGTCATTGCCACGGGGGGAGGCGCCGTCCTGCGTGAGGAAAATCGTCGGGTGCTGCGCGACAGTGGCACCGTCATCTATCTGTATACCACGGTCAGCCAACAACTGCGGCGCACCGCCAAGGACCGCAACCGCCCCTTGCTGCAGCGTGATGACCGCCGCCAGGTGCTCGAGCGGATGTTCGGCGAGCGGGATCCGCTCTATCGGGCGACGTCGGACATCGTGGTACGCACCGACCGGCGCGGTCCGCGCGCCGTGGTGGGCGACATCCTGCGCCGCGTGCAGAGCCTGACCGATCCACTTCACTGCAAGGCCTGATGCCATGAACCAACCCGATGCCGCATTGACGACCCTGCGGGTCTCGCTGGGCGACCGCAGTTACCCGATCCATATCGGCCCCGGTCTGCTGGGCGACCCACAGTGGCTGACGCCGCACCTGGCCGGGCGCCAGGTGATGGTGGTGACCAATGACAGCGTGGCGCCCCTGTATCTCGAGACCCTGAAGCAGGGGCTGCCCGACGACCTGGACGTGCGTGAGGTCATCCTGCCGGATGGCGAGGCGACCAAGAGCCTGGCAAACGTCGAGCGGATCTGGGATGCGCTGCTGGCGGCGGGGTTCAATCGACGCTGTACCCTGATCGCCCTGGGGGGCGGAGTGATCGGCGACATGGCCGGCTATGCCGCCGCCAGCTATCAGCGTGGCGTGGCCTTCATCCAGGTGCCGACGACCCTGCTGGCCCAGGTGGACTCATCCGTGGGCGGCAAGACCGGCGTCAACCACCCGCGCGGCAAGAACATGATCGGCGCCTTCTGGCAGCCCCGGGCCGTGCTGGTCGATACGCATACCCTGGCCACGCTGCCGCCGCGTGAACTGTCCGCGGGGCTCGCCGAAGTCATCAAGTATGGCCTGATTCGTGATGTCGACTTTCTGGCCTGGCTGGAAACCAGCATGGCGATGTTGCGTGACCTCGATGCGGCGGCACTGGCCACGGCCATCGAGCGCAGTTGCAGCATCAAGGCCGAGATCGTCGCCGAGGATGAAACCGAGCAGGGGGTGCGGGCGCTGTTGAACCTGGGGCACACCTTCGGTCATGCCATTGAAACCCATCAGGGCTATGGTCACTGGCTGCATGGCGAGGCCGTGGGCGCCGGTATGCTGATGGCCGCCGAGCTTTCTCATCGGCTGGGCTGGCTCGAAGCATCCGATGTGGCCCGTGTCCGCGACCTCCTGGAGGCCGCCGCCCTGCCGCTGGCGGCGCCGGGCGACATGCGGGCCGAGGACTTCCTGTCGCTGATGCGCCTGGACAAGAAGAACCTCGATGATCGCCTGCGTCTGATCCTGCTGCGCCGGTTGGGCGATGCCTGCGTGCATGATGCGACGCCGCCCGAGATGCTGGTGACATTGCTCGAGGAATTTCCGCGTGCCTGATCGCTGACGCCAATCCTCTGCCCGCATGACGCCCGCGTTTCGAACGCGGGCGTCGTCGTCTGGGGGCAGGTCAGCGCTCTGCTTGCGGTAATCTGCATGTGTTATGCCATATCGGCATGGGGAAATTCGGCCTTATTAGACCAAAGTCGTATGCTTGGCATGGCGAAGCGGAAGCCGTCGTGGGTGCTTTGCAAGCCGTTGAGTTGCAGGGCCTTTTTTATCGATCCGGTGTGCAAGTCGCGGATTTGCTGGACAAAAAAGCGTGATGGAAGCTGTCGGGCGTTGCGCTGCTGGCGAGGGGTGGCTATTCTGGATTGCCTTTTACCGCGCAATAGACAGGCTGCTTTTTCAAGCCTTTATAAAAAGAAAAACCATAAAATATAACACGCAATACTCTTGTATAAAATACCTACCTAGCTGAGGCACGTCCATGAACCGAGGTCTCCACCAGCCCGACGAATTCCGTGACAATTGCGGGTTCGGCTTGATCGCCCACATGGAAGGGCAGGCAAGCCATGACCTGCTGAAGACGGCCATCGAGTCACTGACCTGCATGACCCACCGCGGCGGCATTGCCGCCGATGGCAAGACGGGGGATGGCTGCGGCCTGTTGTTGAAGATGCCCGATGCCTTCATGCGCGACGTGGCCCGCGAGGCGCTGGGCGTCGAGCTGGGCGAGCGCTATGCCGCGGGTGCGGTGTTCCTGCCGGATGATGATGCGCGTGAAGCCCATTGCCGCGAGACCCTGGAAGGCGAGCTCACCCGGCGTGGCCTGAAGGTGCTGGGCTGGCGCGAGATGCCGGTGGACCCGAGCGTCTGTGGCCCCATGGCCCTGGAGTGCCTGCCGCGGATTCGTCAAGTCTTCGTCGAGCCGGGCGACGTCGATGACACGACCTTCGATGTCGAGCTGTTCATGGGGCGTCGCCATGCCGAGCAGGCTCTGGCCGCCGAGACCGATTTCTATGTCAGCTCGCTGTCACCCAAGGTCGTTTCCTACAAGGGGCTGGTCATGCCGGTGGACCTGCCGGCCTTCTATCGTGACCTGGGGGACGAGCGCCTGGAAACGGCGATCTGCGTCTTCCACCAGCGCTTTTCCACCAATACGGCGCCGCGCTGGCCGCTGGCTCAGCCGTTTCGCCTGCTGGCGCACAATGGCGAGATCAACACCATCCAGGCCAACCGTGGCTGGGCCAACTCGCGCAAGGAAAACTTCACCAGCGAGCGCCTGCCCGACATCGCCGAGCTCGACGAGATCGTCAATACCACGGGGTCGGATTCGTCGAGCATGGACAACATGCTGGAAGTGCTGCTTACCGGCGGCATGGACCTGCACCGCGCGGTGCGCATGATGGTGCCGCCGGCCTGGCAGAACGTCGAGATGATGGACGGCGACCTGCGCGCCTTCTATGAATACAACTCCATGCATGCCGAGCCCTGGGACGGGCCGGCGGGCGTGGTCATGACCGATGGCCGCCAGGCGCTGTGCATGCTCGACCGCAACGGCCTGCGACCGGCGCGCTGGGTCATCACTCGCAATGGCTATATCACCCTGGCCTCGGAAATCGGCACCTATGATTACCGGCCCGAGGACGTGGTCGCCAAGGGCCGGGTCGGTCCCGGCCAGGTGCTGGCGGTGGATACCGAGACCGGCGAGGTGCTGCACACCCGCGATATCGACGAGCGGCTCAAGTCGGCCTATCCCTACAAGCGCTGGCTCAAGCAGGAGGCCAACTACCTGGAGTCGGCACTCACCGAGCTGGCCCGCTTCCAGAACATGGACGCCGACAGCCTGGCGGTGCAGCAGAAGATGTTTCAGGTCAGCTTCGAGGAGCGCGATCAGGTGCTGCGCCCGCTGGCCGAGAGCGGCCAGGAAGGCGTCGGCTCCATGGGTGACGACACCCCCATGGCGGTCCTCTCCCGCAAGCAGCGTTTGCTGACCGACTACTTCCGCCAGAAGTTTGCCCAGGTCACCAATCCGGCCATCGACCCGTTGCGCGAGGCCATCGTCATGTCGCTGGAAAGCTGCATCGGCGCCGAGCGCAATGTCTTCAAGTCGACCCCGGAGCATGCCCACCGCCTGATCCTGACCACGCCGGTGCTGTCGCCGCGCAAGTTCACGGCCCTGGTGACGCACGAGGACCCGGCCTTCGCCAGCCAGACCCTGTCGCTGGCCTATGATCCGCAGACCACCGGGCTCAAGGCGGCGCTGCAAGCGCTGTGTGCCGAGGCGGAAGAAGCCGCACGCGGCGATCGGGTGCTGCTGGTGCTGTCGGATGCCGAGCTCGAGAAGGGGCAGCTGCCGATCCAGGCGGCGCTGGCCGTCGGGGCCGTGCACCACCACCTGAACAAGACCGCGCTGCGCCCGCGGGTCAACCTGATCGTCGAGACCGGCTATGCCCGCGACGCCCATCAGATGGCCGTGCTGTTCGGCGTGGGCGCCACGGCGGTCTACCCCTGGCTGGCCTATCAGGTCATGGCCGACATGCATCGCACCGGCGAGCTGGTCGGCAATCCGGCGGATGCCCGCGAGAACTATCGCAAGGGCCTGCAGAAGGGCCTGTTCAAGATCCTCTCCAAGATGGGGATCTCGACCCTGGCCTCGTATCGCGGCTCCCAGCTGTTCGAGGCGGTGGGCCTGGCCTCCGAGGTCATGGAGCTTTGTTTCGATGGCATGGCGTCACGCATCGAGGGCACCGGCTTCGCCGAATTGCAGCTCCAGCAGGAACTGCTGGCCAAGGATGCCTGGAAGCCGCGCAAGCATATCGCCCAGGGTGGCCTGATGAAGTATGTGCATGGCCACGAATACCATGCCTACAACCCGGACGTGATCAAGGCCCTGCAGGAAGCCGTGCAGGAAGGCGATTACGCCAAGTGGAAGAAGTTTGCTTCGCTGGTCAACGAACGCGACCCGGCGACCATCCGCGACCTGCTCAAGCTCAAGCCCGCGGAGACGGCCCTGCCGCTGGAGGAAGTCGAACCCGTCGCGGACCTGCTGCCGCGTTTCGACAGTGCCGGCATGTCGCTCGGTGCCCTGTCGCCCGAGGCCCACGAGGCCCTGGCCCAGGCCATGAACGAAACCGGCGGGCGCTCCAACTCCGGTGAAGGCGGCGAGGACCCGGTGCGCTACGGCACCATTCGCAGCTCCAAGATCAAGCAGATCGCCTCCGGGCGCTTCGGCGTCACGCCGGCCTATCTGGCCAATGCCGAGGTTCTGCAGATCAAGGTGGCCCAGGGCGCCAAGCCCGGCGAGGGTGGCCAGCTGCCCGGCGGCAAGGTCAACGGCCTGATTGCGCGCCTGCGCTATGCGGTGCCCGGCGTGACGCTGATTTCGCCGCCGCCGCACCATGACATCTATTCCATCGAGGACCTGTCCCAGCTGATCTTCGACCTCAAGCAGGTCAACCCGGAGGCCCAGGTCTCGGTGAAGCTGGTCTCGGAGCCCGGCATCGGCACCATCGCCACCGGTGTCGCCAAGGCCTATGCCGACCTGATCACGGTATCCGGCTATGATGGCGGCACGGCGGCCAGCCCGCTGACGTCGATCAAGCATGCCGGCAGCCCCTGGGAGCTCGGCCTGCCCGAGGTGCACCAGGCGCTGCGCGTCAACGGCCTGCGCGACAAGATACGCCTGCAGACCGATGGCGGCCTGAAGACCGGCCTCGACGTGATCAAGGCGGCCATCCTGGGCGCCGAGAGCTTCGGCTTCGGCACGGCTCCGATGGTGGCGCTGGGCTGCAAGTACCTGCGCATCTGCCACCTCAACAACTGCGCCACCGGTGTCGCCACCCAGCATCAGGCGCTGCGCGACGAGCACTTCCGCGGCACGGTGGACATGGTCAAGCACTATTTCCGTTTCATCGCCGAGGAAGTACGCGAGCTCATGGCCATGCTGGGGGTTCGCCAGCTGACCGACCTGATCGGGCGTACCGATCTGCTCGAGATCCTGGAAGGCACCACGGCGTCGCAGCGCGGGCTGGACCTGTCGCCGCTGATGACCAACGACTTCGTGCCGGCCGAGGCGCCACAGTTCTGTCGCGTGAATCGCAACGTGCCCCACGACCCCGGGGCCAAGAACCAGGAAATGCTGGCGGCGCTGAAGACGGCCATCGAGACCAGGTCCGGCGGTGAGTTCGACTTCGCCATCACCAACTGTGACCGCAGTGTGGGTGCTTTGGTCTCCGGTGCCATCGCCAAGCGCTATGGTGAGGCCGGCCTCGAAGACGCGCCGCTGACGGTGCGTTTCCGCGGCGTGGCCGGCCAGAGCTTCGGGGTCTGGAACGCCCGTGGCCTCCATCTCTACCTGGAAGGCGATGCCAACGACTATGTCGGCAAGGGCATGAATGGTGGCCGAGTGGTGGTCGTGCCGCCTCGCGAGAGTCATTTCGAGAGCCACAGGACCGCCATCATCGGTAATACCTGCCTGTATGGCGCCACCGACGGCAAGCTGTTCGCCTCCGGTACGGCCGGCGAGCGCTTCGGGGTGCGCAACTCGGGCGCCCATGCGGTCATCGAGGGCGCCGGTGATCACTGCTGCGAGTACATGACCGGCGGCGTGGTGGCGGTGCTCGGCGAGACCGGCATCAACTTCGGTGCCGGCATGACCGGCGGCTTTGCCTATGTCTACGACGAGGACCGCACCTTCGTCGACAAGTACAACCACGAACTGGTGGAGATTCACCGGGTCAACACCGAGGCCATGGAGGCCCATCGCCGACACCTGAGGGAAGTCATCGAGGAGTTCGTCACTGAAACCGGCTCACAGCGCGGGCGCGACATGCTCGAGGACTTCAGCGACTACATCCGTCATTTCTGGCTGGTGAAGCCCAAGGCGGCGAGCCTCGCCAGCCTGCTGGATCAGTCCCGGAGCCAACCGGAATGACAATGGCGCATCGATCAGGTTCGTTCTCCAGGAGCACACAACATGGCTAACCGTCTGCACAACGACTTTCAGTTCATCGATGTCGGGCGCCAGGACCCCGACAAGAAGCCGGCGCGCACGCGAGCGAAACAGTTCGCCGAGATCTACGAGCCCTATCAGCCGCAGGATGCCGCGGCCCAGGCGCATCGCTGCCTGCACTGCGGCAATCCCTACTGCGAGTGGAAGTGCCCGGTGCACAACTATATTCCCAACTGGCTGCAGCTGGTCAGCGAGGGCAATATCCTGGAAGCCGCCGAGATGTCGCATCGCACCAACTCGCTGCCGGAGGTCTGCGGCCGCGTCTGCCCGCAGGATCGCCTGTGCGAGGGCGACTGCACGCTGAATGACGGCTTCGGTGCGGTGACCATCGGCTCGGTGGAGAAGTACATCACCGACACCGCCTTCGCCATGGGCTGGCGCCCGGACATGTCCAAGGTGTCCTGGACCGACAAGCGCGTGGCGATCATCGGGGCCGGCCCGGCCGGACTCGGCTGCGCCGACATCCTGGTGCGCAGCGGCGTCAAGGCCGTGGTCTACGACAAATACCCCGAGATCGGCGGCCTGCTGACCTTCGGCATCCCCGAGTTCAAGCTCGAGAAGACGGTCATGGAGCGTCGCCGTGCGGTCTTCGAGGAAATGGGCGTGGAGTTCCGCCTCGGCGTCGATGTCGGCAAGGACCTGGCCTTCGACGAGCTGCTCGACGAGTTCGATTCGGTCTTTCTGGGCATGGGCACCTACAAGTACATGGAAGGCGGCTTCCCCGGGGAAGACCTGCCCGGCGTGCACAAGGCGCTCGACTACCTGGTCGCTAACGTCAATCACTGCCTGGGCTTCGAGACCGACCCGGCCGACTATGTCTCCCTCGCCGGCCAGCGGGTGGTGGTGCTGGGCGGCGGCGACACCGCCATGGACTGCAACCGTACGGCGATTCGCCAGGGCGCCGCCGCGGTGACCTGCGCCTATCGGCGTGACGAAGAGAACATGCCGGGGTCACGCAAGGAGGTGGCCAACGCCCGCGAGGAAGGCGTCGAATTCCTGTTCAACCGCCAGCCGGTAGCAGTGGTCGGCGAGGAGCGTGTCGAAGGCATCAAGGTGGTGCGTACCCGTCTGGGCGAGCCCGACGAGAACGGCCGCCAGCGCCCCGAGGTGGTACCCGGGTCCGAGGAAGTGGTGCCCGCCGATGCCGTGGTCATCGCCTTCGGCTTCCAGCCGAACCCGCCTCCCTGGTTCGAGAGTGTGGGCATCGAGCTCGACGACAGGGGCCGGGTCAAGGCGCCGGAAGAGGGCGCCTACGCCTTCCAGACCACCAACGAGAAGATCTTCGCCGGTGGTGACATGGTGCGTGGCTCCGATCTGGTGGTAACGGCGGTGTTCGAGGGACGCCAGGCCGGCGAAGGCATTCTCGATTATCTGGATGTGTGACGCGCTGTTGGCGACGAGCTACGAGCTACGAGCTACGAGCTACGAGCTACGAGCTACGAGCTACGAGCTACGAGCTACGAGCGACGAGCTACGAGCTACGAGCTGCGAGTGAAGAGCTGCGAGTGAAGAGGGAAGAGGGAAGAGGGAAGAGGGAAGAGGGAAGATGCAGGCTGCCAAGCGTGTCGTGGGTCGAACTCTGACTCGGGACAATGCATTGGGGCCCGGGGACTAGTCGAAGAGGAGGTCCGACGCCATGGATGGCGTCGGTAGCCTACAGGGAAGTATTCATGGCGCCTCCTCGCAGACTTGTCGACGGGCCACTCCGCTGTGAATCGCCTCGATGTGGCCAATCGCCAAAATTGAGCGGGCGGTCCGGATCTGCTAATCTGTCGTCCCATCCTGGCGCGGCTTTCTGCCGGGCCTACCGATCACGTTTCGACAGGTTCTCCATGACACGATATATCTTCGTGACCGGCGGCGTTGTGTCCTCACTCGGCAAGGGCATCGCGTCGGCTTCGCTGGCGGCGATTCTCGAGGCCCGCGGCCTCAAGGTCACCATGCTCAAGCTCGATCCCTACATCAATGTGGATCCCGGCACCATGAGCCCCTTCCAGCATGGTGAGGTCTTCGTCACCGAGGATGGCGCCGAGACCGACCTCGACCTGGGGCATTACGAGCGCTTCATTCGCACCAAGATGACCCAGGCCAACAACTTCACCACCGGGCGTGTCTACGAACACGTGCTGCGCAAGGAACGCCGCGGCGACTACCTGGGGGGCACCGTTCAGGTCATCCCGCACATCACCGACGAGATCAAGCGCCGTGTCTACGAAGGCGGCAAGGGCTTCGATGTGGCGCTGGTCGAGATCGGCGGCACGGTCGGTGATATCGAATCGCTGCCGTTCCTCGAATCGATTCGCCAGATTCGCAGCGAACAGGGGGCCAGCAAGGCCATCTTCATGCACCTGACGCTGGTGCCCTATATCCAGACGGCGGGCGAGACCAAGACCAAGCCCACCCAGCACAGCGTCAAGGAACTGCGTTCCATCGGCATCCAGCCGGATATCCTGATCTGTCGCAGCGAAGTCGAGCTCGAGGAAAGCGAACGCCGCAAGATCGCGCTGTTCACCAACGTCGAGGAACGGGCTGTGGTGCCGCTGCAGGATGCCGATACCATCTATCGCATCCCGCTGATGCTGCACGAGCATGGCCTGGACGACATCGTCTGCGATAAGCTGCGTCTCGAACCCGGCGAGGCCAGGCTCGACGAATGGATTCGCGTGCTCGATGCCAAGCTCAACCCGCTCAAGTCGATCAACATCGCCATGGTCGGCAAGTACATGGAGTTGCTGGATGCCTACAAGTCACTGAACGAGGCGCTGATCCACGCCGGCATCCAGTCGCGCATCAAGGTCAACATCGATCATATCGACTCCGAGGACATCGAGCGTCACGGCCCCGAGCGCCTCGCCGGCAAGGATGCCATCCTGGTGCCCGGCGGGTTCGGCGAACGCGGCGTCGAGGGCAAGGTCGCCACGGCCCGCTTCGCCCGCGAGAACAATATTCCCTTCCTGGGCATCTGTCTCGGCATGCAGGTCGCCGTCATCGAGTACGCCCGCCACATGGCCGGCTGGGACGATGCCAACTCCACCGAGTTCACGCGCGACACCCAGCATCCGGTGGTCGGCCTGATCACCGAGTGGATCAGCCCGGAAGGCAAGATCGAGCTGCGCGACGAAGCCTCCGACCTCGGCGGGACCATGCGTCTCGGCGGCCAGGTCTGTCGCCTGGCGCCGAATACCCGCGCCCGCGAGGCCTACGGGGATGACGAGATCGTCGAGCGTCACCGCCATCGTTTCGAGGTCAACAACCAGTTCGTCGAGGGCCTGGAAGAGGCCGGCCTGGTGGTCTCGGGCAAGAGTGTCGATGGCTCCCTGGTCGAGATGGTCGAGCTCCCCGACCACCCCTGGTATGTGGCCTGCCAGTTCCATCCCGAGTTCACCTCGACACCGCGCGACGGCCACCCGCTGTTCACCGGCTTCGTCAACGCGGCACTGGAGCACAGGGCACTGCGCATGCGCGCTCATTCCACGCCTCAGGAGTAAGGCCGATGACCGACCCCGAACGCCTCATTGAATTTGCCGGCCTTCGGGTCGGCAACGCCCTGCCGCTGACCCTGTTCGGCGGCATGAACGTGCTGGAATCCCGCGACATGGCCATCGAGGTCGCCGACGCCTATGTCCAGGCCACCGCGAAACTCGGCATGCCCTATGTCTTCAAGGCCAGCTACGACAAGGCCAACCGCAGCTCCATCCACTCCTTCCGCGGCCCGGGCCTGGAAAAGGGGATGGAGATGCTCGCCGAGGTCAAGTCGCGTTTCGGGGTTCCGGTGATCACCGATGTGCACGAGCCCTGGCAGGCGGCCCCGGTGGCCGAAGTCGCCGATGTCATCCAGCTGCCGGCCTTTCTCGCCCGCCAGACCGACCTGGTCGTGGCCATGGCCGAGACCGGTGCGGTGATCAACATCAAGAAGCCGCAGTTTCTCGCCCCGCACGAAATGCGCCACATCCTGCGCAAGTGCGAGGAAGCCGGCAACGACCGCCTGATCCTCTGCGAACGGGGTTCCAGCTTCGGCTACAACAACCTGGTGGTCGACATGCTCGGCTTCGGCGACATGAAGCAGACCGGCTACCCGCTGCTGTTCGATGTCACCCATGCCCTGCAGCGCCCCGGTGGGCGGGCCGACAGCGCCGACGGGCGCCGTGCCCAGGTCGCCGAGCTGGCACGCGCCGGCGTGGCAGTGGGACTGGCGGGGCTCTTCCTCGAGGCCCACCCCGATCCCGCCAATGCCAAGTGCGACGGCCCTTGTGCCCTGCCGTTGAACCAGCTCGAGCCCTTCCTGACGCAGCTCAAGGCGCTGGATGACCTGGTGAAGGGATTTGACCCGCTGCGCATAGACTGATTTCTTCAACGCTGACCGACTCGATAAGGATGACAGGACCCATGACCAAGATCGTCGATATTCGCGCCCTCGAGGTGCTTGATTCACGTGGCAACCCGACCGTGCATGCCGAGGTGCGTCTGGACACCGGTGCCTGCGGCGATGCCTGTGCGCCCAGCGGGGCCTCCACCGGCTCGCGCGAAGCCCTCGAGCTGCGTGATGGTGACAAGACTCGCTATCTTGGCAAGGGCGTCTCCAGGGCCGTGGACGCGGTCAATGGCCCGATCCGCGAGCGCCTGACCGGCATGGACGCCACGGACCAGCGTGCCCTGGACAACGCCATGCTCGAGCTCGACGGCACCGACAACAAGGCCAACCTGGGCGCCAATGCCATCCTGGCGGTCTCGCTGGCCGCTGCCCGTGCCGCCGCCAGTACCCGCGACATGCCGCTCTATGCGCATATCGCTGAGCTCTATGGTCAGCCGGCGCAGTACCTGATGCCGGTGCCGATGATGAACATCCTCAACGGCGGCGAGCATGCCGACAACAATGTCGATATCCAGGAGTTCATGATTCAGCCGGTGGGCGCCGACAGCTTCCGCGAAGCGTTGCGCATGGGAGCCGAGGTGTTTCATGCCCTGAAGAAGGTGCTGGCCGGGCGGGGTCTGGCCACCGCCGTGGGCGACGAGGGCGGCTTCGCCCCGAACCTGGATTCCAATGCCGAGGCGCTGGCGGTGATCAAGCAGGCCGTGGCGGATGCCGGCTACGAACTGGGGCGCGATATCACCCTGGCCCTGGACTGCGCTTCGAGCGAATTCTATCGCGATGGTCAGTACACCCTGTCCGGTGAAGGCAAGTCCTATGATGCCGCCGGCTTCGTCGACTACCTGGCCGAGCTCTGCGACCAGTACCCGATCCTGTCCGTCGAGGATGGCATGGACGAGTCCGACTGGGACGGCTGGAAGGCGCTCACCGACAAGCTGGGTGACAGGGTGCAGCTGGTCGGGGACGACCTCTTCGTGACCAACACGCGGATCCTCAAGCGCGGTGTCGAGGAGCACATCGGCAATTCCATCCTGATCAAGTTCAACCAGATCGGCTCGCTGTCCGAGACCCTGGACGCCATCCGCATGGCTCAGGATGCCGGCTTTACCGCCGTGATCTCGCATCGCAGCGGCGAGACCGAGGACACCACCATTGCCGACCTGGCGGTGGGCACCAGTGCCGGCCAGATCAAGACAGGCTCGCTGTGTCGCAGTGACCGCGTCGCCAAGTACAATCGCCTGTTGGTCATCGAGCGCGATCTCGAGTCGCGCGCCCAGTATCCCGGGCGCCGCGCGATCAAGGGGCAGTGAGGCGGTTTCGCCGCCTTCCGCGCTTTGCCATGTAAGAAATATCCTACGCATGGCCGAAGAGATCTGATACAAAACTCCTCGGAAGACCGCTGCCTCAGGCAGCGGTCTTTTTTTATCCTTTTGATTCTCAGGAATTTTTTCTGAGAGATCGAGCCTGGTGGTATACGTTTCCGGCCGAGCCGCCGGCTTGTTAAGCCATCCAGACATGCCACAATGTACTCGGGACAAGGGAGAGCGGAGCTCTTCCGGCAGGATGCTACGGGATGCATCTCGAGTGCGCACGGTGTGACAGGATGTCGCCTCCGTGCAGGGACAGCACTCACAGGAAGTGGGCGAATGGATTCGCTCGAGGACTTTGCTAGGAGCGGGCGGCCTGCGGGCCGCCTTTTTTATGTCTGGCCACCGGGCATGCAGGGCCGGAAACAGGAGCGCCGAATGTCGCGAGACATCCGGCGCTCCTGTGTATCGGGGCCCTGGTCGGCCAGGCGCTCAGCGCTCCAGGTGTGCCAGCTTGCCGGGCTGACCGTCCCACTGTTCGGCGTCCTCCGGGGGATCCTGTTTCTCGGTGATGTTCGGCCAGGTCTCGGAAAGCTCGGCGTTGATCTCGATGAACTGCTCCTGACCCTCGGGCAGCTCGTCCTCCGAATAGATGGCCTCGGCGGGGCACTCCGGTTCGCACAGGGCGCAGTCGATGCACTCGTCGGGTTGGATCACCAGAAAGTTGGGTCCTTCGTAGAAGCAGTCCACCGGGCAGACCTCGACACAGTCGGTGTACTTGCACTTGATGCAGTTTTCGGTGACGACGAATGTCATGTCTGTCTCCCTTCCTCGGGCCGAGGTATTGTCGCGGCCAGTCGGTCACTTGTGATGAAGCTTGGTTATAAAAAAGAGCGATTTTATAATATGTTGGTGCTTTGGGCCCATTTTAGTCGCGGCGCGACGCCGATCGCAAGACGACTAGAGCCTTTCCTTCCAGTGATACAGCCACTCCAGCGCCTCGCGCGGTGTCATGTTGTCGATGCCCAGGTTGCTCAGGCTTTCGACCACCGGGTGGGGAGCGCTGGCGAAGAGATCGGCCTGCTGAGGCGCCTGGCGCGTCGTGGTGCCTTCCGGCAGTGACTGACCGCGCTGTCCCTGGTCGATCTCCTGCTGCTCGAGCAGCGCCAGCTTGTCGCGCGCGCGGGCAATGACGTCCTGGGGTACGCCCGCCAGCTGGGCGACCTGCAGGCCATAACTCTGACTGGCCGGCCCGTCTTCCACGCGATGCATGAAGACGATGCCGTCCTGGTGCTCGGTGGCGGTCAGGTGAACGTTGGCCACGCCTTCGACCTGTTCGGCCAGTGCCGTCATCTCGAAGTAGTGGGTGGCAAAGAGCGTGAAGGCCCGGCTGCGGGTCAGCTGTTCGGCACTGGCCCAGGCCAGCGACAGGCCGTCGAAGGTACTGGTGCCACGCCCGATCTCGTCCATCAGCACCAGGCTGTGGTCGGTGGCATTGTGCAGGATGTTGGCGGTCTCGGTCATCTCGACCATGAAGGTCGAGCGCCCTCCGGCCAGGTCATCCGAGGAGCCGATGCGCGTGAAGATGCGGTCCACCGGCCCGACCGAGGCGGCATCGGCGGGCACGAAGCTGCCGGTATGCGCGAGCAGGGTGATCAGCGCCGCCTGACGCATGTAGGTGGACTTGCCGCCCATGTTGGGGCCGGTGATCACCAGCATGCGCCGCTCGTCGTCCATGCGCAGGTTGTTGGGCACGAAGGGCGCGTCGCTGACCTGTTCGACCACCGGGTGCCGACCGCCCCGGATGTCCAGCCCGGGGGCTTCGGCCAGCTCGGGCTGAACGAAGTCGAGGGCCCGGGCGCGCTCGGCCAGGGTGGCCAGCACGTCGAGGGCGGCGAGCGCCTGGCCGGTGGCCTGCAGTGTCGCCAGCTCGGCGTTGAGGTCGTCCAGCAGGCTGTCATACAGCAGCTTCTCGCGTGCCAGGGCGCGAGACTTGGCGGACAGGGCCCTGTCCTCGAACTCCTTGAGCTCGGGGATGATGAAGCGCTCGGCGTTTTTCAGCGTCTGGCGGCGGATGTAGTCCACCGGCGCGTCCTGGGCCTGGGCGCGCGGGATCTCGATGAAGTAGCCGTGCACCCGGTTGTAGCCGACCTTGAGGCCGGGCAGGCCGGTGCGCTCACGCTCGCGGGTTTCGAGCTCGACCAGGTAGTCGCCGGCATGTTCGGCCAGTCCACGATGCTCGTCGAGCTCGGCGTCGAAGCCTTCGGCGATGACGCCGCCGTCGCGGATGACCACCGGCGGGTTGTCGACCAGGGCGCGACTCAGGGTATCGGCCAGCGTCGGGTAGGGGTGAATGCGGTGCTTGAGGTCGTCGAGCGCGGTGCCCGCGTCGAAGCGTGCCAGCTCGGCCTCGAGCTCGGGCAGGGCGTTCAGGGCATCGCGCAGCCGGGCCAGGTCGCGTGGCCGCGCACTGTAGAGGGCCACCCGGGCCAGGATGCGCTCCACGTCGCCGATGGCCTTGAGTGCGGTACGCGGGGCCTCATGGGCGTCGCCATCCAGCAGTGCGGCAACGGCCGCCTGGCGCCCGGCGACCTGGGCACGATCGCGCAGCGGGCGGTTCAGCCACCGCTTGAGCAGGCGCGAGCCCATGGCGGTGGTGGTGGTATCGAGCACACTGGCCAGGGTGTTGTCGTGGCCGCCGCCGAGATTGACGCCGATTTCCAGGTTGCGGCGACTGGCCGCGTCGATCACCACGGCGTCGTCGCGGTTCTCCACGCCGATGGCGGTGACGTGGGGCAATTGCGAGCGCTGCGTATCGCGCGCATAGTCGACCAGCACGCCGGCGGCGGTGATGGCGGCTTCCAGGTGGGCGCAGCCGAAGCCCTTGAGGTCCTGAACGGCAAACTGGTCACAGAGGGTGCGGGTGGCGCTTTCCAGATCGAACAGCCAATCGTTCTCGCGGCGCAGGCCCTGGTGGGTTTCCAGTTCCGGCGGCAGGGCCAGGCTCTCGGCGACCAGCAGCTCCGCCGGGTCGAGGCGCGTGATCTCGGCCAGGGCCTCGCTCTCGCTGTCGACCTCGAGCACGCTGAAGCGGCCACTGGAGAGCTCCAGCCAGGCCAGCCCCCAGCGCTCTCCCGCGGCGTTCAGGGCGACCACCAGGTTGTCGCGACGGGCATCCAGCAGGGCCTCGTCATACAGGGTCCCCGGGGTGACGATGCGCACGACCTGGCGTTCCACCGGCCCCTTGGCGGTATTCGGGTCGCCCAGCTGTTCGCAGATGGCTACCGACTCGCCGGCGGCGACCAGTCGCGCCAGGTAACCTTCGGCGCTGTGGTAGGGCACGCCCGCCATGGGAATCGGCTGTCCGGCGGACTGGCCACGCTGGGTCAGGGTGATGTCCAGCAGGGCGGCGGCACGCTTGGCATCGTCATAGAAGAGTTCGTAGAAATCGCCCATACGATAGAAGAGCAGCACGTTCGGGTGTTCGCGCTTGATCTTCAGATACTGGGTCATCATCGGGGTGTGAGAGGTGCTGGCCTTTGACATGGGCTTCCTTGGCTAGCCAGTGGCATGAGGCGATGAATGACAGTGGCGTACGTCATGCATGTCGCGGACAAAGCCAGTATTCTACGCTCAAGGAAGTGTGGCGTCAGGGCCTCGCGCGCTTCGTTGTTGCCCATCACCCTGTCAGCGACCGGAGGAGACATCATGGCGGTGCATGCCGAAAGCTCGGAACCCCTCGATATCGTGAGCCTGGCCGAGCGCCTGGGGGCCCTGTGTCGTCAGCGCCGGGTGGTGCTGAGCACGGCGGAGTCGTGTACCGGCGGGGGTGTCGCCAGTGCCATCACGGCCATTGCCGGCAGTTCCGACTACTTCGAGACGGGTTACGTGACCTATTCGAATGCCGCCAAGATGCGTCTGCTCGGCGTCGACGAGTCGCTGCTGATCAGCCACGGCGCGGTCAGCCGGGCCGTGGTCGAGGCCATGGTCGCCGGTGCCTGTGTCGACAGCGGTGCCGACCTGGCGGTGGCCATCAGCGGGGTGGCCGGGCCCGGTGGCGGCAGCCCGGAGAAGCCGGTGGGCACCGTCTGGCTGGCCTGGGGGCATCAGGGGCAGAGCGTGGCGGAATGCCTGCACCTGACCGGAGACCGTGATGCGGTACGCCAGGCCGCGGTTCAGGAAGCCCTGGCGGGGCTGGTGCGCTGGTTGTCCGGGGATGAGTGAGTCCCGCTGCGGGGCTGGCCGAGCGCCGCTTTTTTCGCCATAATACTGTTCAATCATACAGTGACAGGGGCAGCCCCGTTCCGCTGTCACCGATATTCTGCTATCGCTTAGGAGGCCTTTCATGGCTCAGGACGAGAACCGTTCCAAGGCGCTGGATGCCGCGCTATCGCAGATCGAGCGCCAGTTCGGCAAGGGAACCGTGATGCGGCTGGGCGACACGCCGCGTGTAGTGATGCCCTCGGTATCCACCGGCTCGCTGGGCCTGGATATCGCGCTGGGCATCGGCGGCCTGCCGTATGGCCGTGTCGTCGAGATCTTCGGCCCCGAGTCCTCGGGCAAGACCACCCTGACCCTGTCGGTCATCGCCGAGGCCCAGAAGCAGGGCAAGACCTGCGCCTTCATCGATGCCGAGCATGCGCTGGACCCGAGTTATGCGGAGCGCCTCGGCGTCAACCTGGACGATCTGCTGGTCTCGCAGCCGGATACCGGCGAGCAGGCGCTGGAGATCTGCGACATGCTGGTGCGCTCCGGTGGCGTCGACCTGATCATCATCGACTCGGTGGCCGCGCTGACGCCGCGCGCCGAGATCGAGGGGGAGATGGGCGATTCGCACGTCGGCCTGCAGGCTCGCCTGATGTCCCAGGCATTGCGCAAGGTCACCGGCCACATGAAGAACGCCAACTGCTCGGTGATCTTCGTCAACCAGATCCGCATGAAGATCGGCGTGATGTTCGGCAGCCCCGAGACCACCACGGGCGGCAATGCCCTGAAATTCTACTCCAGCGTGCGCCTGGACATTCGGCGTACCGGCTCGGTGAAGCAGGGCGATGAAGTCACCGGCAACGAGACCCGCGTCAAGGTGGTCAAGAACAAGGTAGCGCCGCCCTTCCGTCAGGCCGAGTTCCAGATTCTGTATGGCAAGGGCATCTACCATGCCGGCGAGGTGGTCGACCTGGGCGTGCAGTGCGGCCTGGTGAGCAAGGCCGGCGCCTGGTACAGCTACCAGGGCAACAAGATCGGTCAGGGCAAGGCCAATGCGGCGCAGTACCTCGAGGACAATCCGGCGGTGATGGAAGAAATCGAGAGCCAGATCCGCGGCCAGTTGCTGGCGACCCCGGAGCCGCGCGAGGAAGAGAGTGCAGACGAAGCGCCGGCCGGAGAAGCCGACGAGCGCGAGGATGGTCTGCTCTAGGCCATGCAGGCGACGAGCGACAGCACGCCGCGCGATGATGCCATCCGCTTGCTGGCGCGGCGCGAATATGCCCGGGGCGAGCTGCGGCAACGCCTCTCGGCCAAGGGGCATCCGCCGGACGAGGTGGAGTCCTGCCTGCACGAGCTGGAGCAGCAGGGGCTTCAATCGGACCGGCGCTTTGCCGAGAGCTTCCTGCGTTCACGCGTGGCTCGCGGGCAGGGTCCCGTCAAGCTGCGTGCCGAGCTCGGACAGCGCGGCATCGATGACGCCATCACGCGCGAGGCCTTTGAGGCAGTGGCCGACGAGGTCGACTGGTTCGAGCTCGCGGCGCAAGCGCTGGCGCGACGCTTTGCGGGCCCCGGCGACTCCCCGCGTGACAGAGCGCGGCGGGAGCGCTTCCTGGCCGGTCGCGGTTTTGATTTCGACCAGCTCAGGCACGCCATGACGCACGCCTGGGACGACATCTGACCCTGACCGGCCATTCCCACCCTGTCGTTGACGGATGACTGCGCTATAATGGCCGCCTTTGCCACGAAAGCAAGGTCGTCATGCCGCAAGGTGCCGGGTCAGGAGCCGGCGCATCCCGGAGCCTTCCCGCGGGCCGGATGCCGCCCGGACCGACACCTCTCTGCATCGTTATAAAGCAGCACAACAACGGGCATGTTCATCTGGCTTTCCAGTGCCCCGGGCAGCATGCCCGGCGGGCCACCATGCTTATTGTCACGGATATTCCATGAAAAGTGCAGACATCAGACAGGCCTTTCTGAGCTACTTCGCGGAGCGTGGGCATACCATCGTCCCGACGAGCTCCCTAGTGCCGGACAACGACCCGACCCTGCTGTTCACCAATGCCGGCATGGTGCCGTTCAAGGACGTCTTCCTGGGCCGCGACCCGCGTCCCTATGTGCGCGCGACATCGGCGCAGCGTTGCGTGCGTGCCGGCGGCAAGCACAATGACCTGGACAACGTCGGCTACACCGCGCGCCACCATACCTTTTTCGAGATGCTGGGCAACTTCAGCTTCGGCGATTATTTCAAGCGTGATGCCATCCAGTTCGCCTGGAGCTTTCTGACCGAAGTGCTGGGGCTGCCGCGCGAGAAACTGTGGGTCACGGTGCACGTCAGCGATGAAGAAGCCGAGCGCATCTGGAAGGATGACGTCGGCATCGACCCCGAGCGCTTCTCGCGACTCGAGGACGACAACTTCTGGCAGATGGGCGATACGGGCCCCTGCGGGCCGAGCTCCGAGGTCTTCTTCGATCACGGCCCCGAGGTCTGGGGTGGCCCGCCCGGCAGTCCGGAAGAGGACGGGGATCGCTACATCGAGATCTGGAACCTGGTGTTCATGCAGTTCGATCGCGACGCCGGCGGCAACATGAACCCGCTGCCCAAGCCGTCCATCGATACCGGCATGGGGCTGGAGCGCATCGCGGCGGTCATGCAGGACGTGCACTCCAACTACGAGATCGATCTCTTCCAGAATCTGCTGCAGGCCGCCGCCAGGGCCACCGGGCATAACGACATCATGGCGCCGTCACTCTGCGTGATCGCCGATCATATCCGTTCCTGCTCCTTCCTGATTGCCGATGGCGTCATGCCGTCCAACGAGGGGCGCGGCTATGTGCTGCGGCGGATCATTCGCCGCGCCGTGCGGCATGGCCACAAGCTGGGCGCCCAGGGCAACTTCTTCCATAAGCTGGTGACGGCGCTGGATGCGGAGATGGGCGCGGCCTATCCGGAGCTGCGCGAGGCCCGCGACCAGATCGAGCGTGTCCTGCTCAAGGAGGAAGAACAGTTTGCCCGCACCCTGGAACACGGCATGGGGATGCTGGGAGAGGCGCTGGACGCCCTGGAAGGCGATACGCTGCCCGGCGAGACGGTGTTCAAGCTCTATGACACCTACGGCTTTCCCTACGACCTCACCGCGGATGTCTGCCGCGAGCGAGGAGTGTCGCTGGACGAGGCGGGCTTCGAACGCGCGCTGGAAGCCCAGCGCCAGCGTGCTCGCGCGGCCAGTCAGTTCGGCGTCGACTATGGGGCGGCGCTGGAACTCGACGGCGAGACCGAGTTCACGGGTTATGAGCGCCTCGATGACACGGCCGGCGTGGTCGCCCTGGTCGACGCACAGGGTAATCCCCTGGAGCGTCTCGAAGCCGAGCAGGCCGGTGTCGTGGTGCTCGAGCGCACGCCCTTCTACGGTGAGTCCGGCGGCCAGGTGGGTGACACCGGCTACCTGGAACTCGAAGGCGGGCGTTTCCTGGTCGAGGATACCCAGAAGCAGGGCGGACACCACCTCCACCATGGGCGGCTGCTCGAGGGCGAACTGCGGGTCGGAACAAGCGTGACGCCGCGTGTCGACCCGCAGCTGCGCGCCGCCACGGTGCGCAATCACTCGGCGACTCACCTGCTGCACCAGGCCCTGCGCATGGTGCTCGGCGACCACGTCCAGCAGAAGGGCTCGCTGGTGACTCCGGAACGCCTGCGTTTCGACTTCAGTCACTTCGAACCGCTGACGGCGGAGCAGCTGGCCGAGGTCGAGCGCCTGATCAATGACCAGGTACTGGCCAATGCGCCCACTCGTATCGAGCAGATGACCCTCGACGAGGCCAAGGACAAGGGGGCGGCGGCGCTGTTCGAGGCCAAGTACGCCGACAGCGTGCGCGTCCTGACCATCGGCGCCGACGACTTCTCCATCGAGCTGTGTGGCGGCACGCACGTGGCGCGCAGCGGCGACATCGGCTGCTGCCACATCGTCGCCGAAGTCGGTATTGCCAGTGGCGTACGTCGCATCGAGGCCATCACCGGGGAGGCGGCGCTGGCCTACTTCCGTGAGCAGGAGGCACGCCTGGCCCGGATCGGCGAACGCCTCAAGGCCAAGCCGGAACAGGTCGAGGAACGCGTGACCTCGCTGGTCGACAGCAACCGCCAGCTCGAAAAGGAGCTCGAGCGCCTCAAGGCCAAGGTGGCCAGCGCGGCCGGCAGTGACATGCTCGCCGAAGCCCGCGATATCCAGGGCGTGAAGGTGCTGGCCAAGCGCCTCGAGGGAGTGTCCGGCAAGGAATTGCGCGGCCTGCTCGATCAGGTGAAAAACAAGCTGGGATCGGGCGTGGTGGTTCTCGGCGTCGGTGACGAGGCCTCCGGCAAGGTCAGCCTGATCGCCGGTGTCACCGCGGACCTGACCGGCCAGTTGCAGGCCGGCGAGCTGGTCAACCATGTGGCCTCCCAGGTGGGCGGCAAGGGCGGTGGGCGCCCCGACATGGCTCAGGCGGGCGGCAGCGATGTACCGGCACTGCCGGGCGCGCTGGACAGCGTCCCGGACTGGGTCGACGCCAAGCTCCAGTGACGCTCCCCGGGGCCGAAGGCGCAATACCTTCGGCCCCGGTTTTATCCGGAGCGTCCGTTTTCATTCGAACGTTAACCCGCAGATGAGGGGCAACGATAAATGGCACTATACGTACAGAAGTTTGGCGGTACCTCGGTGGGCTCGGTCGAGCGCATCAAGGCCGTGGCCGAGAAGGTCAAGCGATACCGCGATGAAGGACACCAGGTGGTGGTCGTGGTATCGGCGATGAGTGGCGAGACCAATCGCCTGATCGGCCTGGCCAACGACATCAATGACGAACCGACGCCACGCGAGATGGACATGCTGGTCTCCACCGGCGAGCAGGTCACCATCTCGCTGCTGGCCATGGCGCTGCACAGGCTCGGCGTGCCGGCCACCTCCTACACCGGCTCCCAGGTCGGCATCCTGACCGACAGCTCGCACACCAAGGCGCGAATCCAGCGCATCGAGACCGAGGACATGCGTGCCGACCTGAATGATGGTCAGGTGGCCGTGGTCGCCGGTTTCCAGGGCGTCGACGAGGAAGGCAACATCACGACCCTGGGGCGCGGTGGGTCCGACACCACGGGCGTTGCCCTGGCCGCCGCCCTGAATGCCGATGAGTGCCAGATCTACACTGATGTCGATGGCGTGTATACCACGGACCCGCGGGTCTGCTCCCGGGCCCGGCGCCTGGACGCCATCACCGTGGAGGAAATGCTCGAGCTGGCCAGCCTGGGCTCCAAGGTCCTGCAGATTCGCGCCGTCGAATTCGCCGGCAAATACAATGTCCCGCTGCGTGTGCTGTCCAGCTTCGAAGAGGGCCCGGGCACGCTGATCGTCGCTGACTCCGATAAAGACGAGGATTCCATGGAAGAACCGCTGATCTCCGGTATTGCCTTTACCGCCAATGAAGCCAAGCTGACCCTGCTCAATACGCCGGACGTGCCGGGCGTGGCGTCGAAGATTCTGGGGCCGATTGCCGATGCCAACATCGAAATCGACATGATCGTGCAGAACGTTGCACCATCGGGTGGCTATACCGACTTCACCTTCACGGTCGCCAAGGGCGATTACAAGCAGACACTCGGCATCCTCAAGGACCAGGTGCTGCCGTCGCTGGGCGAAGGGGAGATCAAGGCCGACGACAATATCGCCAAGGTCTCGCTGGTCGGGGTCGGGATGCGCTCCCATGCCGGCGTGGCGTCCAAGATGTTCCGTGTGCTGTCGGCGGAGAACATCAATATCCGCATGGTGTCCACGTCCGAGATCAAGATCTCGGTGGTCATCGACGAGAAGCACATGGAGCTGGCGGTGCGTGCGCTGCACGAGGCGTTCGGGCTCGACAAGGCCGACATCGAGCAAGAATAATACGCCAGATTCCGGCGACAACTTCTACGCTGGTAATCAGGCACCCGGGCACGGCCATCTGTGCACCCACGTGCGTACTGCCTCATGTCCCGGCAGTACGCTTGGCTCGAAGGCGACGACGTGCCATGGTCTAGATGCTATGGTGCTAGTCATGTCGTTCTCGGCCGATGAATGCATCCCATAGCTGCAAGCCAAAAGTCTGAAAAGGAGATCAGTCATGCTCATCCTGACCCGCCGTGTGGGCGAAACCCTGATGGTGGGTGACGAGATTACCGTCACCGTTCTCGGGGTCAAAGGAAACCAGGTCCGCATCGGCGTGAATGCGCCCAAGGATGTCGCCGTGCATCGTGAAGAGATCTATCAGCGCATTCAGCGCGAGAAGACCGACGACGAGCCCGATGACGAGACCCCCTGAGCCGTATTCCGATAGCGCTTGATGCCGGATTTCAACGAGAAAAATCCACCGAGCACTGGACAAGGCGCTATGTGATCGGTAGTATGCGCACCGTGCCGATGAGGGAGAGGTGGCCGAGTGGCTGAAGGCGCTCCCCTGCTAAGGGAGTAAGGGGTTAATAGCCCCTTCGAGGGTTCGAATCCCTCTCTCTCCGCCACACTTGGCACACTGAAGGTAAGCGCCCGTAGCTCAGCTGGATAGAGTACCTGACTACGAATCAGGCGGTCGGAGGTTCGAATCCTCCCGGGCGCGCCACTTGCGAGATGAGTCCTGCTTGTCCCGTCTGTTGAATCCCCTTCTTGCACGCCGACCATCACTCAGTCGTGTGATGCCTCGTGCCCCAGCGCCCGTAGCTCAGCTGGATAGAGTACCTGACTACGAATCAGGTGGTCGGAGGTTCGAATCCTCCCGGGCGCACCAGATATTGACCCGTCCTCTTCGCGAGGGCGGGTCTTCCTTTTTGGCAAGCTTGCCATTGGCGGAATCCGCGCGATCATTGTCCGGATTCCGCGATCGTTGAAGCGCCACTGCCTCGCCAGCCCCTGTCATCGGGGCGTCGAGCGGTGAGCGCTTCTTTTTTTGTGGGCCTTTGGCGTCCGCCGCCCGGCGCTCAGGCCGTGGACGCCAGCCGGGTGGTGTCCCGCGAGTCACGCAGTCCCGCCAGAAAATCCTCCAGCTCAGTGACCCGACGCAGGGCCTGGAAACAGGTCGCGGCCTCGGCATCATGGGCGCGCATGTGGTTCATCCACTGCTTTAGTCGAGCGACCACCACCCGCGCGGAAAGTATGCTACGCTGCAATGCAGCATAGGCGAGCAGGGTATCGGCCTTGCGCGACCAGGGGGTGGTCGGCAGCCGTTCGCCGGTGCGTTGCCAATGACGGATCCGTGCTGCCAGGTCGGGATCGGCGAGGGCGCTGCGGCCCAGCATGACATCGCGGCACCCCGAGAGGGTGCGGGCCTTCCAGTAATCCTCGAGGGTCCAGATATCACCGTTGGCCACGACCGGAATGCTCAGGCGCTGGCGCATGCGGCCGATCCACTCCCAGTGTGCCGGGGGGCGATAGCCCTCGTTACGGGTTCGGGCATGGACCACCAGCTGTTGTGCCCCGCCATCTTCGGCGGCATGCGCGCACTCCAGTGCCCGGCGTCGGTCGGCGAAGCCCAGGCGCACCTTGGCGGTGACCGGGATGGTGTCGCCCACGGCGTCATGAACGGCGGTGACGGCGGCGCGAAGACGCTCCGGGTCGCGCAGCATGGAGGCGCCCCCGTCGTGCCGGTTGACCAGCTTGGCGGGGCAGCCGAAATTGAGGTCGAGGCTGGTCGTGCCCAGGGCCAGCGCCTGGCGCGCATTGGCGGCCAGCGCGGCGGGGTCCGAGCCCAGCAATTGCAGATGCACGGGTGCGCCGCCGGGCGTGAGCGGCCTGCCATCGGCCAGCTCAGGGCAGTGGCGCAGGAAGACGCGCGGCGGCAGGCGGGTGTCCACCACGCGCACGAATTCGGTCACGGTCCAGTCGATGCCGGGCGAGCGGGTGAGGAGGTCGCGAGTCGCGGCATCGATGACCCCTTCCATGGGGGCTAGGCCGATACGACCCTGATGTTGTAAATTAACTACGTCAATGTGTGGCATGACGTCATTGTAATGCATAACGAAGCGGGCAGGTCACCCGGCCCCGAGATACACGCGCCCGTCGGCCCGGCGGCTGTCGGGCGCGGCAGGAGAAGATCGCATGCAGGATACGCAGTTGTTGAACGAGGGCCTGGCCCTTATGGGGCTCGGCATGGGTTTCGTGTTCGTCTTCCTGACGGTTCTGGTCATCACGACCACCCTGATGTCGCGGGTGATCGGCCGTTTCTTTCCCGAGCCGGCGCCGCCCGGGTCGCCATCGGTCGCCGGGCGGTCGGTCCCGGCTGCCGATGAAGATGTCATGGCCGCCATCAGTGTCGCCGTGCATCGGCACCGCCAGCGCCATCGGCACTGAATGGACGGCCACGGGATCCGCTCTCGTCTAGTTATATAACAAGATATTCAGGTTACAACGATAAGGAAACCTCTCATGACGGAGAATGCCAACCCTCTCGGCATCACGGATGTGGTGCTGCGTGATGCGCATCAGTCGCTGTTTGCCACGCGCCTGCGTCTGGACGATATGCTGCCGATTGCCGAAAAGCTCGATCGGATCGGCTTCTGGTCACTGGAGTCCTGGGGCGGCGCGACCTTCGATGCCTGCATTCGCTATCTCGGTGAAGACCCCTGGGAGCGCATTCGGGCGTTGAAGGAGGCCATGCCCAATACACGCCAGCAGATGCTGCTGCGCGGGCAGAACCTGCTGGGCTACCGTCACTATGCCGATGATGTGGTCGATCGCTTCGTCGAGCGCGCCAGGACCAACGGGGTCGATGTGTTTCGCGTCTTCGACGCCATGAACGACCCGCGCAACCTGGAGCGGGCGCTGCGTGCCGTGCGTGCCAATGACGGGCATGCCCAGGGCACCATTTCCTATACGGTGAGCCCGGTGCACACCATGGAGAGCTGGGTCGAGCTGGCCGGCACCATTGCCGACATGGGCGCCGACTCGCTGGCCATCAAGGACATGGCGGGCCTGCTGACGCCCTATGATGCCCATGAGCTGGTCTCGCGCCTCAAGCAGACGCTGGACATCCCCGTGCATCTGCACTGCCATGCCACCACCGGAATGTCCACGGCCACGGCACTCAAGGCGGTAGAGGCCGGCGTCGACAATGTCGATACCGCCATCTCGTCGATGTCGATGACCTATGGTCACAGCCCCACCGAGTCGCTGGTGGCCATGCTCAAGGGCACGCAGCGGGATACCGGCCTGGATCTCGAGGCGCTCGAGGACATCGCCGGCTACTTCCGCGCCGTACGCAAGAAGTACGCGCCATTCGAGGGCGCTCTCAAGGGCATCGACTCGCGCATCCTGGTGGCTCAGGTGCCGGGCGGCATGCTGACCAACATGGAAGGCCAGCTCAAGGAGCAGGGGGCCGGCGACAAGCTGGACGACGTGCTGGCGGAGATTCCGCGGGTGCGCGAGGACCTGGGTTACATCCCGCTGGTCACGCCGACATCGCAGATCGTCGGGACCCAGGCGGTGATGAACGTGATGATGGGCGAGCGTTACAAGTCGATCTCCAAGGAGGTTCAGGCGCTGCTCAAGGGCGAATACGGAGCCGCGCCGGCCGACTACAACAGCCAGCTCCAGGCCCGCGTCCTCGAGGGTGCCGAACCGATCACCGAGCGTCCGGCGGATCGTCTGTCGCCGGAGATGGAGCGCCTGTCCAGCGAGCTCGAGGACAAGGCCGCTGCCGATGGCATGCGCCTGGCCGAAGGTCAGTATCGGGTCGACGATGTCCTCACCTATGCGCTCTTCCCGCAGATCGGCCTGAAGTACCTGGCCAACCGGGATGATCCGGGTGCCTTCGAGCCGGCGCCACAGGCCCCGGAGGAAGCGTCGGCGACGGCCGCGCCCGTCACTGCGCCCGCCGCCGAGCCCGGTGCGCCCGAGACCTACACCGTCAAGGTCAATGGCAAGAGCTATGTGGTCGAGGTCGCCGAGGGCGGAGAGATCGACCGGGTCCAGGAGCAGGGCACGGCGCCCCAGGCCGGCGCCGCGCCTGCCGCCACCTCCTCGGGCGAGACCATCGCCGCGCCCCTGGCCGGCAACATCTTCAAGGTCAACGTCAAGCCCGGTGACAGTGTGGCCGAGGGCGATGTGGTGATCATCCTCGAGGCCATGAAGATGGAGACCGAGGTACGAGCCGCCAGTGCCGGCGTCGTCTCGGAGGTCAGGGTCAGCGAAGGAGACAGCGTGGCCGTCGGCGATACGCTGATCGCCCTCTAGGCGGCCGCACGTGCTCTGCGGAAAGCGCCGCGGCGGGCCTCGGTCCCGCCAGGCATTCTTTCGGCGCCTTCATCAAGGACATGGTAATGACAGATAAACTACTGACCCTGTGGCATGGCTCGGGACTCTACAATCTGGACCTCGGCCAGGCGGTCATGATTCTGGTGGGGCTGGGACTGCTCTACCTGGCCATCAACAAGAAATTCGAGCCGCTGCTGCTGGTACCGATCGGCTTCGGCGGCATTCTGGCCAATATCCCCGAAGCCGGGCTGGCCCTGTCGGCCGCCGAGCAGGCCGCGCATCATGCCGGTCCCCAGTTGCTCGAGCGCATGGCGGCGGCGCTGGAAGTGTCGCTGGAGCCGTCGGCGGGCATTGAAGCCGGCCGGCATCTGGTGAGTGAAGCCCTGCATGGCGATACCGCGCCGGACCTGGTGCGCGCCGCCAATGACGTGGCGGCCTCCGCCGGCTTTGCCCCGGGCATGCTCTATCAGTTCTACAGCGTGGCCATTGCGTCCGGTGTGGCGCCCCTGGTGATCTTCATGGGGGTGGGGGCGATGACCGACTTCGGTCCGCTGCTGGCCAATCCGCGCACCCTCTTCCTGGGCGCCGCGGCGCAGTTCGGCATCTTCGCCACCCTGCTCGGCGCGGTGGGGCTCTCGGCCATGGGCGTGCTCGACTTCTCGCTCAAGCAGGCGGCGGCCATCGGCATCATCGGTGGCGCCGACGGCCCGACCTCGATCTATGTCTCCAGCCTGCTGGCCCCCGAACTGCTGGGCGCCATCGCGGTGGCTTCCTACTCCTACATGGCACTGGTGCCGCTGATCCAGCCGCCGATCATGCGCGCCCTGACCTCGCAGCGCGAACGCGAGATCACCATGACCCAGCTGCGCCCGGTCTCCAAGCTGGAAAAGATCGTCTTTCCGCTGGCGCTGTTGGTGCTGGTGGTGCTCTTCCTGCCGGACGCCGCGCCGCTGCTGGGCATGTTCTGCTTCGGCAACCTGATGCGTGAATGCGGGGTGGTCGAGCGCCTTTCGGACACGGCGCAGAATGCCCTGATCAATACCGTGACCATCTTCCTGGGACTCTCGGTGGGCTCCAAGTTAATGGCAGACCGCTTCCTGGCCGTGGAAACCCTGGGCATCCTGGGGCTCGGCATGGTCGCCTTCGCCATCGGTACCGCCTGCGGCATCCTCATGGCCAAGCTGCTCAACGGGGTCAGCAAGCAGGCGATCAATCCGCTGATCGGCTCCGCCGGTGTGTCGGCCGTGCCCATGGCCGCCCGGGTCTCCAACAAGGTGGGGCTGGAGTCCAATCCGCACAACTTCCTGCTGATGCACGCCATGGGGCCCAATGTGGCGGGTGTCATCGGCTCGGCGGTGGCGGCCGGGGTAATGATCAAGTATCTCGGCTGAACGGCACTGCCTGCCCGACGCTGAACCCCTTCCGCGGCGCCCGAGTGGCGCCGCGGGTCGTTGCGGGGCGCCATCGTCCTGTCATCTTTCGCTCCTAGTCTGTGGCCATCGGCGCGCGGGCGCCCGGCTGGAGCGAGTCCCGGATGATCGATATCGAACAATCCCTGCTGAGCAGGTCCACCCGAGTGGCGGCCTGGCCCGCCTGGATGCGCCGGCCACTGGTGGCCGGGCTGCGACGGCTGGTGCATGAGCGCGAGGTCAACGACTTCCTGTCGCGCCATGGCCAGTTGGGCTGGCTCGAGTTCATCGACCAGGTCTTCGACCATTTCCGCTTCGGCTACACCCTGTCGTCCCGGGAGCGTGACAATATTCCCGCAACCGGCCGGGTGGTCATCGTGGCCAACCATCCCCTCGGGGCCCTGGATGGTCTGGCACTGCTGCGAATGGTCGCCGAGCTGCGTCCCGATGTCTGCATTCTGGCCAATGATCTGCTGTGCCAGATCGGCCCCTTGCGCGACGTGATCCTGCCGGTGGACAACCTGTCGCGCAAGGGCTATCGGCGCAGCCTGGGGCGCATGGTCGAGGCTCTGGAGGATGACCGTGCGGTGATCGTCTTCCCGGCCGGCGAGGTATCGCGAGCCGGCCCTGCCGGCGTGCGCGATGGCAAGTGGTTGTCCGGGTTTCTGCACGCCGCGCGGCGTACCAATGCGCCGATCCTGCCGGTGCATGTCAACGGCCGCAATTCAGCGTGGTTCTACGGCCTGGCGTACCTCCATGGCCCGCTGGGCACCCTGATGCTGCCCAGCGAGATGTTTCGTCAGCGGGATCGCCAGGTGGCACTGCGCGTCGGTGGCCTGATCCCGCTGGCACGCTTCGACCGGGAGGATCTGACCACCGCCGTCAGGATGAAACTGCTGCGCAAGCATGTGTATCGCCTGGGGCGGGGACGCAAGGGCGTCTTCGTCAGCGAGACCGGCATCGCGCGCCCCGAGAGTCGTCAGCGTCTGCGCGAGGAACTGCGCGGAGCCAGACGCCTGGGGGTCACCCAGGATGGCAAGCGGATCCTGTTGTTCGACAGCCATCCCGACTCGGCGGTAATGCGCGAGCTCGGCCGGCTGCGGGAGATCACCTTCCGGCGCGTGGGGGAGGGCTCCGGCAGCAAGCGTGACCTGGATGATTTCGATCACTACTATCGCCACCTGATCCTGTGGGATGACCAGGATCTGGAAATCGCCGGCGCCTATCGCCTGGGAGAGGTCGGCGCGATTCTCGATCGCCACGGCGTGGCCGGCCTCTACACTTCCACGATCTTCCAGCTCGATCAGGCCCCCTGGGAGCGGTGGCGTCATGGCGTCGAGCTGGGGCGCAGCTTTGTCCAGCCGCGCTACTGGGGACGGCGCAGCCTGGAATACCTGTGGGTCGGACTGGGGGCCTATCTGCGCGAGCATCCCGAGGTGCGCTGGCTGTTCGGGCCGGTCACCATTCCCAACCTGATGCCGCCCCTGGCGCGCGAGCTGCTGGTGGGCTACTACCAGCATTATCATGGTGATGGCAGCACCGGGATTCGGCCGCGGGCGCCCTATCGGCTGTCGCTGGCGGGCGAGCAGGAGGTCGAGCGCCTGCTGAGCGGTGATGATGCCCAGCAGGACTTCCGTCGCCTGCGTCATGCCCTGCAGGCGATGGGGGCCGGTGTGCCGGCGCTGTACAAGCAGTACATCGAGGTCGCCGAACCCGGCGGGGCTCGCTTTCTGGCATTCGGCGTGGATGCCGGCTTCGGTTACTGCACCGATGGCCTGGTGGAAGTGGATGTCACCCGGCTGAAGCCGGAAAAGCGGGCGCGTTACATCGGCCATGCGACACGGGGCGAGGAGCCGGCCGGGCGGCCCCGGGAGCCCCGTGATCCGTCGCTTGTCGTCGAGTGACAGCCGGAGCCGCGGGCTGGGGCGGTCAGCTCGGCGTGAGCAGGGTCATGCGGCCCTTCAGCCGGGCATTCAACGGGTCGAGGTCCGGGTCGCTGTCGAGTGGCCAGCCCAGGGTCAGGGTCACGCCATCGGCCTGATAGTCGACCGCTTCGACGGGAATGTCGTGCTCGCTGCACCAGGTACGGGCAATGGCTTCCCCGGCGAAGTCGACCCTGACGTCGAGCGGGGTACGCTCGACGACCTCGCGGCGCGGCAGGCCTGCCAGGGCGTCGCTCACGGCCTGGGCATAGGCGCGCGCCAGGCCGCCCGTTCCCAGCTTGATGCCGCCGAAGTAGCGGATCACGACGCAGCCGACCCGGCCCAGGTCGGCGCCTTCCAGCACCTGGAACATGGGGCGGCCGGCGGTGCCGCCGGGCTCGCCGTCATCGGAGAAGCCGATGGCGTTCTGCTCCCCGGGCGGGCCGGCGATGAAGGCCGAACAGTGGTGGCTGGCGTTCGGATGGGCCCGCCTGGCGGCGTCGAGCAGCGCCTCGAAGGCAGCCGTATCCGCGAGGCAGGCGGTCCAGGTGAGGAAGCGGCTGCGTTCTATCTCGAGCTCGGTCTCGCGCCACTCGCCCTCGGCCAGGTCGGGAATCGCGTAGCGCATCAGGCGGCCAGGTCCGGCTGGCGCACCACGCCCATGACCATGCCCAATACCTGGATATCACTGTTGTGCAGGAAGATGGGCGCCATGGATTCATTGGCCGGCTGCAGGCGAACGCCGGATTTCTCGATATAGAACTTCTTCAGCGTGACCTCCTGATCATTGATCATCACCACCGCGGTTTCGCCGTTCTCGGCACTCTCGCGGCGCGAGATGATAATGACATCGCCATCGAAGATGTTGCAATCGACCATGGAGTTGCCGTTCACTCGCAGTGCATAGGTGTTGCGGCGAACCATGCGCGTGGGCACCTCGATGCTGTCCGCATCCAGGCAGGCTTCGATGGGCATGCCCGCCGATACGCGCCCCAGCAGGGGGATCTCGACCTGCTCCTCGAGGTCGGCGGCGTCCAGCGGTGCCCAGGCCTCGGCAATCGGCAGGTTGGGCTGACGGAACAGGTACTGTGGTGAGGAACGAGGCATGGCGTGACGTCTCCCTGTTGGCAATGACTGTCTATTCATACAGTACTTGGTCAGGATAGCAGGCAATTCGCATCTGGCAAGGGTCGTGCCGTTGAAGCGCTGCCGGCCGCGTCGCGGCTCCGTGAACCCGGCCCGACTGGCGATGCGAACGATTTGCGTGTAACGTGCCGGGCCTGATGCCTGTTGTCCGGAGCCTATCTTGAGCCTGCAGCTGCAAGCCCGAAATCTGGCCTGTGAGCGAGACGGCCGCTGGTTGTTCGGTGCGCTCGATCTGGAGATCCAGGGCGGTGACATCCTGCGTGTCGAGGGCGCCAACGGCAGCGGCAAGACGACGCTGTTGAAAATCCTGTCGGCCCAGTCCCTCGACTATCAGGGCTCGCTGCTGTGGCGGGGTGAACCATTGCGCCGCGTCCGCCGGGACTTCCTGTCGCATCTGCTGTACATCGGTCATGCCTCGGCCCTCAAGCCGGCGCTCAGCGCACTGGAGAACCTGGCCTGGCATGCCGCCCTGGCCGGCCAGCCGTCCACCGAGGCGGAGCGGGTTGCGGCCCTGGCGACGCTGGGGCTGTCGGGCTTCGAGGACCTGCCGGTCGGTCAGTTGTCGGCCGGTCAGCAGCGCCGCGTCGCCCTGGCGAGGCTGGTGCTCGTGCGTCGCTGGCTGTGGATGCTCGACGAGCCCTTCACCGCCCTGGATCGGGACGGTATTCAGGCGCTTGAAGCGCTGCTGTCATCCCATGTCAGACAGGGCGGGAGTGTGGTGCTGACCACGCATCAGCCGCTGCGGGTCGAGGTGCCGGTGCGCCGCTTGCGTCTCGGCGAGGAGGGCGTGGATGTCACGACCTGAGCGATACGCCGAGCCCTCGGGGGCGAACAGGCCCCTGGTCGCCATGATGCGCCGCGATCTGCTGCTGCTGATGCGATCTCCGGGCGCCTGGCTCAATCCTTTGGCCTTTTTCGCCCTGGTGATTACCCTTTTCCCCGTGGGCATCTCGCCGTCGGCGTCGGTATTGGCGACCCTGGCGCCCGGCCTACTGTGGGTGGCGGCGCTGCTCGCGACGCTGCTGTCGCTGGAGGGCATGTTCCGGGATGATGCCGAGGATGGCAGCCTCGAACAGTTGTTGCTGGCGCCTCAGCCACTGCCGTTGCTGGTACTCGCCAGGGTCGCGGTACACTGGGTATCGACGGGGCTGCCCCTGGCGCTGATGGCGCCGGTCCTGGGGATCATGCTGGCGTTGCCGCCCGGGAGCTACCCGATGCTGATGGCCTCGCTGGCCCTGGGCAGTGCCGCGCTCAGCCTGATCGGTGCCATCGGGGCGGCTCTGACCATCGGGGTGGCACGTGGCGGCATCCTGCTGTCGCTGCTGGTACTGCCTCTTTACGTGCCGGTGCTGATCTTCGGCAGCGGGGCGGTTCAGGCGGCCATCGGCGGCACGCCCGTGGCACCACACCTGGCGCTGCTGGGTGCCTTGCTGGCGCTGGCGCTGGCGCTGGCACCCTGGGCCACGGCGGCTGCGCTGCGTATCAGTCTCAACGCTTGAGGTATCGTCGCATTGATGTGGGCCTTTCTTCACAAGCTGGCTTCTCCACAGGGCTTCTATGCCCTGAGTGCCCGGCTGTCGCCCTGGTGCTGGGGGCTGGCGGCGAGCCTGATCGGGGGCGGCATGATCTGGGGGCTGGGCTTCGCCCCGGCCGATTATCAGCAGGGCAACAGCTTTCGCATCATCTATGTGCATGTGCCCGCGGCCCTGCTGGCGCAGTCCATCTATGTGGCCATGGCCGTGGCCGGACTGGTGTTTCTGGTGTGGCGGGTCAAGCTGGCCGACATGGCCGCCACGGCGATGGCCCCGCTGGGCGCCGGCATGACCTTTCTGGCGCTGTTTTCCGGCGCCGTCTGGGGCGTGCCGACCTGGGGCACCTGGTGGCAGTGGGACGCCCGCCTGACCTCGATGCTCATCCTGCTGTTCCTGTATATCGGCGTCCTGGCGCTGCGCGGGGCGCTCGGCACCCGCCAGAGTGCGGCACGGGCGGTGTCGGTGCTGACCCTGGTGGGGGTGATCAACATTCCGATCATCAAGTACTCGGTGGAGTGGTGGTATACCCTGCATCAACCGGCGACCTTTTCCGTGACCTCGCGTCCCGCCATGCCCGCCGAGATGTGGTTGCCGCTGCTGGTCATGGTGCTGGGGTTCTACTGCCTGTTTCTGGCCGTGACCCTGACGCGAACCCGCCACGAGATCCTGCGTCGCGAAGCGTCGCGGCGCTGGGTCCAGGCGCTGACCGGGGAGGGACCCTGATGGCCTTCGACTCCTGGCATGCCTTTCTGGCCATGGGCGGCCATGCCACCTATGTCTGGTCCGCCTATGGTGTCACGCTGTTGTTGCTGGCGGGCGTCGGCCTGCATGTGCGCCTGGAGCGCCGGCAGCTGTGGCGCAGGCTGCAACGCCAGGCGCGACGCGAGCAGCGTCCGGCGCGCCGGGCGCATGACGGGAGGTCGCCATGAGGGCGCGCCGCCGGCAACGCTTGCTGATCATCCTGGCGATGCTGGCCCTGGCCGCCATTGCCGCCGGACTGATGCTGTATGCGCTGCGCAGCAACATCAATCTCTTCTTCAGTCCGGTGCAGGTGGTGGCCGGTGAAGCGCCCCTGGAACGGCAGATACGGGCCGGCGGCCTGGTTGCCGAGGGGTCGGTCGAGCGCGACCCGCAAAGCCTGGATGTACGCTTCTCGGTCACCGACCGTGTCGAATCCATCGAGGTTCGCTACAGCGGCATCCTGCCCGATCTGTTCCGCGAGGGGCAGGGGGTGGTCGTGCTCGGCGAGCTGCAGCCGGGAGGCTGGGTACGCGCCGAGGAGGTGCTGGCCCGCCACGATGAAAACTACATGCCGCCGGAAGTGGCCGAGGCGCTGAAGGAAGCCGGCTATGCGCCGGAGGACTATCGCGACAAGGCTGCCGAGGCGGGCCAGCGACTGGACAGCCGGCAGCGTGCCGACCAGGAGTAGAGCGGAGTCGCCATGCTGATCGAGATGATCCCGGAAGTCGGCCTTTTCGCCCTGATCATTGCCCTGCTGATGGCCGTGATCCAGGGCACGGTGCCGCTGGTCGGTGCCGCCACGCGACACCCGCTGTGGATGGCCTATGCGCGACCCATGGCCAGCGGGCAATTCGCCTTCGTGCTGCTGGCCTACGCCTGCCTGACCGCCAGCTATATGCTGGATGACTTCAGTGTGGCCACGGTCGCCAACAACTCGAACTCGATGCTGCCCTGGTACTACAAGTTCAGCGCGGTGTGGGGCAATCACGAAGGCTCCATGCTGCTGTGGAGCCTGATTCTGGCCGGCTGGACCTTCGCCGTCGGCCATGCTTCCCGGGCACTGCCCCATGACATTCTGGCGCGGGTGCTGGGGGTGATGGGCCTGGTCAGCAGTGGTTTCCTGGCCTTCGTGCTGTTGACGTCCAACCCCTTCGCGCGGCTGCTGCCGGACGTGCCCGCCGACGGCTCGGACCTGAATCCGCTGCTGCAGGACGTCGGCCTGATCATCCATCCGCCGATGCTCTACATGGGCTATGTGGGCTTCTCGGTGGTCTTCGCCTTTGCCATTGCCGCCCTGCTGAGCGGGCGACTGGACGCCGCCTGGACACGCTGGGTCCGCCCCTGGACCAATATTGCCTGGGCCTTTCTGACCCTGGGGATCGCCCTGGGCAGCTGGTGGGCCTACTACGAGCTGGGCTGGGGCGGCTGGTGGTTCTGGGACCCGGTGGAGAATGCGTCGCTGCTGCCCTGGCTGGCCGGTACGGCGCTGATTCACTCGCTGGCGGTGACCGAGAAGCGCGGCGCCTTCAAGAGCTGGACGCTGCTGCTGGCCATCTCGACCTTCTCGCTCTCGCTGCTGGGTACCTTCCTGGTCCGTTCCGGCGTGCTGACGTCGGTGCATGCCTTCGCCAATGACCCCTCGCGAGGGGTCTTCATCCTGATGCTGCTGGGCCTGACCGTGGGCGCCTCGCTGTTGCTGTTTGCCCTGCGGGCGCCGCGGGTCGGGCAGCGAGTGGGGTTCACCGGGTTGTCCCGGGATACCCTGCTGCTGATCAACAACCTGCTGCTGGTGATCATGACGGTCAGCGTGCTGCTGGGCACCATCTATCCGCTGCTGCTCGATGCCCTGGGGCTCGGCAAGATCAGTGTCGGCGCGCCCTATTTCAACAGCCTATTCGTGCCGCTGACGGTGCTGCTGTGCCTCTTCATGGGGCTCGGCCCGGTGTCACAGTGGAAGCGCACGCCGGCGCGGGCGTTGTGGCGTCACTGCTGGCCGTCTGCCGTCCTGGCTGTGGTCATCGCCGCCCTGGTGCCGCTGATCTATCGCGGGGCCTGGAGTCCGCGTGTCTCGCTGGGGCTGGCGGCCGCCCTGTGGATCCTGTTGCCGATGCTGAAAGGGCTCGTCGTGCGCAGCCGGCAGGCAACGTCGCGGCTTGCCGGCCTGCGCCGCCTGTCGCTGGCCTACTGGGGTATGCTGGTGGCCCATCTGGGGGTGGCGGTGACCATCATCGGTGTCAGTGTGGTGGCCAATTACTCCATCGAACGCAATGTCCGCATGGCCGAGGGCGACACGGCGAGCCTGGCCGGTTACACCTTCACCCTGACCGAGCTCGGCGAGCGTCGCGGGGCCAACTTCGTCGCCGACACCGCGCGGCTCGAGGTGCGTCATCAGGGGCAGTCGCAGGGTTTCGTGATGACACCGGAGAAGCGTCTCTACCTGGCCACCGGCATGCCGATGACCGATGTTGCCCTGCGCCCGGGGCCCTGGCGGGACCTGTACGTGGCCATGGGCGAAGAACTGAAAGATGGCAGCTGGGCCCTGCGGCTGCAGTACAAGCCGCTGGTCCGCTGGCTGTGGCTGGGGGCACTGTTGATGGCAGTGGGCGGCCTGCTGGCCGTGGTGGATCGCCGCTATCGCCGCCGCTCGGCGCGTCATGGCGCCGAGGAGGCAGCGGCATGAAACGACGCCTCCTGCTCTCGCTGCCGTTGCTCGGATTCGTCGTGCTCAGTGCGCTGCTGTATCGTGGCCTGGCGATGGATCCGGCGACGCGCGAGTCGGCGATGCTCGGCGAGCCCTTTCCCGATTTCGAGCTCACTACCCTGGCGGACCCCGATCGGCGGGTGGATGCCACCCTGCTGCAGGGCGAGGTGACGCTGGTCAATGTCTGGGGCGAGTGGTGCCCCACCTGCAAGCAGGAAATGCCGCAGCTGCAGGCACTCGCCGAGCGCGGCATTCGCCTGGTGGGCGTCGACTACAAGGACACCCGGGCCAAGGGGCGGGCCTTCCTGGCGGAATTCGGCGACCCTTTCGCGGTCAACATCTTCGACCCCGAGGGCCGCCTGGGCTTCGACCTGGGGGTCTATGGTGCGCCGGAGACCTTCCTGGTCGATGCCGAGGGCATCATTCGTTATCACCACACCGGTTACATCGCCCCGCCTGAGGTAACCGACGTGATCCTGCCGGAGGTGGCAAGATGGCGCGATTGACGACCTGGCTGCTGTGCCTGCTGACCGCCCTGGCCCTGCCGGCGCTGGCGGCCGTCGAGATGCGCGAGTTCGAGGATCCGGTGCTTGAGGAGCGTTACGCCGAGCTGACCGCGGTGCTGCGCTGCCCCAAGTGCCAGAACCAGGCCATCGATGATTCCGCTTCGCCGATCGCCGGCGACATGCGCGACCGGGTTTACCAACTTTTACAGCAGGGGCAGTCGGATCAGCAGATCCTGGACTACATGGTGCAGCGCTTCGGCGACTATGTGCTTTACAATCCGCGCCTCGAGGGTCGCACCCTGCTGCTCTGGGGTCTGCCGGTCGCCCTGGTGCTGATGGGCGGCCTGCTGGTGTTCATGCTGGTACGCGCGCGACGCCATGTGGCGGCGCGCGGGCTCAGCGAGACAGAGCGCGCCAGGCTCGATTCGCTGGTCAAGCGCGAGGCGCCGGACGACGCCGGGAGTTCACACGAGTCGACGCGGCGCTCCACGCGCGGGAAGGGTTCATGACCGCGTTGTGGCTGGCCTTTGGCGCTCTGCTGGTGCCGGCACTGTGGTGGCTGGTGATGCCCCTGCGCCTGGCCCACCGCGTACGCGCCGCACAGCGCGATACCGAGGCCCGGGAGCCGGGAACCGAGGACAACCTGGCGGTCTATCGGCGTCGCCTGGCCTCCCTCGAGTCGGCGCTGGCCCGCGGCGATTTGTCGACGCAAGGCTTCGAGACTGACCGCCTGGAGCTCGAGCGCGAGCTGCTCGAGGATACGCGGCGCACTCGGCGGTCGCCGCTCAGGGCCAGCCGTGCCGGGCGCTTACTGGTCCCGGTGCTGATGGTGGCCGTGGTGATCACCAGCCTGCTGGCCTATCAGCAGTCGGGCTCCGAGGGCGACCTGGCCCTGCGTGCCGCCCAGCAGCAGGTGCTGAACGGGCCCGAGGCGTCGCCGGCCCGGCTCATCGAGGCGCTGGAAGAGCAGGCGGCGCGCCAGCCCGACAACCCGAATGTCTGGCGTTCGCTGTTTCCGCTGTACCGCGACAGCGGGCGCCTCGAGGCGGGGCAAAGGGCGCTGCAGCGCCTGATCGAACTCCAGGGCCGGCGTCCCGCGCTGCTCGCCGAACTGGCGCAGTTGCGCTACTTCGCGGGCGGGCGGCGACTCGATGCCGACATCCAGGCACTGGTCGACGAGGTACTGGCCGAGGCGCCGGCACAGCCCACCATCATGGGCATGCTGGGCATCGAGGCCTTTCAGAATGCCGAGTATCAGCTGGCCATCGAGCGCTGGCGCAAGGCCATCGCGGGCATGGGTGACGAGCGCTCGAGTCGCGCCCTGCGTCAGGGCATCGAGGCGGCCAGGCAGCGACTCGGCGCCGACCAGGCGCCGCGCCCTGATCCCCAGGACAAGACGAGCACAGAGAATTCCCGGGCGCCCGAGCGCGTCATCGACAAGGTGGTCGAATAAAGCATGCGTCTGACATCCATCCGCCTGGCCGGCTTCAAATCCTTCGTCGATCCCATCAATGTGCCCTTCGACGGCAACATGACGGCGATCGTCGGCCCCAATGGCTGCGGCAAGTCGAACATCATTGATGCCGTGCGCTGGGTGATGGGCGAGTCCTCGGCCAAGACGCTGCGCGGCGAGTCGATGGCGGATGTCATCTTCAACGGCTCGACCGGTCGCAAGCCGGTCGGCCAGGCGTCCATCGAGCTGATGTTCGACAACCGCGATGGTTCCATGGGCGGCGCCTACGCCCAGTATGCCGAGATCTCGGTCAAGCGCCAGGTCACCCGGGAAGGCCAGTCCAGCTACTTCTTCAATGGCCAGAAGTGCCGGCGGCGGGACATCGCCGACCTCTTCCTGGGCACCGGACTGGGGCCGCGCTCCTATGCCATCATCGGCCAGGGCATGATTTCGCGCCTGATCGAGTCGCGCCCCGAGGAGCTGCGCGCCACCCTCGAGGAAGCGGCGGGCATTTCCAAGTACAAGGAGCGTCGGCGCGAAACCGAGAATCGCATGCGCCGCACCCAGGAAAACCTCGAGCGGCTGGAAGATATCCGCGAGGAGCTCGACAAGCAGCTGGAAAAGCTCAAGCGCCAGGCCGATGCCGCGAAGCGCTACCAGACGCTCCAGCAGGAGGAATATCAGCTCAAGGGCGAGCTGGCAGTGCTGCGCAAAAGGGCGCTGGCGGCCAGCCAGGCCGAGGAAGAAGCGCGCGTCGCCGAGCTCGAGACCAGAGTCGAGCGCGAGGTCCTGGGGCTGCGCCAGTGCGAAACGCGCCTCGAGGAGGCCCGGGCCGAGCATGATCGCCTGGCCTCCGAACTGGAGGGGTATCAGGCGCGGTTTCACGAGACCACCACGGCTATCGCGCGGCTCGAGCAGGACCTGGAACACACCCGCTCGCGTGATCAGCAGCTGGCCAGCGACCTGGAGAGTGCGCGTCGCGAGCTGGAGGACCTCAAGCAGGTCGGCGAGGACGATGGCGATCGCCTGGCGCGCCTCGACGAACGCCTCGAAACCCTTGGGCCGGAACAAGAAGAGGTCGCCGAACGCCTGGCCGAACTGGACGCTGCCCTGGAGGACGCCGAGCCGCATGCCGAGCAGGCCGATGCCGACTGGGAAGCCTTCGGCGAACGCTGGCAGGCGGACAGCCGCGAAGCCGAGCGCGCCCAGGACCGGCTGCGCGAACAGGAGTCACGGCTGGAGCGCATTCAGGGAGACATCGCCAAGCGTCGCGAGCAGCGCGAGGAACTGCCGGACCTGGCCGAACTCGAAGCGCAGCGCGGCGAGGTGGCGGAACGGCTGGCCGAATTCGATGAACGGCTCGCCGCCAGCGAGGAACAGCGTGCCAGCTGGCAGGCGCAGCGCGATGACGCCCGGGAGCGTGGGCGTCAGGATGAAGAGGCCCGCGATCTCGAGCGCCAGCGGCGCAGTACTCTGCAGGGCGAGCTGGCCTCGCTGGAAGCCCTGATTCAGGCGGCGCTGGCCGACCATGACGAGCAACTCGACCAGCATCTGGCCGAGCATGGCCTGGAAGCGGCCCCGCGACTCGGCGAGCGGCTCGAGGTCACCCCGGGCTGGGAGGACAGCGTCTCCTGGGTGCTGGCGCCCTGGCTCAAGGCGCGCATGGCAGTCGCCGATGACGCCGCCGGAGTGTTCGGTGCCGAGCTTTCGGCCGAGCTCGGGCTCTTGTCCGAGGCCACGCACAGCCGCCCGGCAGGCAGCCTGGCGGCCGAAGTCCAGGGGGCAGGGGCCGCGACCCAGTGGCTGGCCTCGATTCGCTGCGTGGCCAGTCGCGAGGCGGCCTGGGCCGGTCAGGCATCCCTGGCCCCCGGGGAAAGCCTGATCACGGCGGACGGTCTCTGGGTCGGTGATGGCTGGGCGCGGCATCGTGGCCAGGCGGACGGCCCGGATGCCTTGCTGGTCAGTCGGCGCCGCGAGGCCGAGGTGCGTGAAGAGCTCGCCGAGGTCGAGGAGCGCCTGGAGAACCTGGCGCAGCGTCTCGCCGATGCCGGCGAGGAAGAGCAACGCGCCGAGGCCGGACTGGAAGACGTCCGGGTCGCGCAACGCGAGCTCGACCAGCAGCGCCAGCAACTGGCGGTTCAGGACAGCGGGCTGGCGAGCCGTCTCGAGCATCTGCAGGGCAGGGCCGCGGAGCTGGCGGACGAGATCGAGGGGCTCGAGGCCTCGGCGGAACAGGCCCGTCTCACCATCGAGGAAACGCGCGAGCACTGGCAGGCCGCCCTGGAGCGCCTGGAAGACGGGGCCGAAACCCGCGAGCGACTGGAGCGCGAACGACGCGAGGCACGCGAACGCTTGACGTCCCTGCGCAGCCAGCGGCAGCCACTGGCCGAGCAGGCGCAGCGGCTGGCCCTGGAACAGCAGCGGCTGTCTGCCGAACGCTCCGGCCTGGCCGAACAGCAAGGGCGCTCGGGGGAGGCCCGCCAGCGTCTCGAACAGCGCTGCCGCGAGCTCGAGGAGGCCCGCGAGGGGCTGCACGAGCCGGATGAAGAACGCCGCGAGCAGCTCGACGAGCTGCTGCACCGCCGCGAGCGCGAGGAACGCGAGCTCAACGAGGCACGCTCGCGGGCCTCGGCCCTCGTCGAACGGCTGCGCGAGGACGAACAGTCCCGGCAGGGGCACGAGCGGCAGCTGGAGGGGATGCGCGAGCGTCTCCAGGAAGCACGCATGCAGGGGCAGGCACTGGCGCTGAAGGCCGAGTCACAGGACGAGCAGCTACGTGAGCTGGGCCATGACGCGGATGCTCTGGCCGAGGGGCTGGATGCCAATGCCACGGAGTCGGCCTGGCAGACGCGCCTGGAGGAGGTCGGCGAACGCATTCGCCGGCTCGGGGCCATCAACCTCGCGGCGATCGAGGAGTACGACCAGCAGGCCGAACGGCGGGACTACCTGGAAGGCCAGCATGCCGAGCTCAGTGATGCACTGGAAACCCTCGACCGGGCCATCCGACGTATTGACCAGGAAACCCGGACGCGTTTCCGCGATACCTTCGAACGAGTCAATACCGGGCTGCAGACACTTTTTCCCAAGGTCTTCGGCGGCGGGACCGCGTGGTTGACGCTGACCGGCGACGATTTGCTGGAGACCGGTGTCGCCATCATGGCACGCCCGCCCGGCAAGAAGAACACCACGATTCACTTGCTGTCTGGGGGAGAAAAGGCCCTCACAGCGTTGGCCATGGTGTTTGCCATCTTCCAGCTGAATCCGGCACCTTTCTGTATGCTGGACGAAGTCGATGCGCCGCTGGATGATGCCAATGTGGGACGCTATGCCAGATTGGTGAAGGAAATGTCGGAGTCGGTACAGTTCATCTATATCACTCACAACAAGATTGCCATGGAGTCATCGGAGCGATTGATGGGGGTGACCATGCAAGAGCCGGGGGTATCGCGGCTCGTCTCGGTCGGTGTCGAGGAGGCCGCAGCCTTGGCCGATGCCTGATGGACTTGAACAATAATGACTCGAGGGTTTACAACTAAGGCAGCAATGTTGCAATGCGTGCTTCTGCAGGGATTGGTGAAGGGTGAAAGTTCAAGGCCCATTCCTGGCTCGAGGGAAATTTTTCGAGCTTGACAAACAAAAAAAGTGGTCTTTTTTGGGGCAATCGCGCTATGCTGTTGTCGAACAACCTTCAGGCATGGAGCCTTAGCAAAAAGGCATGACGACCCATGGAACTTAGAGAGTGGCTGATCATTCTTGGGCTGGCACTGGTGACACTCATCGTCATCGATGGGGTGCGTCGCCTCCAGCGCCAACGTCAGGTACCGCGTCTCGACCGGGCCGGCTCCGAGCCGGCAAACGACGAGGCAGCGGATTCCGAACAGGACCCGGATGAGGCGGCGCTTCAGGCCGAGCTCAGCTGGGAGCTGCCCAATGGAGGGGCACGCGTCGTCAGGCCGGCTGAGCAGTCCGATGTTCAGTCCAAGCCCAAGTTGCAGCGCCAGGATCATCCTGGTCCATCCCGCGTGCTCTCGGAATTCCGTCGCCAGCGTCACGAGGATGACGCCGAGGTCGGAGTCGCGGATGAGTCGGTCGCGGCGCAGACTGCCTTCACCGCACGATCCGCCGATGCCGGCATGGCGCCTGCGTATGCGAGTGCCGACATGGCCGGTGCCGGTCGGGCCGAGGCCGAGCCCGTCGCAGCGCATCCCGGCGATGCGTCGCCCGGAGCCGCCGAGGAGCCGACGCTGGCCTTCACCGATGACGGCGAGGGCGAGCGTCGCGAGCCCGGCCTGGACATCGGCGACTCGGAGGCCGAGCAGCCGGCGCCGACGTCCGCGGATGAAGAGCAGCGCCGCGCGCCGCTTGCGGCCGACCCGAGCGATCACGACGCCTATCAGGATGAGGAGGAGCGTTATCGCCTCGTCGACCTGGAAGGCATGGGCGATTCGCTGAAGAGTGGCTCCAGGCGCATGGGATCCTCGGTGCATCGCTTCGGCTCATCGCTGCAGAAGTCGCTTTCCCAGCGTCGTGCCCGCAAGGAGCAGGAACGCGCCGAGCGCCGCAAGCGTGAAGAAGCCGAGCGCGAGGAAAAGGCGCGCCGCGAGCGTGAAGCGGCGGAAGCCAGGGCGGCCCGCGAAGCCGAGCCGGCCCCGGCGCCTGAAGCCGAACCGGCCCCGGCGGCGGCCATGGATCATGCCGATGACGTCGATGAGGCGGATTTCGAGGATGATGTCGTCACCACGCATCCGGTGCTGGAGAAGGCGCTGCGCCACGATGTGACCGCCGAGCATGCTCGCCAGACGTTGAGCAATGCCGACGAGGTCATCGTCATCAGCGTGATGTCACGTGATGAGAAGGGCTTCTCGGGCGCGGCACTGCTGGACCTGATGCTGGCCTGCGGCCTGCGTTACGGTCGCGACATGGGCATCTTCCACCGCTTCGAGACCGCCGACAGCGAAAGCCCGCTGCAATTCTCGATGGTCAACGTGGTCAAGCCGGGCACCTTCCCCATCCACTCCATGGATGACTTTGCCACGCCCGGCGTCACCCTGCTGCTGCCTCTGCCGAGCACCTGCGATACCTCGGCGGCCTTCGAGGCCATGGTCGAGACGGCCATGGTCGTGGTTCGTCACCTGGGTGGCGAGCTCAAGGACGAGAACCTCAGCGTTATGACCGCCCAGACGGTGGAGTTCGCCCGTCAGCGGGTTCAGGAATTCGAGCGCCGCCACCGGCTGGGTCGCTATCAGGTCAACTGAAGCCGGAAGCCGGAAGCCGGAAGCTGGAAGCTGGAAGTCGACCCCCCGGACATGATGTCCGGGGGGTTTGACGTTTCTGGGCAGTCGGGCAAGATACTGCCTTCGAGCTTCGAGCTTCGAGCTTCGAGCTTCGAGCTTCGAGCTTCGAGCTTCGAGCTTCGAGCTGCGCCCGCCCTGGAACGAGAAACGGACTGTCATGACCCAGCCTGATCAGCGCATCCTCGATGAAGTGGCACAGTTGCGTACCACCCTCGATGATGCCAACTATCGCTATTACGTGCTCGATGAGCCGCAGTTGACCGATGCCGACTATGACCGCCGACTGCGGCGCCTCCAGGAGATCGAGGCGGAATATCCCGAGCTGGTGACGGCGGATTCGCCGACCCAGCGGGTGGGTGCCGCGCCGGCGGACGGCTTCCCCGAGATCGAGCATGCGGTGCCCATGCTGTCGCTCGACAATGCCTTCGATGAAGAGGAACTGGCGGCCTTTGTCAGCCGTGTCGCCGAACGCCTGGAGGTGGATGGCGAAGCCCTGGCGTTCTGCTGCGAGCCCAAGCTCGACGGCGCCGCCGTGTCGCTGGTCTACGAGCGAGGCGAGCTGACCACCGGCGTCACCCGTGGCGATGGGCGCACCGGCGAGGGTATCACCTCCAACCTGCGCACCCTGAGGTCGATCCCCCTCAAGCTGCGCGGCCAGCAGTGGCCGGAGGTACTGGAAGTGCGTGGCGAGGTCACCATGCGCCATGCCGACTTCGAGGCCATGAATGAGCGCGCCCGCGAGGCGGGTGGCAAGGTGTTCGCCAACCCGCGCAATGCCGCAGCCGGCAGCCTGCGTCAGCTCGATCCGCGCATCACCGATCAGCGCCCCCTGGAATTCAGTGCCTATCAGGCTGCACGTATCCAGCCCGATGCCGGTGATAGCAGTCACAGCCAGCTGATGGCGCGGCTCGCCGAGTTCGGTTTTCGCACCAGCGCCGAGCTCGAGGTGGTGCAGGGGGCCGCGGGCATCATCGACTACTGCCGTCGACTCGGCGCGAGGCGCGACGCCCTCGGCCATGACATCGATGGCGTGGTGATCAAGGTCGATAACCTGCGACTGCAGCGTGAGCTCGGCTTCGTCGCCCGGGCACCGCGCTGGGCCATTGCCTTCAAGTTTCCTGCCCAGGAAGAGGTCACGCGCCTCAATGATGTCGAATACCAGGTCGGACGCACCGGTGCGATCACCCCCGTGGCGCGTCTCGAGCCGGTGTCGGTGGCCGGCGTGACGGTGTCCAATGCCACCCTGCACAATGCCGACGAGATCGCCCGGCTGGGCGTGATGATCGGCGACCAGGTGACCATCCGGCGTGCCGGTGATGTCATTCCCCAGGTGGTGCGGGTGCAGGTCGACCAGCGGCCGTCGGATGCCCGCGCCATCGTCTTCCCCGAGCGTTGCCCGGTCTGCGATTCGCAGATCGAGCGCCTCGGCGACGAGGCCGTGGCACGCTGTTCCGGCGGACTCTATTGCCCGGCTCAGCGCAAGGAGGCCTTGAAGCATTTCGCCAGTCGTCGCGCCCTGGATATCGAAGGCCTCGGCGACAAGTTGATCGATGGTCTGGTCGAGCGCGACTGGGTGAAGACGCCGGCCGATCTCTTCCTGCTCGAGGTCTCGCGTCTGGCCACGCTGCCTCGCATGGCCACCCGCTCCTCGGAGAACCTGGTGGCGGCCCTGGAGAAGGCCAAGGCCACGACACTGGCGCGCTTCATCTTTGCGCTGGGTATCCGCGAAGTCGGTGAAGCGACGGCTGCCAACCTGGCCAGCCACTTCGGCACCCTGGAAGCACTGATGGAAGCCGACCGCGAGGCACTGGAGAAGGTCGCCGATGTCGGCCCGGTCGTGGCGGCCCATGTGCACACCTTCTTCCAGCAGCCCCACAACCGCACCACCATCGAGGCGCTGCGCCGAGCCGGTGTCCACTGGGAGGAAACGACCGTGGTCGCCGGCCCGACGCCCCTCGAGGGCCAGACCTGGGTGCTGACCGGCAGCATGGAAAGCATGACGCGTGATGACGGCAAGGCACGCCTGCAGGCACTGGGGGCCAAGGTGTCGGGCAGTGTCTCGAAGAAGACGGCCTGCCTGGTGGCGGGCGAAGCCGCCGGCAGCAAGTTGACCAGGGCCGAACAGCTGGGCGTTGAGGTCCTCGACGAAGCGACCTTCCTGGAGCGCCTGGCGGCCTGGGAAGCAGGAGACGATAGCGATGGGTGAGCGTTTCATCGAAGTGCCGTATCGCATGCTGCCGGGGGAAACCCTGGATGCCCTGCTGGAGGCCTTCGTGACCCGGCAGGGCTACGACACCAGCGACACCGAGCAGGGCATGGGCGGCTGGACGCAGCAGCTGAAGCACCAGCTAGAAAGCGGCGAGCTGCTGATTGCCCACGACCTGGAGACCGAGACCACCGAGGTCATGACCCTGGCGCAGTGGCGAGCCTTCGGCCGCGACCTGGCCGACGACGAGGAAGAAGGCTAGCGGGCGGACTGTGTTGGGCGAAGGGCGGGATACCGGCTCGAGCCGCCCATCGGCCGGACTTCATCATGCTGCTCGCAACTCGCAACTCGCAACTCGCAACTCGCAACTCGCAACTCGCAACTCGCAACTCGCAACTCGCAGCTCGCAGCTCGAAACTCGTCATTTGCCCTGTATCAGATCGCGGATCAATCGCCGGCCCGGGTGCAGGTGGTCGATCAGTGGCGCTTCCAGCGGCATGGGCTCATCACAGATACGCGAGGCGATGACTTCGGCACACAGTGGTGCGCTGGCCAGTCCGCGCGATCCGTGGGCGGCGCTGAGCCACAGGCCGGCATGATGGCGGCCCGGGGCGTCGGGCACGCGCGTGGCGTCCTTGGCCAGCAGCGCATAATCCTCCCGCCAGCCTGCCGCATCGGGGACGGGGCCGGCATAGGGCGTCTTGTCCGGGCTGGCGGCGCGAATGGCGGCGCGCCCCGTGAGGGCGGAGGCCTCGAGGCCAGCTCCATGGGCCGCGAGCTGCTCGGGATAGCCGGGCAGGGTCCGGGCCAGCTCCTCGAGATTGGCCTGATGATCCGCGGCGGTGACGCCTCGATCGCGCTGCTTCGGCTGGAAGGTGGCGCCGAAGGTCAGTTCGCCGTTCAGCGGAGGCGTCACATAGCCGCCGGCACAGACGGCACGCTGCGGCGCAGGCGCGCCCTCGGGCAGCTTCAGCGTCGATACCTGGCCGCGCACCGGCTGTAGCGGGATCTCGGCGGTCTGCGCAAAGCACTGGGCCTGGCTCGCCGTGGCGATGACCACCTGGTCGGCCTCCAGGTGATCGGGGTCACCGTCGCCGCTCAGAGTTAGCCGCCATCCCGACGCGGTAGCGTGGAGCGAGCGGACCTCGGCACACAGCGAGGTGACGCCCGGGCTGGCAGCGAGATGCCGGCACAGGGCATCCGGGCGCACCCAGCCTCCACATGGATACGCCAGGCCGCCGTGCTCGAGGGGCAGGCCGGCGAGCCGGCTGGCGCCCGCCGCGTCGACGGCGTGGGCCACACCCTCGGGCAGCGGGTGATTGTCCACGAAGCGGGCCTGACGGCGCTGCTCGCGGGCATGCGTGGCGAGCTGCAGGACACCGCCCGGCTGCCAGAGTGTTCGGCCCGGGTCGATGGCCTCCAGCCAGCGCCGGCTGTGCAGCAGGCCGGCGAGATAGCAGCGGCTCTGGTCGTTGGTCTCGGCGGCGAGCTTGATGTAGAGCACGCCCTGAGCATTGCCGGACGCACCGGCTCCGGGGCCCTCACGGTCGATCAGCGTGACCCGCACGCCGCGTCTGGCCAGGCAGGCGGCCACACTGGCGCCGGCGATTCCGCTGCCGATGACCGCCACATGGCGTCTCGGCAGCGGGGCCGGGGGCGTGAACCAGGGCGTGTGGCGACGACGCTGGTCGGCCGGTGGATGGTCGAGCTCGCCGGCCAGCATTTCGCGCTTGTGGCCGAAGCCTGGCACCTTGCGCCAGCGAAAGCCGGCGGCGGCCAGCCCGCGCTTGACGACACCGGCGCAGGTGAAGGTCGCCAGCGTCGCGCCGGGGCGTGAACGGGCGGCCATGGCCTCGAACAGTGCCGGCTGCCACATCGCCGGGTTGCGTGCCGGGGCGAAGCCATCCAGGAACCAGGCGTCGACCCGGCCGTCGAGGCGTTGGAGACGCTCGGTGGTGTCGCCGAAGTGCAGGTCCAGGGTGACCCGGGTGTCGAGCCACAGACGGTGCACCCCGCGGACCGGTTGCGGCCACTGGGCCAGCAGGATGGCGGCGCGTTCGGCGAGGTCGGGCCAGGCGCTCAGCGCCCGCGACAGATCCTCGTGTGCCAGTGGGTAGAGCTCCGTGGAGATCAGGTGCAGGCGGGCCTCGGGGGGCGCATGTTCATCGAAGCAGGCCCAGGCGCAGAGCATGTTGAGCCCGGTGCCGAAGCCGGTCTCGCCGACCACGAAGGGGCGGGCCTCGTGCCATTCCCGCAAGCGCTGTGGCAGCCGGTTGGCCTCGATGAAGACATGCCGGGTCTCGGCACGGCCGTCGTGGCGCGAGAAATACACATCCTCGAACTCGCGGGAGTGCGGCGACGCCGTGCCGTCGGCTGCGCGCGGCCAGTCGAGATGGGCCGGCGTCAGGCCGGCGAGAGGCGGCAGGGCGTCATGAGCTGGAGGCAAGGTGGCTCACCCGGGGTTGGTTAAATGTTGACCGGTATCGGCATGGCGGCATGCCGACCGGCTCCTGGCGATGCATCCGCGGCGTTTCAACAATCTTGTCCACAACAGCTGTGGGAAACTGCCGGTGGATAACTGCATGGCGTCGCCCAGCCGGCATGGCCCGTTCATGTGGCGTCAGGGGAGGGTGCGCTTGAAGGGCTTGACGGTCACATTGGCGTAGACGCCGGCAATCACGAAGGGATCGGCATCGGCCCAGGCCCGGGCGCTTTCCAGGTCCTCGAACTCGGCGACCACCAGGCTGCCGGTGAAACCGGCGTCGCCCGGGGCCTCGCTGTCGATGGCGGGATGCGGGCCGGCCAGCACCAGGCGACCCTCGTCGCGCAGTGCCTCGAGCCTGGCCAGGTGGTCGGGACGGGCGGCCAGACGCCGCTCCAGGCTGTTGTTCACATCCTCACTGATGATGGCGTAGAGCATCTCGGAACATCCTCGGTTGAGCGGACTCGTGCCGCGTGATCACGGGCTCGCCATTGACCCCCGCAGGAGCGGCGAGCACCATGGCGGATATTCTGACAAAGACTCCTGCCAGCGTCATGCCAATGAATGCACTTCCCGAGCGTTTCGATGGGCAAGCGCTGCCGATAGATCTCCACATGCACTCCACGGCGTCCGATGGTGCCCTGTCGCCCGAGGCGCTCATGGAGCTGTGCGCGTCCCGCGGACTGACGCACGTCGCGTTGACCGATCATGACAGCGTGGCCGGCGTCGAGCGGGCGGTGGCGGCCGGGCGGCAGGAGGGCATCCGGGTGCTCCCGGGGACCGAGCTGTCCTGTCAGTGGCGCGGCATCAACATCCATGTGGTGGGCCTGCTGCCGTCCGGCGTCAGCGACGCGCTGGCGGCTGGCTTGACGGCTCAGGCCGAGGCCCGCCGGCGCCGTGCCGAGCAGATTGCCGAGCGTCTCGAAAGGGTCGGCCTCGTGCAGGCCCTCGAACGCGCTCGCGAGCAGGCGGGCAGTGACCGCCCCCTGGGGCGTCCCGACTTCGCGCGCGCCCTGGTGAGCGCCGGGCTGGTGCCGGACATGGCCACGGCCTTTCGACGTCACCTGGGTAGCGGCAAGGCCGGTGACATCAAGGCGCACTGGCCGACGCTGGCCAGCGTGGTGGCCTGGCTGCTCGAGACCGGCGGCGTGGCGGCCCTGGCGCACCCCCTGCGCTACGGCCTGACGCGCCGCAAGCGTGGCCAGTTGCTCGAGGATTTCCAGGCGGCAGGCGGGCAGGCAGCCGAGCTGGTCAGCGGGTTCCAGAACCCCGATGTCACCCGTGATCTGGCGCGACAGTTGGCCGAGCGGGGACTCCATGCCTCGCTGGGCAGTGACTTCCACTTCCCCGGTGGCCATCTGGCACCGGGCAGCATGACGACGGTGCCGCGCAGTGCCGTGGCACCGGTATGGACGCACCCGCGCCTGCAAGCGGCGATGGGTGACGTTGCCCCCGTGGCGTGACGCGCCATGGGCAGGCCGGCAGGTCGTCTGGCGATGCCCCGTTCACCGCCAGCGCCGCGCCGATGAACAGTCCCGACGAAAAGGAAGTGCTCATGAGCCAGTTCTTTCAGATGCATCCGGAAACGCCCCAGAAGCGCCTGATTGCACAGGCGGTCCGCATCATTCGCGAGGGGGGCGTGGTCGCCTATCCCACCGATTCGGGTTACGCCCTGGGCTGTCATCTCGGTGACAAGAAGGCCATCGAGCGCATCAAGTGGCTGCGTTCGCTGGACGACAAGCACAACTTCACCCTGGTGTGCTCGGACCTGTCCGAGATCGGCACCTACGCCAAGGTGGACAATGCCGTCTTTCGCCTGCTCAAGGCACATACGCCGGGCGCCTATACTTTCATCCTGACGGCCACCACCGAGGTGCCCCGGCTGCTGTTGCACCCCAAGCGCCGCTCCATCGGGGTCCGGGTGCCGGATCACCCCATCCCGCGCGCCCTGCTGGCGGAGCTGGGGGAGCCGCTGATGAGCGTGACCCTGATCCCGGTGGGCGAGGACCTGCCGATGACCGATGCCGAGGCTATCCGCGAGCGGTTCGGGGCCCATCTGGATCTGGTCATCGATGGCGGTGCCTGCCACCTGGAGCCCACCAGCGTCATCGACATGCGCGAGATACCGCCGCACATCGTCCGCGAAGGGCGCGGTGACACCTCGGCCTTCGCTGAGTGACAGGCCGCGACGACTCAGGCGGCCGTGCGCCGCCTGCCCGTGAAACGCAGCACGATCAGGCCGATGCCGGCGACCACCAGGGCCCCGCCGAGCAGCTTGTGAGGCCCCAGGGAGTCGCCCAGCATCACCACGCCCAGTCCCACCGCCAGCACCGGCACCAGCAGCGTCAGGGGAACCACCCGGTTGACCGGATGACGCCGCAGCAGGCCATACCAGGCGCCATAGGCCACGATCGATGACATGACGGCGGTGTACAGCACGGCGCCCCAGCCGGTCCAGCCGGCCGCTCCCAGGGCCGTCAGCTGTCCCTGCTCGAACCACCAGGACCCCAGGGCCACCTGGGGCGTGGCGAACAGCGCCACCCAGCCGGCCAGGGCCATGGGCGAGATGTTGGGCCCGCGCTTGATCAGCAGTTGCGAGACGGCCCAGCCCAGGGCGCTGGTCAGCAGCAGGGCGGTGGGCAGTGCGGCCGGGAGTGTCGGTCCGCCGGCGAGGACCACGATCCCCGCAAAGGACAGGATCAACCCGACCAGGCGCCGGATCCCCAGTTTTTCCTTGAGCACGATGACGGCCAGCAGGGTGGCGAACGGCGTCCCCATCTGCACCAGCAGGGCGCCGGTGCCGGCCTCGGCCTGGCTGAGGCCGATGAACAGCAGCGCGAAGTGCAGGGTGCCGAAGGTCAGCGAGAGCACCGCCAGAAAGGGCAGCTGGTGACGCGCGACAGGGTGAAAGGGCACCAGCAGGAGTGCCACCAGGGCAAAGCGCAGGGTGGTCAGCAGCAGGGGCGGCAGGTCGGTCACGCCGACCTTGATGACGATGATATTGAGTGCCCAGATGAGGATGACACCCAGGCCGATGGCCAGGTCGCGAAGCGGCACGAGAGGTCCTTGTCTACGGTTGCGGTATGGAGGCCAGCATATCAGAGGTCGAGCCCGTCGCGACCTGCCACTGCTTCCCGATCAGGCCTTGTGGAAGGACCTGCCTTCCATGCATATTGAACAAGGATGACACCACGAAAACCAATAACCGCCCTGCGGACATCAAGGACACGCCATGCCCATGACTCGCCCTCTCGCCCGATTCGCCGCCGGCCTGGCCGGTGCTGCTCTTCTGACTTCCGCCCTGAGCGTCCAGGCGCGCGAGCTATCCGTTTCCACGGTACTCTCCGATGCCTTTCCCTGGGGCCAGGCCGCCGAAAAATGGGCGGATCTTGTCGAGGAGCGTTCCGACGGTGAACTGACATTGCGGGTCTACCCCAATGCACAGCTGGTCAGCGGCGACCAGACCCAGGAATTTTCCGCCATGCGCTCCGGGTTGATCGACCTGGCCGTGGGTTCGACCATCAACTGGTCGCCTCAGGTACCGGCCCTCAACCTCTTCTCGCTGCCCTTCCTGTTGCCCGATACCCAGGCCGTTGATGCGGTGACCGGCGGCAAGGCCGGCGAGATGATCTTCTCGGCCATCGAGGACAAGGGGGTGATCCCGCTGGCCTGGGGCGAGAACGGCTTCCGGCAAGTGTCCAACTCGAGCGGCGCCATCGATGAGCCCGCGGATCTCGAGGGCCTGAAGATTCGCGTGGTGGGCTCGCCGTTGTTCCAGGATACCTTCTCGGCGCTGGGCGCCAATCCGACCCAGATGAGCTGGGCGGATGCCAAGCCGGCCCTGACCACCGGTGCCGTGGACGGCCAGGAGAACCCCTTGTCGGTCTTCGACGTGGCGCGCATCGATCAGGTAGGCCAGACGCACCTGACGCTGTGGAACTACATGAACGACCCACTGGTGTTCGCCGCCAACCGTCAGGTATGGGGCTCGCTCAGCGAATCACAGCAGCAGATGCTGCGCGAGACAGCCGTCGAGGCCGGTGCCTGGGAAATCGCCAAGACACGCGAGGAAGAGGCCGACCGGCTGGAGGCGATCCGCGAACGCGGCGTGACCGTGACCGAGCTCGACGAGTCGCAGCATGAAGCCTTTGTCGAGGCGACCGAGAGCGTGCATGACAAGTGGGTGCCGCGCATCGGCGAAGACATCGTCGAGGCCGCGCGCAACGACATCGCCGCGCCCTGATGTGACACCGGCATGCGCCCGGCGAGTGCGTCGGGCGTGATCTGACTCACGCCAGGACAACCTGTCATGAAAGATCCCGATGCAAGCATCGAGCGCGTACTGGCGACCCTGGCGATCGTCATCATTGCCTTGATCAGCCTGGCCAATGTGGTCGTGCGCTACATCACCGATGCCTCCTTTGCCTTCACCGAGGAATTCTCGGTCTTCCTGCTGGTGCTGCTGACCTTTGCCGGCGCCTCGGTGGCGCTGCGGCGCAACCGCCACATCCGTATCAGTCTGCTGGAGCGCTATCTGCCCGGCAGGCTGCGTCAGGGGCTGATCCTCTTTCAGGGCCTGTGTGGTCTGGTCGTGCTGGGCCTGGTGGCCTGGTTCGGGGCCAGGCTCGCCTGGCAGGAATATCAGTGGCAGACCCTTTCGCCGGGCCTCGGGCTGCCGCAATGGTGGTATCTGGTCTGGTTGCCGCTGCTCGCCGTGATGATGCTGTGGCGTCAGTGCCAGCAGATCCGCGATCGACTGCGCGGGGGGCTCGATGATGAGTCCTGATCTGTGGATGCTGCTGGCCTTCGCCGTTCTGTTGGTCGCCGGTGTCCCGGTCGCCTTTTCACTGGGGCTGGCCGGGGCGGTGGGCATCATCGCCGGCCTGTCGCCGGACATGCTCGCCACCCTGGGCACCAACACCTACAACAGCGTCGCCAAGTACCCGCTGATCGCGATTCCGCTGTTCATTCTCACCGGATTGATCTTCGAACGCGCGGGTGTCGCCGCGCGCCTGGTGCGCTTCGCCCGGGCGCTGATCGGCCCGCGTCACGGCGGGCTGGCGCTGGTCGCAGTGCTGGTCTGCATGATCATGGGCGGCATGAGCGGCTCGGGCCCGGCGGATGCCGCCGCGGTGGCCATGGTGATGCTGCCGAGCATGACGCGGGCCGGCTATCCGCGACCCTTCTCGGCGACGCTGATCGCCGCCTCGGCCTCCACGGCGATCCTGATTCCACCCTCGGTGGCCTTGATCCTGTATTCCATCGTGGTCCCCGGCGTCGATCTGCGGGCGCTGTTTGCCGCCGGGCTGTTCCCGGGAGTGCTGGCGGGGATGGCGCTGCTGGTGCCGGCCTGGTGGCTGTCGCGCCGACATGGCTGGGAGGCGCCGGAGGAGGCCGAGCGAGAGCCGCTCGGCGAGAGCTTCCGTCAGGCCATTCCGGCCCTGTTTGCCCCGGTACTCATTCTGGGCGGCCTGCGCAGCGGACTCTTCACGCCCACCGAGGCCGCCGTGGTGGCAGTGGCCTACGGGACGGTGGTCGGGCTCTGGCTGACCCGCGAGCTGCGCTGGAGGGACCTCTGGGAGCTGTTCGGCGAGGCGGCGGTGATTTCCGGCGTGGTCATGCTGATCATCGCCCTGGCCGGCATCTTTGCCTGGGCCGGCACCATGCTGGGTACCTTCCGGCACCTGGCCGAATGGGTGATCGGTCTTTCCGACAATGGCACGCTGCTGCTGGTGATGATCATGCTGGCGGTTCTGGTGGCCGGCATGCTGCTGGATGCCATCTCGATCTATCTGATCATGATGCCGATCCTGATCCCCGTCATGCAGCATTTCGAGTGGAACCCGGTGTGGTTCGGCATCCTGCTGGCCATGAACATTGCCATCGGGCAGTTCACGCCACCGGTAGCGGTCAACCTGATGGTCACCACCGAAGTGGCCAGGGTGCGTTTGGAGCAGACCCTGGGCTGGGCGATGATCTTCGTGGTTGCCATGGCCGGTGCCCTGGCGATGGTGGCGGTTTTTCCCGAGATCGCGCTGTGGTTGCCCAGGGTGCTGGGGTATAACGTCTAGTCGCTAGCTACGAGCTACGAGCTACGAGCTACGAGCTACGAGCGATGCGGTGGGGTAGCGTGGACCATGGACATAAAAATTAACGAACGCTAAACGCTGCAGCCAGCTAGACTGTCTCGGTAGTTCCGTTACTGCATGAAGTTGCTGTATTTTCGGTAAACTGGAAAAGGGCGGTTATGCCGCCGGTGACCGGCAACTTCAGCCTGTCGGTCAAGCGCTTCGACCATAACGTCACAATGAGGTGTGTTCATGAAACGCCATGCTTTCTCTGCCGCCGCCTTCTCGGGTGCCCTGCTCGGAGCCGCGATGTTCGCGTCTCCCGTCATGGCCCAGGAAGAAGAGCAGTTCATCACCATCGGCACCGGTGGTCAGACCGGCGTCTACTATGTGGTCGGTCAGTCCGTCTGTCGTCTGGTGAATCGCCTGGAAGACGCCAACATCAAGTGTAACGCGCCCTCCACCGGTGGTTCCGTGGCCAACATCAACGGCATCCGCAGCGGTGAGCTGAACATGGGCGTTGCCCAGTCCGACGTTCAGTACCAGGCCTATAACGGTACCGGCAATTTCGAGGACGATGCCTACGAAGAACTGCGCGCGGTCTTCCGTGTGCATGGTGAGCCGCTGACCATCCTGGCGCGTTCCGATGCCAACATCGAGAACCTCGACGACCTGGCCGGCAAGCGCGTCAACATCGGCAACCCGGGCTCCGGCCAGCGCAACACCATGGAAGTGGTGATGGATGCCAAGGGCTGGACCGAGGACACCTTCTCCCTGGCCTCGCAGCTCGATGCCGCCGAGATGGCCTCCGCCCTGGCCGACAACAACATCGATGCCATGGCCTATGTCGTGGGTCACCCCAACGGCGCCATCCAGGAAGCCACCACCACGGTCGATGCCAACCTGGTGCCGTTGAACGATGAAGCCATCCAGGGACTGGTCGAAGAGTATCCGTATTACTCCATGTCCACCATCCCGGGTGGTCTCTACAAGGGCAATCCGGATGACGTCGAGACCTTCGGTGTCGCGGCGACCTTCGTGTCCACCACCGAGACCGATGCGGATGTCGTTTATCAGACCGTCAAGGCTGTGTTCGACAACTTCGATCGCTTCAAGAAGCTGCACCCGGCCTTCGCCAACCTCGAGCCCGAGTCCATGGTCTCGGAAGGCCTGTCGGCCCCGCTGCATGAAGGAGCCGCACGCTACTATCGCGAGCAGGGCTGGATCGAGTAAGTCGTATTCAGTGACAGCTCGTACCTTGTAGAAGGATGCGCGGCCCCTTGCCGAGGGGCCGCGCTTTGCGTTTGCGGTGCCGGTCGGTCGCCGGCGACGCACGAATCGTGTCAACCGATACAGAGCAGGGCTCACATATGACGGAAGATAAGAAGAGGGGGCCGGAAACCGAAGTCGACCTCGAGGACATGGTGGCCTCGACCGACTCGGGTGCCCGTAAACCGGCGGGAATGCCGGGCAAGCTGCTGGTGAGCATTGCCGCGGTATGGTCGCTCTTTCAATTGTGGATCTCGTCACCGTTGCCCTTCATGATGGGCTTCGGGGTCTTCAACGCCACGGAATCGCGCTCCATTCACCTGGCCTTTGCGCTCTTCCTGGCGTACATGGCCTATCCGGCGCTAAAGCGTTCGCCCCGTGACCGGATTCCCATCCAAGACTGGATCCTGGCCGCCCTGGCGGCCTGTGCCGGGGCTTACATGTTCGTCTTCTATGAACAGCTGGCGCAGCGACCGGGCGCGCCCATCCTGCAGGACGTGATCGTCGGGGTGGTGGGTATCCTGCTGCTGCTCGAGGCAACGCGCCGAGCGCTCGGGCCGCCGCTGATGATCATCGCCAGCATCTTTATCTTCTATTCGCTGGCCGGGCCCTGGATGCCGGGCATCCTGGCGCATGGTGGCGTCAGCCTGGCGGGCCTGATCAATCACCAGTGGCTGACCACCCAGGGGGTGTTCGGTATTGCCCTGGGGGTCTCGACCAGTTTCGTCTTCCTCTTCGTGCTGTTCGGCGCCCTGCTGGACAAGGCCGGGGCCGGCAACTACTTCATCAAGGTGGCCTTTTCCATGCTCGGCCACTACAAGGGCGGGCCGGCCAAGGCGGCCGTCGTCGCTTCCGGCATGACCGGCCTGATCTCCGGCTCCTCGATCGCCAATACCGTGACCACCGGCACCTTCACCATCCCGATGATGAAGCGGGTCGGCTTCTCGTCCGAAAAGGCGGGCGCCGTCGAGGTTTCCTCCTCGGTGAACGGTCAGATCATGCCGCCCGTCATGGGCGCGGCGGCCTTCCTGATGGTCGAGTATGTCGGGATCTCCTATGTCGAGGTCATCAAGCATGCCTTCCTGCCGGCGTTGATCTCCTATATCGCGCTGATTTATATCGTCCACCTCGAGGCCCTCAAGGCCAACATGCAGGGCCTGGAAAGCAGTAACCCGGCCAAGCCGCTGGTGCGCAAGGTGGTCGGCTTCCTGGGTGGCCTGTTGCTGATGATGATCACGGCACTGGCGGTGTATTACGGACTGGGCTGGTTGAAGCCGGTACTCGGGCCGGCGACCCCCTGGCTCGTGGCCGTCGCCCTGGTGGCGATCTATGTGGCCCTGCTCAAGCTGGCTTCCGGGTATCCCGAACTGGAAGTCGACGATCCCAACGAGCCCATCTTTACCCTGCCGCAGACGCGCCCCACGGTGCTGGTCGGGCTGCAGTACATTCTGCCGGTCGTCCTGCTGATCTGGTGCCTGATGGTCGAGCGTCTGTCGCCCGGGCTGTCGGCGTTCTGGGCGACCGTGCTGATGATGTTCATCATGCTCACGCAACGTCCCATCACGGCCATCTTCCGGCAGCGCAGCGATTTCGCGGCCGACGTCCGCGAAGGCTTCCTCGACCTCTGGGATGGCCTGGTGACCGGTGCGCGCAACATGATCGGCATCGGCATCGCCACGGCGACCGCCGGCATCATCGTCGGCGCCGTGTCGCAGACCGGCGTGGGGCTGGTACTGGCCGACGTGGTCGAGACCATTTCCATGGGCAATCTGCTGCTGATCCTGCTGTTCACCGCGGTGCTCAGCCTAATCCTCGGCATGGGGCTGCCGACCACGGCCAACTACATCGTGGTATCGGCCCTGCTGGCCCCGGTCATCGTGCACCTGGGCGAGCAGAACGGCCTGCTGGTGCCGCTGATTGCCGTCCACCTGTTCGTGTTCTACTTCGGCATCATGGCCGATGTGACACCACCGGTGGGGCTGGCGTCATTCGCCGCGGCGGCGGTGTCGGGCGGGGATCCGATCCGCACTGGCTTCCAGGCGTTCTACTACAGCCTGCGTACCGCCGCTCTGCCGTTCCTGTTCATCTTCAATACCGACCTGCTGCTGATCGATGTCTCGCTTATGCAGGGGGTGCTGATCTTCGTGGTGGCGACGCTGGCGATGTTGATCTTCGCGGCGGCGACCCAGGGCTTCATGATCACGCGCAACCGCTGGTATGAGTCGGTCCTGCTGCTGCTGGTGGCTTTCACCCTGTTCCGTCCCGGTTTCTGGATGGACATGGTGCATGATCCCTATCGCTCGATTTCGCCGACACAGTTCGTCGAGGCGTTGGGCAATGTGGATGGCGACAGCACGCTGCGCCTGCAGATCCAGGGCGAGGATGCCTACGGGGATCCGATGACTACCTACATGACCATGCCGGTCCCGGATGGAGAAACCGGGGAAGAGCGCCTGACCAACCTGGGCATGGAGCTGCGCATGGAAGGCGAGAGTGCCGTGGTCGACATGGTGACCTATGGCAGCCAGGCATCCGAGCTCGGCTTCGACTTCGATCAGGAAATCATCGAGGTCCTGGCACCGGTGGATGGTTGGTCCAAGGAGTGGATGTGGATACCCGCCTTCGGGGTGTTCGCTCTGGTGGTGATGCTGCAGCGCCGGCGTCGTGATCGCGATGTCGCGCCGGCAACGGCCTGAGGAGGTACACGATGTACAGCAAGATCCTGTTCCCGGTCGACCTCAACGAGGAGGCCTCGTGGTCCAAGGCGTTGCCGACCGCCCTGACCCTGTGTCGCAGTTTCGGGGCCTCCCTGCACGTGGTGACGGTGTTGCCCGATGTGCAGATGCCGCTGGTCGGGGGCTACTTTCCCCCCGACTATGCCGGCAAGGCGCGCGAAGCGGTCGGTGAAGCCCAGCGCAACTTCATTCGCGACAATGTGCCCGAAGATGTCCAGGTGCAGAGCGTGATTGTCGAGGGTTCGCCCTGGGAGGCGATCATCAAGGCGTCCGAGCAAGTGGAAGCCGACCTGATCGTTATGGCCTCGCATACCAAGCGCAAGTTCGTCGACTATGTGCTGGGGCCCAATGCCGAGCATGTGGTGCACCACAGCAAGGTATCGGTGATGGTCGTGCGCTGAGACCTCGCGGGTCGTGGCCGTATCCCGGAGTCATGGCTTCGGGGTGCGGCTTTCGGGATGGAGGCTGCACGAGGACGCTATATCGCGTAGTATCCCGACCACGACCGGTTTGCGAGGAGTACGACATGCCCCTCAGATCATTGCGAGTGATGCCCGTCGTCATTCTCCTGGTCGTCGCTCTGGCTCCCTTCAGGGCCGTGGCCGCTCTCGAGCCGCTGCCCGAACCGAGCGGAGAGGTGATCCTGACCATCAGTGGTGATATCGCCCATGCCAATGCGGGAGACGAGGCACGTTTCGACCGTGCCATGCTGAATCGTCTCGCTTCGCGCACTATCGTGACCGATACCCCCTGGCATGAGGAAACGGGCCGTTTCGAGGGACCGCTGTTCACGGCCCTGCTGGATGCCGTCGGTGCCGAGGCCGAGCAGGTTCGGGTTGGCGCCCTGAACGGCTTCGAGGCGAAGATTCCGGTGACGGACTTTCAGCGCTACGATGTCATCCTGGCCATGCGCTTCAATGGCGACAGGGTGCCGATCCGCGATTTCGGTCCCCTGCTCGTGATGTATCCCTTCGATGAACACCCCGAACTGCATACCGAAGTGATCCGCTTCCGCTCGGTGTGGCAGGTGGATCGTATCTTCGTCTACTGATTCGCTCTGGAGAGCCTGGTGCTGCAACATTACCCTCTGCGCCTCAAGCTCGGGGCGATTTCCGCCCTGTTGCTCTTCGTGGGGGCCCTGCTGGTAGTCGGCCTGGTGGTCTGGCGTCAGGACAGTCAGTTGTGGCGGGTCGGCGAGGACATGACCTGGCATGCCTACAAGCTCGATCGGGATGTGGTGCAGCTGCGCAATTTCCTGCTGTCGGACCGGCCCGGTGCCGAGAGTCTGGAAGGCGTGCGCCTGCGCTTCGAGCTGCTCTACAGCCGCCTCAACCTGCTGGAAAGCGGCGACATTGCCGAGCTTCTCGACTCGGTCCCGCCGGCCGCGAGCCTGGCCCAGGATATCCAGGCGCATATCCGCACCATCGATGACATTCTCGGCCAGGCCGATGTCATGAATGACACCGTCAGGGATCGCATGGAGCGCGAGCTGGCGGCCATGAGTGAGCCCACGGAACGCCTGGTGGTGTCGATCAATTCACACCTGGCGGAGTCGACGACCCAGGAGCGCGAGCGCCTGAAGTGGTTGTACGGCCTGCTGCTGGTGCTGATTCTGGCCATGAGCGTGGCGGCGATGATGGTGGTGGCCTTCCTGTTCCGCGAGTCGCGGGACAATGCGCGGGCGCGCCGCACCCTCGAGGAGTTGAGCGACGAGCTCGAGATCACGGCTCACCAGGCCCAGTCGGCCAGCCAGGCCAAGTCGGAGTTCCTGGCCACGGTCAGTCACGAGATCCGCACGCCCCTCAACGGCGTCATCGGCATGAGCGAGCTGCTGACCGAGCATGACCTGCCGAGTGACGCCAGGCACTATGCCGACACCATTCATGACAGTGCCCAGCGCCTGCTGGAGCTGATCAACGACATCCTCGACTTCTCCAAGATCGAGGCCGGCCGCCTCGACCTGGAAGCGCGATCGCTGCCGCTCGACGAGCTGTTGAGCGGCGCCACCTCGCTGTTCGCACCCCATGCCGAGGCGCGTGGAATCCAGCTGACAACCTGGATCGATCCCGAGCTGCCGTCCCATGTGGTCAGTGATCCGGGGCGTTTGCGTCAGATACTGCTCAACCTGCTGTCGAATGCCATCAAGTTCACCGACCAGGGCGAAGTCCGGGTGTCGGCCTTCGTCGCCGAGGGAGACGAGCTGGCCATCGAGGTGGTCGACAGCGGCTGCGGCATCGAACCCGAGCGTCAGGCACAGCTGTTCGAGCCCTTTCATCAGGGCGACCCCTCGACCGCCCGGCGCTTCGGTGGAACCGGACTGGGACTGGCCATCTGCAAACGCCTGGTCGAGGCCCTGGGAGGACGCATCGGCATGCACAGCCAGGAGGGGCTGGGCAGTCGTTGCTGGGTTCGCCTGCCGCTCGTGGCGGGTGTCGAGGAAGTCGAGGACGCGGCCCTGGGTACCGCGGACGACGATAACAGTGCCCTGCAGGGCACTCGTCTGCTGGTCGTCGAGGACAATCCGGTGAATCGTCAGGTGGCAATGGCCATGCTCGAGCGCCTGGGATGCCGGGTCAGCCTGGTCAGCTCCGGGGCGGAGGCGCTGGAGCGCATCAAGACGCAAGTGTTCGACCTGGTGTTCATGGATGTGCAGATGCCCGACATGGACGGCCTGGAGGTCACGCGCCGCCTGCGCGCCAGTAATGGCTGGGCCGCCGAGGTGCCCATCGTGGCCATGACGGCCGGCGGCTATGGCGGCGATCAGGCACGTTGCCTGGCGGCCGGCATGAACGGCTATCTGGTCAAGCCGATGTTCCAGGACGACCTGCAGGCGGTATTGCGGCGTCATCTGCTGCACGCCCAGGGGGAAATCCGGGCGCGTGAGGTGACGGTCGGTCCCGAGCAACTGCTGGATGAGGCCGTCATCGAGGCCCTGGAACAGAGCCTCGGGCGGGGCGAGCTGCAGGAGCTCCTCGCGCATTATCGTCATCAGGCCGGGCTTCAGCTAACGGCGCTGCGCGAGGCCATGGCGGGTGGGGACGACAGTGACGCCATCCACCAGGCGCATCAGCTCAAGGGGGAATCGGCCAGCCTGGGCGCCGTCAAGGTCGCCGGCGCGGCCATGCGCCTGGAGCTGGCCGGCAAGGAGCAGCGGCTCGACGCGCAGCAGCACGAGCTGCAACACCTGGAAAGCCTCCTCGAGTCGAGCATTCAGGCACTCGAGGCCCGCTGGGGGTAATCATTCGCGGGAGCGTCGGCGCAGGGTGCGCGCGATGACCTGCTGGCCGGGCGAATAGTCGCCGTGGATGGCGGCTTCCACACGGGCCAGGGTGGCCTCGGCGATCTGCACGTGATTCTGCACCGCCGAGTCCACGGCCAGTGGCAGGAAATCCAGCAGGCGATCGTCGCCGAAGGTGGCCAGGCGCAGCCGGTCGGGCAGGCCGCCACGCTCGAGCAGGGTATCGAGGACCCCTTCGAGCAGGGTATAGGACGCGGTGACCAGCGCGTCCGGCAGGCCTTCGCCATCGAGCAGGTCGCGCATCAGGCCTGCGCCGGTGGCCCGGTCATAGCGTTCGCCACTGTACAGCTCGGCTGCCACGCTGCGTGACGCCAGGGCCTGCTGAAAGCCGGCACGCCGTTCGCGGCTGATCGACAGCGCCGGTACTGCATCGAACCAGGCAATCCGCCGGTCCGGCGACGGCAGTACCGCGCGGGTGAGATGCGCCGCGGCATCCCGGTCATTGCTGACGACACTGACGAAGTGCTGCGGGTCCAGTCCCCGGTCCATGCCGACGACCGGCAAGCCGCCCTGCATCAGCTCACGATAGAAGGCGGCCTCCATGGGCAGGCAACTGGCGGTGATCAGGGCCGCACAGCCCTGGGCACGCAGCGCCATGGCGACTTCCTGCTCACCCGCCGGGTCGTCTTCCGAGCCCGCGATCAAGAGGTGGTACCCCCGCTGACGGGCCTTCTGCTCGAGCAGCTTGGCCAGCCGTGCATAGCTGGCATTCTCCAGATCCGGGACGATCAGCCCCAGCAGCTGGCTGGAGCCGCGGCGCAGCGCGGCGGCCTGGGCGTCGACCCGGTAGTGATGCTGACTCACCACGGCCATGACCCGATCGACCGTCGCCTGGCTGATGCGGCGCTGGGCGGCCTTGCCGTTGATGACGTAGCTGGCGGTCGTGCGTGACACGCCGGCCAGCCGGGCAATTTCAGCGAGTGTCATGAGTCCTTCCGTTGAGTGGCGGGCGGCGATGAGGGTACCCCAGGTCGCCGGAGCATGCGAACTCCTGCCAAAGTCGTAGAGATTCGAGCTTGCCTTGTAGCATGAATCGATTCAGCATTGCACCTACAAGGTGACACGATTCAGCAAACAGGCCATCCCGTTCGCGTCACCACCGCACAGGAGACATGCATGCTGACGCTACGCGAGAGTGATATCCAGCTCGATTGCCGCGCCGATGACTGGCGCGCGGCCCTGGACCAGGCCGCCGCCTGCCTGGTGGATGCCGGCCTCACCACCCCGGACTACCGTGAAGGGCTGCTGTCCCGCGAGACCCAGTCCTCGACCTATCTGGGCAATGCCATTGCCATTCCCCATGGCACGCCGGAAAGCCGCGCCCATGTCCTCAACACCGGGGTGCGCGTGCTGCAGTTTCCCGAGGGCGTCGAGTGGCACGATGGTCAGAAAGTGCATGTGCTGGTCACCATTGCCGCCCGGAACGACGAACACCTGGACATCCTTCGCCAGCTGACCCATGTGCTGGACCGCGACGATGTCGCCCAGCGTCTGGCCGGGGCCTCGGACACAGAAGAAGTCGTGGGCCTGCTGTCGCGTGCACCGCTCAGGGCGCGGCTGGATGCCGAGACCCTGTGCCTGGGCATGCCCGCCCGTGATCTCGGGGAGCTGGCCATGGCCGGGGCCGCCCGGTTGCGTCAGGCCGGCTGTGTGGGCGATGGCTTCATTGCCGAGCTGGCGAGCGCCCGGCTGCAATGGCTGGGGCAGGGGATCTGGCTGGCCATCTCGAAGCGTGACGTGGTGACGCCGGCCCTGTCCCTGGTCACGCCGGCGGACGAGTTGGAGGCGCGCGGCGAGAGCGTCAACGGCGTCTTCTGTCTGGCGGCCAGTGGCGACAGCCACCTCGGCCTGCTCGATCAGGTCGCGATGCTGCTCGAACACGGCGAGCTGGAGACCCTCAGGCGTGGCGATGCCGCGACCCTGCTGGCGCTTCTGGCCGGCGAGGGCGGGGCGACGCGGACCCGTCAGGTGCGCGTGCTGAATGCTCATGGTCTGCATGCCCGTCCGGCCAAGCAGCTGGTGCAGGTGGCCCGCGAGCAGGCGTTGCCGATTGGCGTACGCCTGGCGGAAGGCGGCGTCGAGTCGGTGTCGGCGACCAGCCTGACCAAGGTGATCGGCCTGGGCGCACGGCGTGGCCAGTGGCTGGTGCTGTCCGCCGCTGGCGAGGAAGCCGACAGCGCCCTGGCCGCCGTGGCGGATGCCGTCAATGATGGTCTCGGTGAAGCCGTGGAAGCCTTCGATGACAGCCATGAGGACATGCCGGCGGCCACGCCGGCGGAGGCGTCACCGGCGCCCTCACCCTTGCCGGACGACACCGCCCATCAGGCGGTGGCCGCCTCGCCGGGGCTGGCCATTGCGCCGGTCTTCGTCATGCGCCTGCCGCGTTTCGACTATGCCCGGCTGGCCGAGGATGCGGCCGCCGAGACCCGGCGGCTCGAAGCCGCGGTCGCCGAGGGCGCGGCGCAGCTGGCGACCCTGACCCGCAGCGCACCGGGTGGTGAGGTCGCCGAGGTGCTGTCCATGCACGAGGAGATGCTCGATGACCCGGAGCTGCTGCAGGCCGCCCGTGAAGGCATTCAGGAGGGCTACTCCGCCGAGGCCGCCTGGTGGGAAGCCATCGATACCGCGGCATGCGCCCAGGAAAGGCTCGCCGATCGCCTGCTGGCGGAGCGCGCGGCCGACCTGCGCGATGTCGGCCGGCGTGTCCTGGGGCGGCTGTGTGATGTGGAACTGCCCGAGCCGCCGGCCCATCCCTACATCCTGGTCATGGAAGACGTGGGCCCCTCGGATGTGGCGCGCCTCGATACCCAGCGCGTGCGCGGCCTGCTGACGGCGCGTGGCGGTGCCACGGCGCACAGTGCCATCCTGGCCCGGGCACTGGGAATTCCGGCGGTGGTCGGTGCCGGAGATCGGATCATGGCGCTGGCCAATGACACGCCGCTGATTCTCGATGGCGAGAGTGGTCGCATCGTGCCGGCCCCCAGCGCCGCGCGCCGCGAACGCGCCGAGCAGCAGCTGGCGGACCGCGAACGCCGCGAACGTGACGCCTGGGAGGCCCGTTTCGAGCCCGCCCAGACCCGCGATGGCCAGCGCGTCGAGGTGGCCGCCAACCTGGGCAACACCGCCCATGCGGCCGATGCCGTGTCGCGCGGCGCCGAGGGCGTCGGCCTGCTGCGTACCGAGTTCCTGTTCATGGCCCACGCCCAGGCACCGGACCTGGACACTCAGATCACCGAGTACCGTGAGGCCCTGGATGCCCTGGACGGGCGGCCCCTGGTGGCGCGGACCCTGGACGTGGGCGGTGACAAGCCGCTGCCGTACTGGCCCGTGCCCCAGGAAGACAACCCCTTCCTCGGCTTGCGTGGCATTCGCCTGGCCCTGACACGCCCCGAGGTACTGGCGACCCAGCTCGAGGCTCTGCTGAGAGCGGCCGTCGGCAGGCCACTGCGCATCATGCTGCCCATGGTCAAGGATGTCGCCGAGCTGCGCACGGCGCGTGCCATGCTCGACCGCCTGCTTTCGGACATTGCACCGGACGCGCGGGCCACCGATGTACAACTGGGCGTGATGATCGAGGTGCCCTCGAGTGCTCTGCTGGCCTCCAGCCTGGCCGTGGAAGCGGATTTCTTCTCGGTGGGCACCAATGATCTGACCCAGTATGCGCTGGCCATCGACCGTGGCCATCCCGAGCTCTCGGCCCAGGCCGATGGCCTGCATCCTGCCGTGCTGCGGCTCATCGAGATGACCGTCGAGGCCGCCCATGCTCAGGGCAAGTGGGTCGGGGTGTGCGGCGAACTGGCCTCGGATGCCACCGCCGTGCCGGTGCTGGTGGGACTGGGCGTCGACGAGCTGTCGGTCAGTGCGCGTCAGGTGCCCATGGTCAAGGCCCGGCTGCGCGACATCAGCATGGACACTGCCCGGGATCAGGCGCGGCGGGCGTTGAGCCGGGCCACGGCGGCCGAGGTGCGTGACGCCCTGGAGCAGGCATGATGGCGTCGATTCTGGTGGTCAGTCTCAATCCGGCACTCGACCTGTCGGTGACGCTCGAACAGCTCACCCCGGGCCGGGTCAACCGCACCCACCACACCCAGTTGAGCGCCGCCGGCAAGGGCTTGAACGTGGCCAGCGTGCTGGCGGCGCTGGGCCACCGCGTGACCCTGTCGGGGTTCCTCGGTGCCGACAACGACGAGGCCTTTGCTCAGGCCTTCGCGAGCCAGGGTATCGTCGATGCCTGCCGACGCCTGCCCGGGGAGACGCGCATCAACGTCAAACTGGCCGAGGATGATGGTCGTGTCACCGACATCAACGGCCCGGGCATGACCATCGACGACGCGGCCTGGCGGGCCCTGAGCGACGGCCTGGCCGAGACGCTGGGCGAGCGTTCTGCCGGGCCCCGGGCCATGGTCATCGCCGGCAGCCTGCCACCCGGGGTCACGCCGGCCATGCTGGCCGAGCTGGTGAGCCGGGGACGCGACGCCGGACTGCCGGTCTGGGTGGACACCAGTGGTCCGGCGCTGGCCGCCGCCATCGACGCGGAGGCCACGGCCGTCAAGCCCAACGAACATGAACTGGCCGCCTGGCTGGGACGTCGGCAGCTTGCCGCTGCGGACCATGCCGGGGCGGTTCGCCACCTGCAGCAGGCCGGTGTCGAGGAGGCCGTGATGTCCGCCGGGGCCGAGGGCGTGCTGTGGTTCAGCCGGCGTGGTGCCTGGCAGGCGATACCGCCCGAGGTACCGGTGGTCAATACCGTCTGTGCCGGCGACACCCTGGTCGCGGCCTTGCTGCACGGCGTGCTCGAGGACGTGCCACCCGAAGAGGCCCTGCGGCTGGCCACCGCCTTGTCCGCCGAGGCCGTGCGACACCCCGGCGTCGGACGCCTGGACGCCGCCGATCTTTCCCAACTCCAACGACAGACTCGCGTATGCCGCCTGGCAGAGGGTGGCGACGCAGGGGGAGCTTTTGCATGAATGTGATTCTGATCACCGCCTGCCCGAGCGGCATGGCCACCTCCTATCTGGCGGCGCGTCGCCTGCAGGGGGCCGCTGACCGCCGTCATTGGCAGGTCAGCGTCGAGGCCCATGGCGTGGCACAAGCCGCCACGCCCGTGGATGCGGCGACCCTGGCGGCGGCCGACCTGATCGTGGTGGCCGCCGAGCATGTGCCCGAGGGCGAGCGCTTCAGCGGCAAGCCCGTCTTCCAGGCGCCCATCGAGACGGCCCTGCCGGACCCCGATGCCTTTCTGGCGCGCGCCGAACGCGAGGCCCGGGCCTACCAGCCGGAGACGGCGGCCCGCTCGAGTCCGGCAAGCGCCTCCCAGGCTCAGAACATCGTGGCCGTGACGGCCTGTCCCACCGGCGTGGCGCATACCTTCATGGCCGCCGAAGCGCTGGCCGAGGCCGGGCGCAACCTGGGCCATCGGATGCGCGTCGAGACCCAGGGCTCGGTCGGCGCCCAGGATGCATTGACCGATGCGGAAATCGCCGCCGCCGATGTGGTGATCCTGGCCTGTGATATCGAGGTGGACCCGGCCCGTTTCGCCGGCAAGCGGACCTACCGTACCTCCACCGGCAATGCCCTGAAGAAGCCGCAGCCGACCATCGAGGCGGCCCTGGCGGAGGCCCGGGTGGAGAGCGCAGGGGCCGGGTCGGGCAACAGCAGCCAGAGCGGGCAGAGCTTCAAGGAGAAGGGCGTCTACAAGCACCTGCTGACCGGGGTGTCCTTCATGCTGCCCATGGTGGTCGCCGGTGGCCTGCTGATTGCCCTGTCCTTCGTCTTCGGTATCGAGGCCTTCAAGGAAGAGGGCACCCTGCCCGCGGCCCTGATGCAGATCGGCGGGGATACTGCCTTCGCGCTGATGATCCCGGTGCTGGCCGGTTACATCGCCTATTCCGTCGCCGACCGGCCGGGCATCGCGCCCGGCATGATAGGCGGCATGCTGGCGTCGAGCATCGGCGCCGGCTTCATCGGCGGTATCCTGGCCGGCTTCCTGGCCGGCTACACCGCCTGGGCGATCACCCGCTACATCAAGCTGCCGGCGAGCGTCGAATCGCTCAAGCCGATCCTGATCATTCCGCTGCTGGCCAGCCTGGTCACCGGTCTGGTGATGATCTATGTGGTCGGCGAGCCGGTGGCCGGCATTCTCGCCGCCCTGACGGCCTTCCTGGAGAACATGGGCTCGGCCAATGCCGTGCTGCTGGGGACCCTGCTGGGCGCCATGATGTGTTTCGACATGGGCGGGCCGGTCAACAAGGCGGCCTACACCTTCGGCGTGGGCCTGCTGGCCTCGGAAAGCTATGCGCCCATGGCCGCCATCATGGCCGCCGGCATGGTGCCGGCCATTGGCATGGGCATCGCCAGCATGGCGGCGGCGAGCAAGTTTTCCCAGCCGGAGCGCGAGGCGGGCAAGGCCTCCTTCGTGCTGGGGCTGTGCTTCATCAGTGAAGGCGCCATCCCCTTTGCCGCCAAGGATCCGTTGCGCGTGATTCCGGCCAGCATGGTCGGTGGGGCGCTGACCGGCGCCCTGGCGATGCTGTTCGGCGCCGAGCTGATGGCGCCGCATGGCGGCATCTTCGTGCTGTTGATCCCCAATGCCATCACGCCGGTCGTGCTCTACCTGCTGGCCATCGTCGCCGGTTCCCTGGTCACGGGGCTGGGCTATGCCATGCTCAAGCGTGGCGAGAACCCGGTGGCCGTGGAGGGCTGAATCACCGGGCCGGATGAGGTACTCCCGCCGCACCCCCGTCGCGCCAGGCGCGACGGGGGTGTCCTGCCAAAGGCGTATATTCCTGTCACGCGCAATGGCCAACACTGAGGGGGCATATCCCCATCAATGTCAGGAGCCATGTCATGATCTACGCCAATCCCGGTACCCCCGAGGCGCTGGTCGACTTCGCGGCGCGCTACGGCAACTACATCGGCGGTGAGTTCGTGCCGCCGGTCAAGGGGCAGTACTTCGATAATGTCAGTCCGGTCAATGGCGAGGTGTTCTGCGAGATACCGCGCTCCAGCGGAGCCGACATCGACAAGGCGCTGGATGCCGCCCATGCCGCGGCCCCGGCCTGGGGTCAGACCTCGGCGGCCGAGCGCAGCAACCTGCTGCTGAAGATCGCCCAGCGCATCGAGGACAACCTGGAAGCCCTTGCGGTCGCCGAGTGCTGGGACAACGGCAAGGCGGTCCGCGAGACGCTGAATGCCGACCTGCCGCTGGCCATTGATCACTTCCGCTACTTCGCCGGTTGCATCCGTGCCCAGGAAGGCACGGCCGCCGATATCGATGCCAATACCGTGGCCTATCACTTTCATGAACCCCTGGGCGTGGTCGGCCAGATCATTCCCTGGAACTTCCCGCTGCTGATGGCGACCTGGAAGCTTGCCCCGGCGCTGGCCGCGGGCAACTGCGTGGTGCTCAAGCCGGCGGAGCAGACGCCGGCCTCGATTCTCAAGCTGATGGAGGTGATCGGCGACCTGCTGCCGGCCGGCGTGCTCAACATCGTCAACGGCTACGGGGCCGAGGCAGGGGAGGCGCTGGCGACCAGCTCGCGCATCGCCAAGATCGCCTTCACCGGTTCGACACCGGTGGGCTCGCACATCCTCAAGTGCGCGGCGGCCAACATTATTCCGTCGACCGTGGAACTGGGCGGCAAGTCGCCGAATATCTATTTCGCCGACATCATGAATGCCGAACCCGAGTTCATCGACAAGGCGGTCGAGGGCCTGGTGCTGGCCTTCCTCAACCAGGGCGAGGTCTGCACCTGCCCGAGTCGTGCGCTGATCCAGGCGTCCATGTACGAGGACTTCATGGCCCGCGTCATCGAACGCACCCGGTCGATCAAGCGTGGCAATCCGCTGGATACCGAGGTGCAGGTGGGGGCCCAGGCCAGTCAGGAACAGTACGACAAGATCATGTCGTACATGGACGTGGCCCGCGAGGAAGGTGCCGAGTTCCTGACCGGCGGTGGCAAGGAGAGCTTCGATCCCGCCTATGACAAGGGCTATTACATCCAGCCGACCCTGCTCAAGGGCGACAACAGCATGCGTGTCTTCCAGGAAGAGATCTTCGGCCCGGTGGTCGGGGTCACGACCTTCAAGGACGAGGCCGAGGCACTGGCCATTGCCAATGACACCGAGTTCGGACTCGGCGCCGGCGTCTGGAGTCGCGACATGAACGTGGCCTTCCGCATGGGGCGCGGCATCCAGGCCGGGCGCGTGTGGACCAATTGCTATCACCAGTATCCCGCCCATGCGGCTTTTGGTGGCTACAAGAAGTCCGGCGTCGGCCGCGAAACCCACAAGATGGCCCTCGAGCACTACCAGCAGACCAAGAACCTGCTGGTCAGCTATGACAGCAATCCCATGGGCTTCTTCTGAGCGCCACGCCCGGGCGATGCCATGTCCCGGAAGGAGGGACACACACGAAAGCGGCGGCCCGAGGGCCGCCGCTTCGCGTTTCAGGCAGGCGCAAAGCGCCCGTCAGGTCTGTGAAGCGGCCTCGGGCGGCTCGCCCACGGAGCCCGGCATGGCCTGGACCTCGCCGGCCAGCACCAGGAAGTGGATATGGCGCTCGTACTCGGCCAGGAGGTCGCCGATGACCTGGCCACGGGTGTAGCCGTTGACGTCCTTGTCGGCGCCGCCTTCGGCCAGGTAGACGTCGAGACGCACATAGTAGTCGTCATCCACCGGCAGGAAGCTGGGCGTGCGCAGTCGCCGAGCGCGCACCTGGTAGACGAAGCTGGAGGCGTTGTCGAAGTCCACCTGCAGGGTCAGGCTGGGCAGTGGCTCGTCATCGAGCCGGGTTTCCTCGACACTGGCCTGCTGGCCACGCGACTCGAGCTCCGCGGCGAACTGCTGCATGGCCGGGCGGATGGCGTGCTCGATGGTCGCGGCAGCACCGGCACGGTTGGAGGTGTCCAGGGCCCGGTCCAGACGTTCCCGCCAGTCCCCGCCGGGCGAGCCGGCACTGACATAGTGGCGGGCATCGGACTTGGTGCTCTCGAGTTTCAGGGCGCGCGTCATGCCCGCCATGATGGCGAATATCACCAGCGAGAAGGGGACGGCGGTGATCACCACGGCGCTCTGCAGGGCCGACAGGCCGCCGGCCATCAACAAGGCCACGGTGACCAGACCGATGGCCACGGACCAGAAGATGCGCAGACGGATCGGTGCGTCGTGGTTCACGTCGGCCAGGATCGAGGTGAAGTTGGCCAGCACCAGGGCGCCGGAGTCGGCGGATGTGACGAAGAAGACGATGCCCAGCAGGGTGACCACCGAAGCCGTTACCCCGATGTAGGGATACTGCTCGAGGAAGGTATAGATCGTCGTCTGCGGCGAGTTCAGTGCCTCCTGGCCGAGTTCGGTCAGGCCATGGTTGGCGACCATCTCGATGCCGCTGTTACCGAAGATCGACATCCAGGCCATCATGAAACCGAGCGGAATCAGCAGGGCACCGGTCACGAATTCACGGATGGTCCGGCCCCGCGAGATGCGCGCCAGGAAGAGGCCGACGAAGGGCGTCCAGGCGATCCACCAGCCCCAGAAGAAGATGGTCCACCAGCCACGCCACTGCTGTGCATCCTCGCCGGCGAAGGCATAGGTATCGAAGCTCATGCCGACGAAGCCGCTGAGGTAGTCACCGGCGTTGAGGACCAGCGCATCCAGCAGGTGCAGGGTATCGCCCTGAAAGAGCACGAACAGCAGAAGCAGCAGGGCCAGGCCCATGTTGAACTCGGAGAGACGCCGGATGCCTTTCTCCACGCCCGTGACCACCGAGATGGTAGCGAGTATCACCACCATCACGATCAGCACCACCTGGGTGGCCAGGCTTTCGGGGATGCCGAACATGAAGGTCAGCCCGTAGTTGAGCTGCATCACGCCGATGCCGAGGCTGGTGGCGATACCGAAGACCGTCGAGATGACCGCGGTGATATCGACGGTGTTGCCGATGGGGCCATGAATGCGCTTGCCGAGCAGCGGATAGAGCGCGCTGCGGATGGCCAGCGGCAGGCGATGGCGGTAGCTGAAATACGCCAGTGCCATGCCCATCAGCACGTACATGCCCCAGCCGGTAAGCCCCCAGTGGAGGAAGGTCTGAGGCACGGCGGCGCGCATGGCCGCGGCGCTTTCCGGCGCCAGGTCGGGCGGTGTCATGTAGTGCGAGAGCGGCTCGGCGACACAGAAGAACAGCAGGTCGATGCCGATACCGGCCGCGAACAGCATCGAGGCCCAGGAAACCAGCGAAAATTCCGGTCGGGCATGGTCCGGCCCCAGACGAATGCGGCCGACACGCGAGCAGCCGATCACGATCACGAAGACCAGATAGGCCACGGCGGCCAGCATGTAATACCAGCCGAAGGTATCGCTCACCCAGGCCAGGCCGGCGTCGAAAAAGGCGCCGGCCTCCTCGGTGAACGTCATGGTCAGCACCAGGAAGATCAGGATCCCGATCACGCTGCCATGAAAGACGGTTCGATTGATCCGGCCATGCTGGTCCGGACCCGCTAGGTTGGTCGACATTCAGAACATCCTCTTTGGCTTGGGTAATTCTTTTTTGAATGAATGTTCAAATAAAATAACACATCATGCGCAGACTGCAAGCCGCGGGCAGGGGCATCGGCGGGCAGGGTGATGTGCCGCACTGGCGGGGGCTGAACGCAAGACGCCCGGCTCGGGGCCGGGCGCAGAAGAGAGTGAAAGGGTGAGGGAGGGCGGGGTCAGGCGTCGTTGTGGGCCTCGTCCTTGTCGCCCTCGTGCGGATGGCCACCGCCTTGCGGCCCGCCGCGTCCCTGGGGACGCATGGCGTCGCCCAGTGCCTTCATCTGCTCTTCGTCGAGATGCTCGGAGAGGGCGTCACGCTGGGTGGTGATCAGCTCTTTCCAGGCCTCGCGACGCGCCTCGGTACTCTCGAATTCCTTGGCCTTCAGGGCCTCGGCTTCGGAGCGGAACTGCTCGCGCTGCTGCTCGAGGGTGTCACGGGTGTCGTCGGACAGTTCCCACTTGTCGAAGAGCGCCTGGATGCGCTTGTCGCGCGCGGCCTTCTGCTCGGCACGCTGTTCTTCACGCATTTCCTGCTTGGCCTTTTCGAGGGCGGCCTGGCCATCTTCGCCGAGGATCTCCTCGACCTTTTCGCGGTGCTCGGTGCGCAGTTCCATCATCGAGTCACGGTAGTCCTGGCGGGCTTCCTTGAGCTCGTCACGCGTCTGTTGATCGATGCCGGCCCGTTCGAAGAGCTGCTGCTTGAGGTCCGAACGCTGGTCGGGGGAGGCACTGGCGGCCAGTGACAAGGGGGCGATGAGTGAAGCCAGCAGGGCGGGCATCAGCAGCTTGCGTGTCAGTGACATTGTCATGAAAAGGTTCCTTGTGTCCTTGAGTGACAGGTTCAGTATCCACTCATGAAGTGCAAGGTTGGTGTAGCAAGCGTGCAAAGAGCGTGTAGATGGCGGTCTGAGGGACTCACCACGCAAGCGCATGATGTCCTGGCAGCGTCCAGTCCTGCTCCTCACACCTCATCCCTCTCACTCTTCCGGCTGGTACTTGTAACCGACGCCATAGACCGAGCGGATGATCTCGCGCTCCGGCCAGATATCGGCGATCTTGCGGCGCAGTTTCTTGACGTGGCTGTCCACGGTGCGCTCGGAGACGATGCGGTGGTCGCGGTACATGTGATCCATGAGCTGCTCGCGGGAGAAGATGCGGCCGGGCGAGTGCATCATCACGCGCAACAGCTGGAACTCCACCGCGGTCAGGGCCAGGTCCTGGCCATCCGCCAGGGCGACCCAGCCATCATCGTCCAGGCTGAGGGGGACGCTGGGGGTGGCATCCTCCAAGGCGGCGCGGCTGCGGCGTAGCACGGCACGCGCCCGAGCCACCACTTCACGGGGGCTGAAGGGCTTGCAGATATAGTCATCGGCCCCCAGCTCCAGGCCCAGCAGTCGATCGACCTCCTCGACCCGGGCGGTGAGCATGATGATGGCGACGTGCGGCCAGCGCTGTCGAATCTCGCGGCTCAGCGTCAGGCCATCGGTGCCCGGCAGCATCAGATCGAGCAGCACCAGCTCGGGGGGATGGTCGCGTGTCTCGATCCAGGGCAATACTTCATCGCCGTGATCGATGTGATAAGTGATGTAGTCGCTGCCCTCGAGGTAGTCGGCCACCAGGCGAGCGATCTTGGGTTCATCTTCCACGATCAGGACGCGGTTGGTTTCGAGGCGGCTCATGTGTCATCCCTTGTCAGCTGGTGGTCGTCGATGGCGGGAAAGGTCAGTGTCCAGCATAACCCGCCCAGCGTCGAAACGCCCGGCGTCATCTCGGCCCCGTGGGCCCGGGCCAGGGCCATGGCGATCGAGAGCCCCAGGCCGCTGCCACCGCTGGCCCGGCTGCGCGAGCCTTCGACGCGATACAGGCGTTCGGTGAGGCGCGGCAGGTCCGCCTCGGCTACGCCGGGTGGCGTGTCTTCCCAGCTGAGTCGCCAGTGTTCGCCCTGCCGGGTCAGGGCGACGTGCAGCTTGCCGGGGGCCCTGGTGTAGGCGCAGGTGTTGTCCAGCAGGTTGGTCCATAGCTGGCGCAGGCGTTGCGTGTCGCCGCGAATCCAGGCGGGCCCTTCGATATTGGTGGTCAGGCTGAATCCCTGGTCACTCAGCGCGCCCTCGGCTTCGTGGAGCTTGGCCGCCAGGCCGTCGGCCAGATCCAGCGGGGCCAGCTGAACTTCCAGGGCGCCGGCATCGCTCTGCGAGAGCAGGCGCAGGTCGGCCACCAGGCGCTCGAGCTGTTCGACTTCCTGGCTCAGCGAGCCCAAGCTGTGCTGATCCAGGCTGCGCACGCCGTCCTGCATGGCCTCGATCTCGCCGCGCAGCACGGCCAGCGGGGTGCGCAGCTCATGGGCGATATCCGAGACCCAGCGGCTGCGGGCCTCGCGACTGGCCTCCAGGGTGGCGGCCAGGACATTGAAGTCGCGTGCCAGGCGCGACAGCTCATCGCCCCCGCGCTCGGTCAGGCGCGTGCTGTAGTCGCCGTCCGTCAGGCGGCGTGTCGCCAGCGTCATGCTGCCGGTCCGGCGCCCCAGCCACCAGGACAGGCCGCCGGCCAGCAGCAGAGAGGCGAGGCCGAGAGCGGCGACGATGATGGCCAGATTGCGGCGCTGCTGGGACAGGAAGATGCGGTCCATGCGTGCCATCAACTGCTGGGGTGGGCGATACCCGAGGGTGCCGACCTGCCGGCCATCGCTGTTGATCGGCAGCCAGCGCAACTCGGCCGCCTCCTGATCGTTGTCCGGCGGGAGGCCGATCACCGGCAGACCATTGGCATCGTGCAGCACGAAATCCCGGGGGTCGCCCAGACGGCGCTCTATGCCCTCGGGCGGGGCCGCTTCGCCCGGCCACAGCTGGTGGCGCACCAGATAACGCCAGGCGCGCGGCGACTGACGCAGCCACTGCCAGTTACCGCGCCTTGCCCATTCGTCGGCCAGCCCCTCGGCGAGGGTCTCGGCGCGCCGTGTCTGGGTGCGGTCGAGATATTCGATGAAGCCCTGGTCGAGGCTGCGGGAAACGCCGATGAAGACCAGCCCGGAAATGGCCACGTTGACCACCAGGATGATCACGAACAGCTTGATGCCGAGCCGCGAGAAGGAGGGAAGGGAGAAGCGCATGTTCGGGGGTTCCGCCAGGGTCGTCGATGAGGGTGTCGCCTGTCAGGATACTCGCGATGGCCGGCGGCTTCGTGCAAGCCTCGTGAAAGTCCTTCCCTGTGTATATCCTGAGCCCTGCGCCCTCCGCCTCACGGGCAGCTTTCACCGATGATGAGCTCGGTGTCCAGCCGCTTATCCTCCGCCGGATCCAGGCCCAGGATCATGCGCGCCGCAATGCGGCCCTTCTCGACACTGTTCTGACGCACCGTGGTCAGACGCGGAGCCCGGTACTGACCTTCGGCGATACCATCGAAACCGGTCAGCCGCAGGTCATCGGGGACGCGCAGGCCGCGCTGTTCGGCCAGGGTCAGGGCCGTCAGCGCCAGGCGATCCGACATGCACAGCAGCAGATCGGGGCGCTCGTCGTCCGGCAGGTCGAGGATCGCGGCGATGACCGGCGCGCAGACATCGTGGGTGTTTTCCTCCACGTTCCATACCGGCACCGAGTCAGGTTCCATGTCATGCGCTTCGAGGGCCTGGTAGAAGCCGTCGAGTCGCTCGCGGGTAATGGTCTGCCCCGCGCTCAGCCAGGCCAGGTCCTCGGTGACGCGACCGTTGCAGGGCTGCTCGGTGAGTCGCAGCGTGATGATCCCCACCCGGCGGGGGCGCTGCGCCAGGGCATGATCGGCAATGGCGCGGCTGGCCGGCAGGTTGTCGACATGCACGGTCGGCTGATCGTCCAGGTTGAAGTCCACCGCGACCAGCGGACGGCTCGGCGGCAGGGTGTCGATGAGTTCCAGGCTGGGCATCAGGCCGTAGACGATGAAGCCATCGGCGATGCTCACCGAACCGGGGAGCTGCCCCGGCGCCTGCCGACCCGAGAGCAGCAGCAGGGTGTGATGCTGGGCATCCAGGACTTCGGCGATGCCCGAGAGCATCTCGCTGGCCACGGCGTCATTGAGGCTGTAGGTCAGGCTCTCGGCCAGAATCACCGCGATGATCTGCGAGCGGCCCGTGCGCAGGCTACGGGCCTTGGCATCCGGGCCGTTGTAGCCGAGGCGCTTGGCTTCCCGGAAGACGCGCTGGCGCAGCTCGGGGGAGAGCTGGTCGGGGCGATTGAACGCATTGGAGACCGTCGCTGTCGAGACGCCCAGCTCGGCGGCCAGCTCCTTCAATGTGATGTGGCGTGACGATGGAGGCACGTTCGTTTCCAGGCTAATAAGCTGACCGATCAGGATACCCTGCGAGAGTGCTGCGGTATAGCGGGTTCTGTCGAGGCCAGCACCACCGCAGAGCGTTGCGCGTCATCATGTCAGCCACGGCCGGATCGCTTCGGCCGCGGCCAGGCAGAGGAGCCGGCCCGACCGGACGGGTTGATCGGCACGCAGCGGGGCTGGTTCAGGCACGCGAAACTCCTGGTGGCGTGGCAGGCCCGGCCCGAGGCCGGGCAGGGTCGAGGTTACCAGGCACGGCGACCGAGCCGTTCGAGCTGGCTCTGGAGTTGCTCGACGGCTTCGGCGCCTTCCTGTTCACCGGACAGCACACTGTGGGTGGCGTTGAAGAAGGCATTGGAGACCCGCGCATAGGCATCGCCGGTGGCCGAGGCGGGACGCGCCACGCCGTTGAGCAGGTTCTCATGGACGCTGGTCACCGCCGGGTTGTTTTCCAGTACCTCCGGGTCCTGATACAGCGACTCGATGGTGGGATTGCGGTTCTTTCGGATGGCATGAGCCTTTTGCTGGGGCCTGGCGGTGATGTAGGCCACCAGATCGGCAGCGAGTTGCGGCGTTTCGGAGTAACGCGAAACGGCCAGGCTCCAGCCTCCCAGGGTGGCCGCCGGCTCTCCGTCTGGCCCGTGAGGCAGGGCTGCCATGCCGACCTTGCCGGCCACCTCGCTGCCCTCACTATTGACCAGCGACCAGACGTAGGGCCAGTTGCGCAGGAACAGGGCCTCCCCGGACTGGAAGACCCCGCGGGTTTCCTCCTCGGTGTAGTTGAGCACACCCTCGGGGCTGATGTTGCCAATCCAGCTTGCGGCTCGGTCGAGGGCGGCCGCGGCCTGCGGGTTGTCGATCGTCACCTGCCCCTCGGCGTCGACGATGGTGCCGCCGCCGTGACTGGCGACCCACTCCAGGGCGTTGCAGGTCAGGCCCTCGTAGGCGCGGCCCTGGAACACATAGCCCCAGAAACCATCATTGCCGGCCTCGCGCTCGGCAGCCTGAATCGCCTCGGCGGTGTCGGTCAGCTGCTGCCAGGTTTCGGGCACCTCGTGGCCATGCTTGTCGAGCAGGTCCTTGCGGTAGTAGAGCAGCCCGGCGTTGGTGTACCAGGGCATGGCGACCAGTCGCTCATCGACGGTGTTGTTGTTGATCAGCGCCGGGAAGAAGCCCTCGGTGGCATCATCCTCCAGATAGTCGTTCAGATCGACGAGGTGTTCGGCGAGCAGTCCCGGCCAGACGGTATCGATCATCATCACGTCGATGTCGCTGGACTGGCTGTTCAGCAGCTGCTGCAGCAGGGACAGGCGTTCGGTGGCACTGTTGGGCGTCGAGACCACCTCGACCTCATGCCCCGTCTTCTCGGCCCACTGCTGTGCCAGGGTCGGGCAATAGTCGGTGGCGTCGCCGGGACCGCAGGCGATGGAGACCTCCGCGGCCAGGCTCTGTTGAGCCCCCAGGGCGGCGCCGCCCAGCAGCAGCGAGGTAACCAGGGGGCGTGTAGCGCGATGGAAAGGCGTGATGGGCATTGTCATGACTCCTGATGTTCTTGTGGTGGCTGATGTCATGCCGGGTGCTGCCGGGCTTACCAGTTGCGACGGCCGAGTCGCTCGAGCTGATTCTGCAACTGCTCGACGGCTTCGTCGCCCTCCAGCTCACCGGACAGCACACGGTGGGTGGTGTTGAAGAAGGCATTGGAAACGCGGGCGTAGGCGTCGCCGGTCACCGTGGCGGGTCGGGTCACCCCATGTGTCAGGGTTTCGTAGAGGTCGCTCATGGCGGGGTTGTGCTGGAGCACTTCCTCGTCCTGATAAAGTGACTCGATGGTCGGGTTCATGCCCTTGGCAAGGGCATGGTCCTTCTGCTGTGCCCGAGCCGTGATGTAGGCTACCAGCTCCGTTGCCAGCTGCGGATGCTCCGAATACCGGGACACCGCGAAGTTCCAGCCACCCAGCGCGGCCGCGGACTCACCATCGGGGCCGTGGGGCAGTGGTGCCATGCCCACCTTGCCGGCTACCTCGCTGCCTTCGCCGTTGGCCAGTGCCCACACATAGGGCCAGTTGCGCAGAAAGAGCGCATTGCCGGACTGGAAGATGCCTCGGGTCTTTTCTTCGGTATGATTCAGCGTGCCTTCGGGGCTGATCGTGCCGATCCAGGCGGCGGCCCGGTCGAGTGCCTGCGCCGCTTGCGGGTTGTCGATGGTGACCTTGCCGTCACTGTCGATGATGGTGCCCCCGCCATGACTGGCGACCCACTCCAGGGCATTGGTGGTCAGGCCTTCATAGGCGCGCCCCTGGAAGCTGTAGCCCCAGAAGTCCTCATTGCCTGCCTGGCGCTCGGCGGCCTGCACTTGGGTGGCGATGCGGGTCAGCTCCTCCCAGGTCTCGGGTACCGCGTGGCCATGCTTTTCCAGGAGATCCGTACGGTAATACAGCATGCCGGCATCGGTGTACCAGGGCATGGCCACCAGGCGCCCGTCGACGGTGTTGTTGTCGATCAGTTCGGGAAAGAAGCCTTCGCTGGCATCCTCCGGGAGGTATTGGGAAAGATCGATCAGGTGCTTCGCCAGCATCCCTGGCCAGACGATATCGATCATCATGACATCGACATCGCTGGACTGGCTGTTGAGCAGTTGCTGAAACAGCGAGAGCTTTTCGGTGGTGGCATTGGGTGTCGACACCACCTTGACGTCGTTACCGGTTTTCTCGGCCCATTCCTTGGCGACGGTGGGACAGTAGTCGGCCGCATCACCCGAGCCGCAGGCAATGGCGATCTCGGTGGCCAGACTCGGTTGAGCCCCCAGGGCGGCGCCGCCCAGCAGCAGCGAGGTCATCAGTGGGTGTTTCGTCTTGCGGAGGTTGTTCAAGCGCATTGTTATCACTCCTGACGTTGGCGGGACAGAATTGTGGTCGCGGCTGTTTACTGCCAGGGAACCCAGGGGCTGTCATCCGGGCACCGGATAATGCCAATGCCGTGGGCGGGCAGTTCGAGGGTACTCCGACGCAGGCAGCCATTGATGACGTCGGGCGTTGCCTCGCAGTACCCGGCGCTCGAGGGTACGGACAGGCTGCGAGGTGAGGCGGCAAAATTGAGGGCTATCAGCAGCCGGCCGGACGCTGTTGTGCGTTCGAGACAGATCACCTCGTGCTGGAGTGGCAGATAGTGAATCTGTCCATGACGCAGTGCCGGCTGGTGACGTCGGAACTGCAGCAGAGCGCGAGTGGCGGCCAGCAGGGAGTCCTCGCGGCTGGCCTGGCGATCCACGGCCAGCGGCCGATGCTCTGCCGGAATGGGTAGCCAGGGCTGACCATTGGTGAAACCAGCGTTTTCAGCATCCGCTTGCCAGGGCATTGGGGTACGGCAACCGTCGCGTCCCTTGTAGGCCGGCCAGAAGGTGATGCCCGCTGGATCGACCAGTTGTTCGAAGCTCAGTTCGGCCTCGGTCAACCCCAGTTCCTCGCCCTGATACAGGCAGACGCTGCCGCGCTGGGTCAGCAGGAAGGCGAGGAAGAGACGCTGTCGGGCCGGCGCATGGTCGGCGTTCCAGCGGGAGGCCAGTCGTGTGATGTCATGATTGCCGAGCGCCCAGCAAGGCCAGCCGTCACCGATACGCGCTTCCATTTCGGTGACGATGGATAGCAGGTGTGCCGGATCATGATTCTCGGTGAGCAGGTTGAAGGAATAACACATGTGCAGCTTGTCGCCGCCCTGCGTATATTCCGCCATGATGCCGGTGGCATCGTCATCGCCCACCTCGCCGACACTGGTCGTGCCCGGATACTCGTCGAGCAGGGCGCGCAGTCGTCTCAGCACCTCCAGGTTCTCGGGTTGCGACTTGTCGTGCAGGTGGCGCTGAAAGCCGTAGGGGTTATCGGGGCGCACGCCGATGAAGCCGGCGGTGATTGCCTCGCGGGGTGGATTGTCCTGCAGTGCGCCATGAGTGCAGAAATTGATGGCGTCGAGACGGAAGCCGTCGACGCCTCGTTCCAGCCAGAAGCGCACTTCCTCGAGCATGGCGTCGACCACCTCGGGGTTGCGGAAGTTGAGATCCGGTTGTGCGGCAAGAAAATTATGCAGGTAGTACTGGCATCGCCGCGTGTCCCATTGCCAGGCCGAACCGCCGAAGACCGATTGCCAGTTGGTGGGCGGCGTGCCGTCCGCATTTGGGTCGGCCCAGACATACCAGTCGGCTCTGGGGTTGTCGCGATTCTGCCGGCTCTCGGTGAACCAGGGGTGCTGGTCGGAGGAATGTGACAGTACCTGATCGATGGTGACTTTCAGGCCGCATTCATGAGCAGCCTCGACGAGACGGTCGAAGTCTTCGAGGCTGCCGAACATGGGATCGACACCGCGGTAGTCGCTGATGTCGTAGCCGAAGTCCTTCATCGGCGAGGTGAAAAAGGGCGACAGCCAGATGGCGTCGACCCCCAGAGAGGCGACATGGTCGAGTTTGTCGATGATCCCCTGGAGGTCGCCGATACCATCGCCATTGGCGTCCATGAAGCTGCGGGGGTAGATCTGATAGATGACGGCACCGCGCCACCAGTCAGGGTTTGACGAACTCGAGGGTCGGGACGCAGGCATGAGATCTCCTGAAAACGGGAGCCGGGACTCCCGTCATGAAGGATCAAGCGGTAGCGCTGAGGGTTATCAGGCCGCTTCGGATTGGCGGGCTAGCCCCAGTGCCTGGTCATCACTGTCGAACAGGTGGATGTGCTCGATTTCCGGCGCCAGGGCGGCCTGCTGCCCGACCTTCCAGTCGCTCGGGGCTTCGGTTCGATGGACCAGCAGGATGTCGCCGGCCTTGGGCTCAAGATAGACATAGACCTCGTTGCCCAGGTACTCGACGTTGACGATCTCGAAGGCATTGTCGCCCTGGGCCTCTTCCAGACGCAGGTGTTCGGGGCGCACGCCCAGCGTCAGCTCCTGGCCGGTGTTGACGCTGCTGGCGTCCTGGGGCAGCGCGATCTCGCCCACGCCGGGGACCTTGACGCGGCAGCCGTCGGCATTCTGCTCGAGCAGCTCCGCCGGCATGAAGTTCATCGTCGGCGAGCCGATGAAGCCGGCCACGAAGCGCGTCTCCGGGCGCTGATAGAGGTCGTGAGGGCTACCGACCTGTTCGATGCGGCCGTCGCGCAGCACCACGATCTTGTCGGCCAGGGTCATGGCCTCGACCTGGTCGTGGGTCACGTAGATCATGGTCGAGCCCAGCCGGTGGTGGAGGCGGGCGATCTCGTTGCGCATCTGCACGCGCAGCGAGGCATCCAGGTTGGACAGCGGTTCGTCGAACAGCAGGATCTGCGGCTCGCGGGCCATGGCACGGCCCATGGCGACGCGCTGGCGCTGGCCGCCGGACAGTTCCTTGGGCTTGCGCTGCAGCAGATCCTCGAGCTGGAGGATACGCGCCGTGCTCATGACACGGTCATCGACGGTCTCGTTGGACATCTTGGCCAGCTTGAGGCCGAAGGCCATGTTCTCGTAGACCGTCATGTGTGGATAGAGGGCATAGGACTGGAAGACCATGCCGACGCCACGCTCGCGCGGCGGCAGTTCGTTGACCACGCTGTCGCCGATCTGCATGGTGCCGTCGGTGATCGACTCGAGGCCGGCGATCAGGCGCAGCAGGGTCGACTTGCCGCAACCCGAGGGGCCGACGAAGACCACGAACTCGCCGTCGCCAATCTTGAGGTCGACGTCCTTGATGATATGGGTGCTGCCGAAGATCTTGTTGAGCTTCTCAAGGGTCACGCTTGCCATGTGACATCTCCTTGTCGGCGTGTGCCGGTGTTGTTGTGTTCAGGAATCCAGGCTCATGTAGGCTGCCTGGTAGGGCGGCAACGTCAGGGTGTCGCCCTCCAGTTCACAGCAAAAGCCAAGGTCATCGATGAGCTGGCCGGTCGTGGCCAGTCGCGTGCTTTGCGTATCGCCTGTCAGATTGAAGAGGCACAGCAGGCGTTCTGCGTCGCGCTCGCGAATGAAGCCGAGCAATGAATCGCCGACATCCAGCAGTGTCAGGTCACCGTCATGCAGGGCCGGGTGCTGACGCCGGAAGGCCAGGAGCTTGCGTACGGTATTGAGGGTGGAGGCCGGATCCTGTTCCTGCTCTTCCACCGCCAGCACCAGATGGCGGTCATCGAGAGGCAGCCAGGGTTCGGCAGTGGAGAAACCGCCGCGCTCGGTCTGCCGCCACGGAATGGGAGTCCGGCAGCCATCGCGACCCTTGAACTCGGGCCACAGGACCTTGCCATAAGGATCCTGAATGCGCTCGAAGGGCACTTCGGCTTCCGGCAGGCCCAGCTCCTCGCCCTGGTACAGGCAGACGCTGCCGCGCAGCGAGAACAGCATGGCCAGTGTCACCCTGGGGTAGGCGGCGTGATCCTCGCTGGCTCCCCAGCGTGAGGCACTGCGCTCCACATCATGGTTGGACAGCGCCCAGCAGGGCCAGGCGTCGGCCGACAGCGTCTGAAAGCGCTCGATTACCTGGCGGATGTAGCGCGGCGAGCGTGGCTCGTTGAGCAGGTCGAAGGTGTAGGCCATGTGCAGCTTGTCGCCACCATCGGTGTACTCCGCCATGCGCTCCAGCGGTGAATCGTCGCCGATCTCGCCGACCGTGGTGGTGCCGGGATAGGAATCCATCAGCGCCCGCAGGTCCTTGAGGAAGTCCAGGTTTTCCGGCCGACTGATGTCGTACTGGTGTTTCTGCCAGGTGTAGGGGTTGCTGTCCGGTGCCCCCAGCGTCTTGGATTCACCCTCGAGCACCGGCGGGTTATCGCGCAACGCCGGGTCGTGATAGTAGAAATTGACGGTGTCCAGGCGGAAGCCGTCGACCCCGAGGTCCAGCCAGAAGCGCATGTTGTCGAGCTGGGCCTGGCGAACCTCCGGGTTGTGGAAGTTCAGGTCCGGCTGGCTGGCAAGGAAGTTATGCAGATAATACTGGCGACGACGCGAGTCGAAGGTCCAGGCCGGCCCGCCGAAGATCGACAGCCAGTTGTTGGGCGGCGTGCCGTCCGGCTTGGGGTCGGCCCAGACGTACCAGTCGGCTCGAGCATTGTCACGATCCTGACGGCTCTGCTGGAACCAGGGGTGGCGATCCGAGGAATGGCTGAGTACCTGGTCGATGATCACCTTCAGGCCCAGCTCGTGGGCGCGCCGGATCAGGGCCGTGAAGTCTTCCAGTGAGCCGAACATGGGATCGACACCGCGGTAGTCGCTGATGTCGTAGCCGAAATCCTTCATTGGTGAAGTGAAGAAGGGCGACAACCAGATACCGTCCACTCCCAGGCTCGCCACATAGTCCAGGCGGCTGGTGACACCGGCCAGGTCGCCGATGCCATTGCCGCTGGCATCCATGAAGCTGCGTGGGTAGATCTGGTAGATGACGCCGCCACGCCACCAGAAGGTATTGTCTTGCATCTTGCATTCCTTAATTCGAGGGGTACCCGGGGACAAACCCCATGAGCACCTTGTTCGTCGTTTAGGCGTCAGCCCTTGACCGCGCCGGCTGTCAGTCCCGAGACGATGCGTCGCTGGAAGATCATCACCAAGATGACCAGGGGGACGGTGACGGTCACCGAGGCCGCCATGATGGGCCCCCAGGGCAGTTCGTGCTGGCTGCCGCCGGAGATCAGGGCGATGGCCACCGGCACGGTGCGCTGATCATCGGTCAGGGTGAAGGTCAGGGCGAACAGGAACTCGTTCCAGGCGGCGATGAAGGCCAGCAGGCCGGTCGTCGCCATGGCCGGCCACATGAGTGGCAGGAAGACGCGAGTGATGGTCACCCAGGGGGTGGCGCCGTCCATGATCGCGGCTTCCTCGAGCTCCTGCGGCAGTTGGCGCATGAAGGTCGTCAGTACCCAGACCGTGAACGGCAGGGTGAAGATGGTGTAACTGAGCACCAGGCCGGCCGGGTTGTTGTAGAGGTTCAGGGTACGAATGACCTCGAACAGCCCCGACAGCACGGCCACCTGCGGAAACATCGAGACACCGAGGATGGTCAGCAGCACGGTGGTGCGCCCGCGAAAGCGCACGCGCCCCAGCGCATAGGCGGCGGTGATGCCCAGCAGCAGGGCGATGAAGACCACCGACAGGGCGACGATGATGGAGTTGAAGATGGCGCGCACGAAGCTGCCCTGGCTGAGGATCTGCGCATAGTTGCTGAAGTCCACGGAAGACAGCCAGAAATCCACCTGGAAGAGGTCACTGGACGGCTTCAGCGAAGTGATCACCGCGTAGTAGAACGGGAAGACGGCGTAGACCAGCACCACGGCGATCAGGGCATAGAGGCCGACGCGCTTGAGGAGTTTCATCAGTTGATACTGGTTCATTGGTCGACTCCCAGTTGACGACGCCCCAGGTACAGGTAGATGACCACGGCCAGGGCGATGATGAAGAACAGCATGGTCGAGGCGGCACTGCCGTAACCCACATCCTGGAACTCCACCAGTTGCTGGCGCGCATAGATGGACATGGTCATGGTGTTGGTCGAGTTCGAGGTGAGCACGTAGATCACGTCGAACACGCGCAGGGCATCCAGCAGGCGGAAGATGACGGCGACCAGCAGAGTCGGCGTGATCAGCGGCAGGGTGACGCGGAAGAACACCTTCACGGGGGAGATGCCATCGACCTCGGCGGCCTCGTAGCAATCCTTGGGCAACATCTGCAGGCCGGCCAGCACCAGCAGGGCAACGAAGGGAATGGTCTTCCACACGTCGACCATGATCACCGCCCACATGGAGAGGTCGGCATTGGCCGTCCAGGCCAGTGGCGCATCGATCAACCCCAGTGCCATCAGCATGTGGTTGATGATGCCGAACTGGTCATTGAGCATCCAGGCCCACATCTTGGCCGAGACGATGGTCGGAATCGCCCAGGGGATCAGCACTGCCGCACGGACCAGCATGCGCCCCTTGAACTCGGCATTGAGCAGCAGGGCGACAATGACGCCGAAGACCACTTCCAGCGACACCGAGACGATACTGAAATAGAAGGTATTCCACACCGACTGCCACCACACCGGGTCGGTCAACAGGCCGTACCAGGCGCCGTCAGCGTAGACCAGGTAGTTCTCGAAGCCGATCAGGGCGGCGCGTCCGGTATCCGACAAGGACGCGTCGGTGAAACTGAAGTAGAAGGTGCGCAGCAGTGGCCAGCCGGCCACCAGCACCAGGGTGACCAGCATGGGCGCCAGGAATATCCAGGCGGCGCGTACGCGCTGGCGGCGAACCTTGGTGCTGCGATAACCGGTGGCAGGTGCGGCGCCCCCTTCCTGGGGGGCGCCTTGAGTGGCAGATTGGGACATGAGAAGCCTCCTGGCTTACCAGCGACGACGCTTGATACGCGACAGTTCACTATCCAGCTGTGATACGGCTTCGGCTCCGCTCTGGTTGCCGGAAAGCACGTTGTGCACGGCGTTGAAGAAGCTGTTGCTGACGCGGTTGTACTTGTCGCCGGTAGGCGCCGAGGGACGCGCGACGGCGTTGGTGAAGGCCGGATACAGGGTCTTGAAGAAGGGCACCGCTTCGATGACTTCCTCGTCCTGATACAGGGCGTCGATGGTCGGGTTGTAGGAGGCCTCGATGGCGCGGCGCTTCTGCTCTTTCTTGGAGGTCAGGTACTGCACCAGATCGACTGCGAGCTCCGGGTTCTCGGAGTAGCGCGACACGGCCAGGTTCCAGCCGCCCAGGGTCGCGGCGCTCTCGTTGCCTTCGCCGTGGGGCAGGGCGACGACGCCGACCTTGTCGCGGACCTCGCTTTCTTCGCTCTGCGCCAGCGACCAGGCATAGGGCCAGTTGCGCATGAAGACGGCATCACCCGACTGGAAAATGCCGCGGGCCTGCTCTTCGGTGTAATTCAGGGCGCCTTCCGGCGAGATATCGCCGATCCAGGTGGCGGCCAGGTCCAGCACCTCGGCGGCCTGCTCGTTATCGATGGTGATCTCGCCGTCACTGTCGATCAGGGTGCCGCCACCGCTGCTGGCGATCCACTCCAGGGCGTTGCAGGTCAGGCCCTCGTAGGCGCGCCCCTGGAAGACATAACCCCACATGTCCTCATTGCCGGCTTCGCGCTCGGCCTGCTTGATGCGGCGCGCGGTCTCGGTGAGTTCCTGCCAGGTCTCCGGTGGCTCGGCGTCGTATTTCTCCAGCAGGTCCTTGCGGTAGTAGAGCACGCCGGCATCGGTGAACCAGGGCATGGCGACCATGCGGCCATCCACGGTGTTGTTCTCGACGATGGCCTCGAAGTGGCCTTCGGCGACGTCGTCGCCCAACTGATCCTTGAGATCGACCAGATGGTTGGCCAGCAGGCCGGGCCAGATGACATCGATCTGCATGACGTCGATATCACTGGACTGGGCCGAGAGGATCTGCTGATAGAACGACAGACGTTCGGTGGAAGAATTGGGCGTCGAGACGATATCGACCGAGTGCCCGGTCTTTTCCTCCCAGGCGTTGACGCCTTCCTCGCATAGCTGGAGTTCGGCACCCACGGCACCGCAGGAGATGGTCAATTCTTCGGCATGGGCCTGCTGGGCGGCCAGGCCGGCGAGGGCGATAGCGGGAATCCATTTGCTGTTCATAGTGCTCCTCAGGCGAATTTCTTGTTGTGTGGCTCGACATTCGTGATGGCGTGCATGCCGGTGTCGATGCGAAAAGGCGATTCATCCTGTCGCTGTCTTAAACGATTAAGACATGTTGTCAGTTAAGCTAGGAAGTCACAGGCGCGCAACCTAAACTTTTGTCGTAAAGGCGCCGTGGCTTCGCGCATGCGCTTGATACATCACGCTGAAGCGGATGCAAAGCGGATCGGTCGACGGTTTACCATGTGTTGCAATTCAGTGCCTGTATTAGACCTAGGTGGTATTTAAAAACCGCCGACAGCGAACTATTTTCTTAATCGATTAAGTTCGGTTTGTCGCTGAAATGTCATCCGATGTTATTTGGCTTGGCTGCTAGCGTCGCCGGCTGGTCTTTCCCCGTGACAACAACAAAGGCTTTGAACGAGATGACATCTGCGAACGCACGCCCAAGGAAGTCTCCGCTGGTTCTGGCTGTGGCTGCGGCGGCCATGACGGCCAGCGCACTCTCCCATGCGCAGTCGAACAGCGAACTGGAAGAACGCCTGGCCGAGCTGGAGCAACGCATCGTGGCGGCCGAAAAGCGTGCCGCCGCCGCCGAGCAACGCGCCGATCAGGCCGAGCAGGAAATGGCCGAGGTACAGGCCAGCGAATCGGAGTCCGTCAGCCAGGACATCGAGTCACGGCTGGCCGAGGTGGAGCGCCATGCCAATGGTGAAGAAGGCTTCTCCTTCAACGTCTATGCCCGCTCCGGTCTGTTGATCGGCGAGGATGGCAGAAGCTCCGAGGGTGGCCCCTATGTGACCCCGGCCGGGAGCCAGGGCGGTCCCGTGGGGCGCCTGGGCAATGAGCCGGATACCTATGCCGAAGCGATCCTCAACTACAAGATGCGCTTCGACAATGGCGCCAAGGCCAAGTACACCACCATGATCGCCGACGGCGTGACCACCAGCAACGACTGGACGGCCGGCGAGTCGAATCTCAACGTGCGTCAGGTCTACGCCGAATTCAGCGACCTGCCGAGCTTCACCGGTGCCTTCGAGGATGCCAAGATCTGGGCGGGCAAGCGCTTCGATCGTGACAATTTCGACATCCACTGGCTCGACAGTGACTTCGTATTCCTGGCCGGTACCGGTGGCGGTATCTATGACATGCAACTGGCCGACAACTGGAAGTCCAACCTGTCCGTCTATGGCCGCAGCTTCACCGACTTCCCGGTGGACAGCATGAGCCCGGCGGCGGAAGAGACCGACAGCACCGATAGTCTCATCCTGACCTCCAACAACTACTTCGGTAACTGGCAATGGATGGTCAGCGGCATCAATGCCACCGACAACGATGAGCGGCTGACCCCGAGCTCCCTGGATGCCGCCGACAATGGCGTGCACACCATGGTGGCCTATCATGGCGATGACTTCTTCGGTCTCAATGACGGCAACTTCAAGGCGGCCGTCATGCATGGCCAGGGTCTCGGGGCCGCGACCAAGACCATCGGCAGTAACGGCGACCTGACCGAGGATGCCACCGCCACGCGCATCGGCCTGTATGGCACCACCTATATGGCGCCCAAGTGGCGTGTCGCACCGGCCATCCTGGCCGAGACCAGCGAGGACCGTTATGTCCAGGGCGACCAGTACGACTGGGCGACCTTCAACGTCCGTCTGGCCAACGAGCTGACCGAAAACTTCGAGATGCAGTACGAGGGCAGCTACCAGTGGATGGACATCTCGCCGGAAGGCTATGGCGGCAACAACGCCGTCGAGGGTGACTACACCAAGCTGACCATCGCACCGACCTTCAAGCCCGAGGTGGGCGGCTTCTGGCAGCGTCCGGAGATTCGGGTCTTCGCTTCCTGGAGCGACTGGGATGAAGAGCTGAATAATTACAGCGCCGGTGACTCCTTTGGTAAGCCCGGCTTCACCGGCGACGACTGGTCCTTCGGCGTGCAGACCGAAGTCTGGTTCTGACGGTCGCGTCTTTCTTGTCCAGTATCCCTGTGCTGTTGTGATGCACTTGCCCGCGCCCTGCGCGGGCTTTTTTTTTGTCGTTGGCTGCCTGGAGCGTCAGCAGGAACAGGATCAGCGGCGGCGAGAGCAGCGAGAGGATAAAGCCGCTGACCACGGCCACCGGGACGCAGGCGACGCCGCCGTGTTGCTGGGTGAACCCGGGAGAGCGGCAGGGTGAAATGGGGTTACAACGTCAGCAGAAACAGGATCAACGGCGGCGAGAGCAGCGAGAGAATAAAGCCGCTGACCACGGCCACCGGGATGCAGGCGCCGCCGCCGTGTTGCTGGGTGAACCCGGGAGAGCGGCAGGGTGAAATGGGGTTACAACGTCAGCAGAAACAGGATCAGCGGCGGTGACAGCAGCGAGAGGATAAAGCCGCTGACCACGGCCACCGGGACACAGGCGACGCCGCCGTGTTGCTGGATCACCGGCAGGGTGAAGTCCATGGAAGTGGCGCCGCCGTAGCCGATGGCCAGCGCCGGGTGTCGCTTGATGACCAGCGGGATCAGTACGAAGGCCAGCAGCTCGCGGATCAGGTCATTGAGAAAGGCGATGCCGCCGAGCAATGGCCCCAGCTGATCACCGATCAGGATTCCGGACAGCGAATACCAGCCGAAGCCGGCGGCCATGGCCAGGCCCTCGTTCCATGGCAGGTCGAGCAGGGGGGCGGCCAGCAGCCCGCCGATCAGCGAGCTGGCGGCCAGCACGCTGGCAATGGCCAGGCCGAAGCGGTTGAGCAGGATCTGCCGCAGGGGCATGCCGGAATTGCGCAGCTGGCAACCGATCAGTGCCAGCAGCAGATACAGGACCCACTCCGAGAGGGTCTCGGCCGCGTCGAACAGGCGCAGGCCCAGCGGCCCGCTCGCCAGCAGGCCGAGGATGACGCCGGCCAGCACGGCCCCGATCAGCGACATGGAGCCGGCCATGGCGGCCAGCTTGCTGGTCGGCGCATCGGCCACCGAGGTCGAGGCCGCGACTTCAAGGCGCAGCCGGCGTGACAGCCAGGCCAGGGCCGCCAGGTTGCAGGCGGAGATCACCACGCACAGCAACAGTGACTGCCCGCCCAGCTGCGACAGCTTGCCGCCCAGATCGTCGAGGCCCGCCAGGCTGATGCCCATCAGCAGCAGGATCACGTAGATGGAGGCGCTCACGCCCCGGTTGATCGCATCGAGTACCCGAGGCTGGCGGACAGGCACCAGATAGCCGAGCACCAGTGGCAAGAGGACGATCAACAGACTGCTCAACATCGCAGGATTCCTTCCATGGAGGCGTGCGCACAGCGGCGTTTAGTGCACTAATGAAATGCCATTCTAGGCGCTCCTGCCTGAGCAGTGGAAGGGCCGTCGCCGATCAGGGCGTCTCGAGTCGGGTCAGCTCCAGCTGGCTCTTGCGCTTGCCATCGCTGTAGTAGGTCATCGACAGCAGCAGGCCGGGCAGGCGCGGCAGGAAGTCGAAGACCAGCCGGCTGTCGTCATCGTCAGGCTCGGTCACCTCCACGCGCAGGGCCTCGAATTCGCCGGCGGGCAGGGTCAGCGATCGGCGGCCCAGCACGCGATAGTCGACGCTTTCCTGGCGACCGCGATGGTCCAGGTACTCGACGCGGCAGGCCGTCTCGCAGGGCCGGTCGATGGCGCGGCGTGACAGGGCGAAGAGCGCGCTCTGACGGTCCGGCCGATCGGCGAGGGCCTCATGGTCGAGTCGATAGGACTTCTGGATCCCCAGCAGTGAATAGCCGGAAGCGTAATAGTAGGACTGCAATGCCCCCTGGCCGACGCGGAAGCGGCCCGTTTCGTGGCCGCTGATGCCGGGCAGCCTGGCACTCATCTCGCTCTCCCAGCCGCTGGCCGTGGCCGTCAGGCGGTGCTGGATATCGGCATCCGGCCAGCCGTCCACTGTGAGATGGTAGTGCGCCTCGAAGGGGCGCGGCGGTGTGTCGGCGGCCAGGCCGCTGCCGGCCGGCAGCATCAGCAAGAGGAGCAGCGTCGGGAGCAAGCGCTGGGTCATGAGACTTCCTTGTGTCGTCGAGATAGCGGGCATGGTCATCAGATGCCGCGGGGCGGCTGGAGGTTCCCGAGCCGGCCGCGAACGTCGTGGCCGCTGCCAATATATCCTATGCTGGCATAAGCCACTCAGCGATCCAGTATGCATCAGGAGATGACATGGCCAGATTACTGCTCATTGCCGGCGACTTCGTCGAGGACTATGAAATCATGGTGCCCTTCCAGGCGCTTCAGGCCATGGGGCATACGGTGGATGCCGTGTGTCCCGACAAGCGCGAGGGAGACAGCGTGCGCACCGCCATCCATGACTTCGAGGGCGACCAGACCTACACCGAGAAGCCAGGGCACAATTTCATCCTCAATGCCTCCTTCGCCGAGGTCGCGCTGGAGGACTACGACGCCCTGGTGGTACCCGGCGGGCGTGCCCCCGAATATCTGCGCCTGGATGAGCGAGTGCTCGAGATGGTGCGGCACTTCTTCGAACACGACAAACCGGTGGCGGCGATCTGCCATGGCGCCCAGCTGCTGGCCGCCGCCATTTCGCTGGAGGGCTTCCGGGTCTCGGCGTATCCCGCCTGTGCGCCGGAGGTCACGCTGGCCGGCGGCAACTTCGCCGAGCTCCAGGTCGATCAGGCGATCACCAGCGGCAAGCTGGTCACCGCCCCGGCCTGGCCGGCGCATCCCGCCTGGTTGGCGCGTTTCAACGAACTGCTGTAACGCGACGCTCCGCTCCAGCGGATCAGCGCCAGGCGGCGAGTGCCTCGCTGAGCGTCACCGGATAGTCGCTGACGCCCGGTTCGAGGCGGGTCAGGCTGTCCGGAAAGCGCCCGCGGGCCTCCATGACGCGCTCCCGGGCGGAGGCCGCCAGTGCCATGCCGTCGGCATCGGGCTGGCCGCCGCTCACGCTGCGCACCAGTAGCGGCGTTCCCTGATCGAGTCGCTCGTCGCGCCGCGCGATGGTGTCGCCGGCGTAGCGTCCGGCAGCGTCGAGGTGACGATAGACCTGCTTGGGCCCCGGCAGGTTGGCCTTGCCCGGCGACTGCTTGACCCGGGGCTCGCCGGCGTATTCCACCAGCTTGTAGGACAGGTCGATGACCGGGGCATCGGTCGAGGCACCCATCCGGGTGCCGACGCCGAAGGCATCGATCGGCACGCCGGCGCTGAGCAGGGCTTCGATGGCCTGCTCGTCCAGGCCGCTGCTGGCGATGATCTTGACCTCGCCGAGGCCGGCGTCGTCGAGCAGTCGGCGTGCGTCCGGTGCCAGCTGCTCGAGGTTACCCGAGTCGAGCCGGATGGCGCCGATGCGCAGCTCGGGCTCGTCCTGCAGCAGGGCGATGACCTGGCGCACGCCGGCCAGGGTGTCGTGGGTATCCACCAGAAGGGTGGTGTCCGGCATGTGGCGGGCGAAGGCCTGAAAGGCCTCGCGCTCGCTGTCGTGGGCGAGGATGTAACTGTGCGCCATGGTGCCGTTGAGCGGCAGATCGTGGCGCAGGCCGCCGAGGACGTTGCTGGTACCGGCCAGTCCGGCGCTGCGATAGGCGCGCACGCCGCGTACCGCGGCGTCCAGGCCGTGCATGCGACGCAGGCCGAAGTCGACCACCGGGCGTCCCCGGGCGGCCATGACCAGGCGTACCGCCTTGGAGGCCAGCACTGTTTCCAGCTGCACCAGGTTCATGAGCAGGCTCTCGAGCAGCTGAGCCTGGGCGATGGGCGCATCGACCTCCAGCAGGGGCTCGTCGGGGAAGACCGGCGTGCCCTCCGGCAGGGTCCAGATGTCGCCCTCGAAGCGCCAGTTCGCCAGCCAGTCGAGGAAGGCGGCATCGAAGCGTCCGGTGGCGGCCAGGCGTGCGATGGCGCGCTCGCCGAAGCGTAATTGACTGACCAGCTCGGCGGCATGCTGTTGGCCGCAGGCGAGCATGAAGCGACGCTCGGCCGGCAGACGACGGAAGAACAGGCTGAAGGTCGCCCGGTCGTCCATGCCCTCGCGCCAATAGGCCTGGATCATGGTCAGCTGGTAGAGATCGGTCAGCAGCGCCAGCTCGTCTTCCTCCACCGTCAGCGGGGCGGTCATCGGCATAGTTCGGCACCGGCATCGCTGAGGGTGGCGTGGCAGGCCGCGATGGCCTGCGGGTCCACGGCCGCGCTCAGGTCGTCGAGCAGGCGGGTGGTGAACCCTTCGTGCAGGGCGTCGAGCGTCGTGGCCTTGACGCAGACATCGAGTGCCAGGCCGCAGACCGTGACACGCTCGATCCCGCGTTCGCGGAGATAGTCACCGAGGCCGGTGGCGTCGAAGGCCGAGTAGGCGTCGCGGTCGAAGGCGGTGGCCTTGCTGACGCGAATGGTCGCCTCGGGCAGCGCCAGCTCGGGGTGGAAGGCGGCGCCCGGAGTGTCCTGCACGCAATGTACCGGCCAGGGCCCGCCGCGATGGGAGAAGCTGGCATGGTCCACGGGGTGCCAGTCCCGGGAGGCGATGATCAGGGCGCCGGCCTGCCGGGCGGTGGCCATCTCGGCGTTGATCCCCGGTACCAGGGCGTCGCCTCCGGCCACGGCCAGGGCGCCGCCCGGGCAGAAGTCGTTCTGCATGTCGACCACCAGCAGGGCGTCGCGGCTTCCATAGTCCAGAGAGGGCCGCGACCCGGTGGCCCGAGAGTGGGTGGTCCGAGACATCGCGCACCTCCTTGATGGGCATCGGTGGGTGTCACCGGGGCGGGATTGCCCCTGTTATCCATCAGCGTATCGCCTGCCGGGCCATTCGTGTAGCGCATGGCATCAGTAGCCGGCGTCCGGGTCGATGGTCGGCTGGGGTGTGCCGGCCTCGAAGGCGCGCAGTGCCTCGGCGACCTGATCGACGGCATCCTTCAGCGGCGTGGGACCGGCCATGTGAGGCGTGATCAGAATGCGTGGATGTGACCACAGCGGGCTCTCGGCGGGCAGCGGCTCGACCGGGAAGGCATCCAGCAGGGCGCCGCGCAGCTGGCCGCTGTCCAGGGCGTCGAGCAGGGCCGACTCTTCGATCAGCGAGCCGCGGCCGGGGTTGATCAGGCTGGCGCCCTGCGGCAGTTGCCCCAGTGTCTCGCGGTTGATCAACTGATGCGTGGCCGTCGTGCCCGGCAGCAACAGCACCAGGCTGCGCACCCGACCCAGCAGGCCGGTAAGCCCCTCATCACCATGATGACAGGTCACGCCCTCGAGGGTCCTGGGCGAGCGGCTCCAGCCGTGAACCGGAAAGCCATCGGCGGCCAGGCTGGTGGCGACCTTGGCGCCGATGGCACCCAGCCCCAGTACGCCGACCGGCCAGTCCGCCTTGTCGGTCACGGCGTGCTCGCACCACTCCGCGTCGGCTTGCTGGCGGGCATAGCGGTCGAAGTCGCGCTGGAAGTGCAGCACGCCATAGCGCACATAGTCGGCGATGGGGCCGGCCATGCCGGCGTCGCGCAACTTGACGATGGGCAGGTCGCGGGGCAGGGCGGGGTTGTCGAGCAGGGCATCGACGCCGGCGCCCAGGTTGACGATGCCCTTGAGCCGCTTGAGCTCGCCGAACAACTCGGCGGGTGGCTGCCAGGCCGCCAGGTAATCGACGTGGCGGCGCTGTTCGGCGCTCGCCTCGGCGGTCAGGATCTCGGCGTGCGGCAGGCGGCGCGACAAGGCCTCTCGCCAGGCGTCCGCGTTGCCATGGTGAATGAGTACGCGCATGGTGTCCGCTCCCTTCAATAGACGAATTGCATCATGGGCGGTGGTGCCTCGCCCAGCAGATTGACGAGGCGCTGCAGGCCCTCCTCGAAGCGCTCGATGTCCGGTTCCGCGCCGACACTGACGCGCACCCGGCGGGGCGCGGCCGTCTGCTCCACCATGAAGGGCACGGCCGTGGTGATGGCCACGCCTTCCTGTTCGGCCTGCTGCTGCAGCTCCTCGGTCCGCCATGCCGTGGGCAGCCCCAGCCAGACATGCATGCCGGTGGCGCGCGCCGTGCGCTCATGGCCGCTCAGCAGGCGGCTGGCCAGGCGCTGGCGCTCGGCCAGCAGGTGGCGCTGCTCCGCGGCCATCTCATCGACCGTGCCGTCGGCCAGCCAGGCATCGGCGATCTCGAAGATCAGCGGGGTGGCCATCCAGGTGGTGGCCCGCATGCGCGGCAGGGTATGGTGCAGCTGGCCGCGCGGCACGCTCAGGTAGCCGGCGCGCAGCCCCGGCATGGTGGCCTTGGTCAGGCTGGTGACATGGAAGCCCAGATGCGGCACACGCGCCGTCAACGGCGTCAGTCCTGGCGGCTCGAGCAGGGCCAGGACGTCGTCCTCGATCAGCCAGACCGCGTGTCGCTCGAGCACCTCGGCGACTGCATCCCGGCGTTCCTGGGGCATGGTGGCGCCGGTGGGGTTGAGCTGGGTGGGGGTCAGGCACACGGCTCGCGGCTTGAAGCGCCGGCAGGCCATGTCCAGGGCTTCCGGCAGGACGCCCTGCTCGTCGATGGCCACGCCGCGCAGCTGGAATCCCAGGGTGCGCGACAGGGCGATCAGACCGTGGTCGGTGAGAGCCTCGGTGAGCACCAGGTCGCCGTGCTGCACGATGGTGGCGACGGCCAGCAAGAGCCCGTGGGCGGCACCGTTGCACAGGATGCGCTCATCCGGCTCCCCGGGCACACCGAGGCGCTGTGTCAGCCACTGGCTGGCCCGCTCGCGATGATGGGGCAGTCCGGCAATGGGGCGATTGGCGGTGATGATATCCGGACTCGCCTGTTCGGCGAGCTGCGCCAGGGTTTCACGAAAGCGTAGGTGATGGCCCGGCGGGCACACCGGGTGGGCAATCGACAGATCGATGAGCGCGTCTTCATGGCGCGGTTCCGGCTTGCGCAGATAGGCCGAGTCACGCGAGTCATCCAGGGCGTTGACCCAGGTGCCGCTCCCGGTGCGTGCCTGCACCAGCCCCATCTTTTCCGCCTGGGCATAGGCCCGCGAGACGGTCTGCACGCTGATGCCCATGGCCTCGGCCAGCTCGCGATGAGTGGGCAGTCGGGTGCTGGGCGGCAGCTCTCCCTGGCGGATGGCCTCGGAGAGTGCCCTGGCAATGGCGAGATACTTGGGCCCCGAGTCCGTTAGATAGCGTGAGAGATCAATTGTCATGATTCAATAAAGCCTTTGACCGCCCGCCAAGTGGTGGTGATAGTATCACCATACCGGTACGGGCCGTGTATTGTCATGATGTTGAACGGTAATTTCATGACAACGACGGCCAGATTACGGTCGGCAAGAGTGTCAGCATTGGTTCAGTGCTATGCCCCGGCGCCTGAGGAGAACAGGTGACCGGATATTGGTAGTGTGGTCGTTTGGCGAGCGATGTCATGATTCAGGTTTCTCTTCCCTTCACTCGTGAAGAATATGCTGGCCGTCTCTGGAAGGTTCGCGCCGAAATGGCGAGCCGCGGAATCGACGTGCTGATCATCAGTGATCCGTCCAACATGGCCTGGTTGACGGGGTATGATGGCTGGTCCTTCTACGTGCATCAGTGTGTGCTGCTGGGTCTCGAGGGAGAGCCGGTGTGGTACGGGCGGCGCATGGACGCCAATGGTGCACTGCGTACCTGCTGGATGGATCCGGACAACATCACCTATTACCCGGATTACTATGTCCAGAACCCGGACATGCACCCCATGGACTACCTGGCACAGACCATCCTGCCCGACCGGGGATGGCACAAGGGCGTCGTGGGCATGGAAATGGACAACTACTACTTCTCGGCCAAGGCCTATCAGTGCCTGCTGAAGGAGCTTCCCCACGCTCGCTTTGCCGATGCCAACTCCCTGGTGAACTGGTGTCGTGCCATCAAGTCGCCCCAGGAAATCGAGTACATGCGGATCGCCGGCAAGATCGTGGCCGGCATGCACTCGCGCATTCTGGAATGTGTCGAGCCGGGCCTGCCCAAGAGCAAGCTGGTATCGGAAATCTATCGTGTGGGCATCGAGGGCTGGACGTCCCCGGAAGGCAAGGTCTTCGGTGGCGACTATCCGGCCATCGTGCCGATGCTGCCCACCGGCAAGGATGCCGCGGCGCCCCACCTGACCTGGGATGACTCGCCGTTTCGCGAGGGCGAGGGCACCTTCTTCGAGATCGCCGGTGTCTACAAGCGCTATCATGCGCCGATGTCGCGGACCGTTTACCTGGGCCGCCCGCCGGCGGAGTTCGTGCGGGCCGAGTCGGCCCTGCTGGAAGGCATCGATAATGGCCTGGCCGTGGCGAAGCCCGGCAATCGGACGGCCGATATCGCCATGGCACTGGGCGCGGCCATGGACAAGTATGGCTTCGACCGGGGCGGTGCACGCTGCGGTTACTCCATCGGCCTCAGTTATCCGCCCGACTGGGGCGAGCGCAACATGAGTCTGCGTCCCTCGGACGACAGCATTCTCGAGCCGGGCATGACCTTCCACTTCATGCCGGGCCTGTGGGTGGAAGACTGGGGACTCGAGATTACCGAAAGCATACTGATCACCGAAAACGGCTGTGAAACGCTGGCGGACTTTCCGCGCCAGTTGTTCGTCAAGTAAGGAGTCCTCATGAGCAACTCAACCGGCCCGCTGCGGCCCAGTCCGATTTCCGCCACCGTCGATTTCGAGGCCGACGGTGTTCAGCATGGTTTCCTCAAGCTGCCGGTCTCCAATGATGAGTCGGCCTGGGGCGCGGTGATGATTCCCGTCACCGTGGTCAAGAACGGCGAGGGCCCCACGGCGCTTTTGACCGGCGGCAACCATGGCGATGAATACGAAGGCATCACCGCCCTGCACAAGCTGTCCAGCCGTCTGCGCGCCGAGGACGTCACGGGCCGCGTGATCATCGTGCCGATGATGAACACCCCGGCCTGCATGGTCGGACGTCGCACCTCGCCCATGGATGCCGGCAACGCGGGCAATCTCAACCGCAGCTTTCCGGGCGACCCGGACGGCAACGTGACCGAGAAGATCGCCGACTACTTTACCCGCGTGATGGTGCCGATGAGCGACGTGGTGCTCGACCTGCACTCCGGTGGTCGCACCCTGGACATCATTCCGTTCGCGGCCTCCCATGTGCTGGATGATGCCGAGCAGCAGCGCAGCGCGCTGGAAGGCGCCAAGGCCTTCGGGGCGCCCTACGCGATCATGATGTTCGAGCTGGATGCCGCGGCCCTGTTCGACACCGCGGTCGAGCGTCAGGGCAAGATCTTCGTGGCCACCGAACTGGGCGGCGGCGGCACCTCGACGCCGCAGAGCCTGGCGATCACCGAGCGCGGTATCGATAACTTCCTGATCCACTATGGCCTGGTCGAGGGCGAAGTCGAGATGCCGGCCGAGCCCCAGGCCTACCTCGACATGCCGGATGCCTCCTGCTATGTGCAGAGTGAGCACACCGGCCTGCTCGAGCTGACGCTGGCGCTGGGCGATACGGTGACACAGGGTGATGTCATCGCGCGGGTGTACGACATGACGCGCAGCGGCGTGGCGCCCGTCGAATACCGAGCACAGCGTGACGGCGTCCTGGCGGCCCGGCGGTTCCCGTCCAGTGTCAACATGGGTGACACCATCGCGGTGATCGCCGAGGTCGTCGAGTCACTCGGCTGAATACTCAGAGTCAGGTAAACCCATGAAGCTCGATCGTTACGATCTGAAGATCCTTGAAATTCTCTCCCGCGACGGACGCATCACCAAGTCCCGGCTGGCCGAGGCCATCAATCTCTCGGTCAGCCCCTGCTGGGAGCGCGTGCGACGCCTGGAAAAGGCGGGCGTCATCGAAGGCTACAGCGCTCGCTTGAACACCGATGTGCTGGTCAAGCGTACTCCGGTCTGGGTGCAGGTCGAGCTCAAGGCCCACAATGCCGAGAGCTTCGCGCGCTTCGAGGCCCTGGTGCACGACACCCCGGAGGTCACCGAATGCGTGGCCGTCGGCGGCGGGCTCGACTATCTGGTCAAGATCGAGGCCGCCTCGATCGATACCTATCAGCGCCTGATCGACGACTGGCTGACCTCGGATGTCGGCATCGAACGCTATTTCACCTACATCGTCACCAAGACGGTCAAGCGTCCTGCGGACCACGTTACCGAAGCCGATCTCGCGGCACATTGAGCGTGCTCAGCCAGGTGTTTCCTCTGCGTTGATTCGTTTCGCCGCTCATGGCATAAGCTAGTGGGGTGTGGGAGAAGTACCAACATTGCCGGGCGATCCCACCGGCGGTCACTGGAGTCGAGTCGCCGGCCGATGGACGGAGCCCGTAGTGATTCGAGATCGCCTGACGCAGAGGGTATGACATGTCCTACTTCACGATTGCTGGTGTCCAGATGCATGCCTTGCATCACGGCGATAACACCGAGGCCATGCGGCATCGCATCGATGTTCTGATGAGCCGTTTTCCTCAAGTACAGATGGTGCTGTTCAGCGAGTTGATGCCGATGGGCGCCTCGCCGCATCACGCCCAGCCGTTTCCCAACCCGGCTGAGGCGTTATTTTGCCAGCTGGCCGAGCAGTATCGCATCTGGTTGATTCCCGGTTCCATGTTCGAGCAGCGCGAGGATGGGACTTATAATACGTTGTCGGTCATCAACCCCCATGGCCAGGTGGTTGCCCGCTACCGCAAGATGTTTCCCTTCCGCCCCTACGAGGCGGGGGTGGAGAGCGGCAGCGAGTTTGTCATCTTCGACGTGCCCAACATCGGGCGCTTCGGGGTGTCGATCTGCTATGACATGTGGTTTCCCGAAACCACTCGCACCCTGGCATCCCTGGGGGCCGAGGTGATTTTGCACCCGACCATGACCGATACCATCGACCGTGACATCGAGTTGGCCATCGCGCGGACCAACGCCGCGGTCAATCAGTGTTACTTCTTCGACATCAACGGCGCCGGAGCACTCGGTAATGGTCGTTCCATCGTGGTGGGGCCCTCGGGCGATGTCATCCACCAGGCCGGCACCGGTGAGGAGATCATGCCCATCGAGGTCGACCTGAGCCGTGTGCGTCGCGAACGCGAGACAGGCTTGAGGGGGCTCGGCCAACCGCTCAAGAGCTTCCGCGACCGTCGAGTCGATTTCTCGCTATACCGTGACGAGGGCGCTTCCTCCCCCTTCCTGGATACTCTGGGGCCGCTCGCCAAACCGCAACGCACCAATATCGAGGAGGCATGATCCGATCCGAGCAGGTGTATGGGAGCTGCTGAACGAATCGCCGAGCACCGTGCAACCTAACGGTTTGCATGCGTAGGCAGTCAAGCAGTGTCTTCCTTGCGGAATCCACGGAAAAAGGGTGTGCCATGTTTGCTGGAATCCTCGCTGTATTGCGACGCCTGTTCGTCCCATCCACGGCCGCCGGTACCGCCGACGCCGCCGAGTCCGACCGGCTTGCTCCCGCTGCAGAGGCGGTGGAGGGCGAAGCTTCCGTCGATAGCCAAGGGGCAACCACAATGAGCAAAATAACAAGCATCGCCGATGTCCGTCGTCACTTCCTCAGCAACAAGCGGCCGGTGTATTTCATATCGGCTACCAACTTCAATCTACTGGGAATCGGTGACTGGGTCGGTAACTTCCGTCATATCAACTACATCGACTGCTTCGATCGGCGCCAGCGCAACGTCTTCGTGCCCCGCGAGAAATTCCCCCGCGACTTCGAAGGCATCGAGGACATCAACAATTACCTGCTCGAACACAAGGAAGTGATCGACTTCATCAAGTCTCGGGCTCAGGGGGACGATGCGGGTATTGCGACTTTCCTGATGTTCGATGGACATACCGAGGAGGTATGTGAGCAGCTTGGACTCCAAGTTGCTTTCCCGCCGGCCGAGCTGCGCCAGCGCATGGACAACAAGATCGAGACGGTACGCATCGGCAACAAGGCTGGCGTGCCCAGCGTGCCCAACGTGCTGGCCAGGGTGGGGAGTTACCAGGAGCTCTGTGATGTCAGCCAGGAGCTCGGTGATGACCTGGTGGTGCAGACCGCCTTCGGCGACTCGGGACATACCACCTTCTTCATCGCCAGCGAGGACGACTACTACAAGCACGCTGAGGAGATTGAAGCCGAACCCGAAGTCAAGATCATGAAGCGCATCAACTGCCGCGGCTCGGCCATCGAGGCCTGTGCCACGCGCTGCGGCACCGTGGTGGGCCCCTTGATGACCGAGCTGGTCGGTTTCAAGTCACTGACCCCCTACAAGGGAGGGTGGTGCGGCAACGAGATGTTTGCCGGAGCTTTCAGCCAGTCGGTGCGCGACAAGGCCCGGGAATACACCTTCAAGTTCGGTGAAGCGTTGCGTGACGAGGGGTATCGTGGCTACTTCGAGCTCGATTTCCTGATCGACATGGAGACGCAGGATGTCTATCTCGGCGAGCTCAACCCGCGAGTTACCGGAGCGAGTTCGCTGACCAACGTGGCAGCCTTCGCTCACTCCGATATCCCGTTGTTCCTGTTCCATCTGCTGGAGTTCTCGGACCGCGACTTCGACCTCGATATCGACGAGATCAATGAGCGCTGGTCGCATCCCGACAGTGTCGATAGCTGGAGTCAACTGGTCATCAAGCATACCGACGAGAGTGTCGACTTGCTCACCGCCGCACCGGCCTCCGGCGTGTGGCGAATGGAGGAAGATGGCAGTGTCGCCTACGACCATTATGATTCGCACCCGCATGCCGCCGAAAACGAAAGTGAGGCCTTTTTCCTGCGCATCAGCGGTGAGGGAGACTTCCGTTATGAGGGGGCCGATCTGGGGATTCTGATCACTCGTGGGCGGCTGATGGATGATGACTTCGAGCTCACCGATCGCGCCCGCGCCTGGATCGATGGCATCCGTGGTCAGTTCGCCGGCCAACCGCTACAGGATCCGGTCGTTGAGGAAGTCGCTGTCAGCCACGCTATTGGCGGCGGCAACTTCAAGATCCTATGAGCGGACGATACCACGCCGATCTGCCGTCGGGCAGGTCGCACGGGGATGCGGCGCTCAAGGTGCTGGACTTTCGTACCGTACGGGAGGAAGTGCCGGGAGACAGATGGAAGTCGCTGTTCGACTACCATTGGCCGGCCTACGAACAGTGGTACCTGAGCGAGGGCGAGCGCGAGCGTCCGGGTTACCTGGCTTGCTACAACGCCTTGAGCCGCCATATGCCCGAGCTGGTAGATACCTATCGGATCCTGTGCGAACTGGCGGGTGGCGGTGATCTCAGTTCGCGACTATTGAGCCTCTATCGCCCGCCGGCCTACATCACGGGGTGTTCGCAGGCGGTTCTGGCCCGGCCATCCACTACCCTGCTGGCGCGCAACTATGATTATCCGCCGGAGCTGTGCGAGGGCACCATCCTCTACAGCCGCTGGAACGAGCGGCGAGTGATCGCCATGTCGGATTGTTTCTGGGGTGTGCTGGATGGCATGAACGATGCCGGTCTGGCGGTTTCCCTGGCGTTCGGAGGCCGCAAGACGGTGGGTGATGGTTTCGGGGCCCCCATCATCCTGCGTTATATCCTGGAGTTCTGTGACAGCGTGCCTCAGGCCGCCGAGGTGCTGGCCAGAGTGCCGACCCACATGGCCTACAACATCACCGTTGCGGATCGCGCCGGGCGTTATGTGACGGCAATGATCGCTCCGGACCGGCGTGCCAGCATCCGTCGCGTGCCGGTGGCCACCAACCATCAGAAGCGGATCGAGTGGTACGCCCATGCCCTGGCATCCGAGACGCTGATTCGCGAACGTCAGTTGTCGATTCTGGTGGACGATGACAGCACCACTGAGGCTCGCCTCGTGTCCGCCTTCGCCGCGCCGCCGTTGTTCCGTCATGACTATGCGCGCGGCCTGGGTACCATCTATACCGCGTTCTACCGTCCGACCGAGGGCCGGGCTGAGTTTCACTGGCCGGGTCTTGCTCTGGATCTGACTTTCGATGACTTTCCAGAAGAACGCATCACCGTGCGCTATGGCGCCCGGGGGCTCTACACGGGCTGAAAGGATGCAGAACAAGATCCACAAGGGGGTCGCCATGCATGAGAACAGCCATACCGAAACGCCCTATACCGCTCTGGGCTTCTATCACAAGATATCTCAGCTACGAGCCGATACCTGGAATGCGCTGAAGCGTGACCTGGGGCAGTTGGTCAAGCTGGATGCCTCCGATCAGCGTGCCCGCAACCTGATCAAGGCGGTGGACGTCAAACTGACCCGTCTTGAGATCATCGAGGATTATCACGCCTTTCCCTCCAAGGAAGACTTTCGTCACCTCTGGGCGCTGTTCGACCGTGAGGAGTATGTGCTGCTGGAAAGAGTGATCAAACGGCTGGTGCGCGCGCTGATCAGCGAGTCCTATCGGCGACGCCACGTTGACCTTAGCGAGACCGATGCTGATGCGGAAGACCTCGAGACCCTGGATGCCCTGAATCAGCTCAGGCGTGGTCACCCCGCTTCCAACAGCTCGGCGCAGCCTTACTTCGAGTTGCTGATCGTCGATAACCTTTCGGCGCAGGAAGAAGAGGTCGTGCGTGAGGCCTTTCACAATCTGCGTCGTCCGGAGGACAAGTTCGTCTACGATGTGGTCACGGTGCGCAGCTTCGAGGATGCGCTCATCGCGGTGCTGGTCAATCCCAATATCCAGGCCTGCTTGATTCGCTACGAGTTCCCCTATAAATCCAAGTACAACCTTAGTGCTCTGCGAAACTACCTGGAGGGACTCTCCGAGCAGGAGCTGGAGAATCAGTCCGAGGCTGACCGTAGCATCCTGCTCAGCTCGATGATCCATGAGCTGCGCCCGGAAATCGACCAGTTCCTGGTCACCAGCGGCGATGTGGAGGCCACGGCGAGTCGCGATATCCGCTACTTCAACCGTATCTTCTACCGTGAGACCGATTACATCGAGCAGCACCACACCATCCAGCGCGCCATCGACAATCGCTATCGCACCCCCTTCTTCGATGCCCTGCGCGAGTACAGCAAGAAACCCACCGGGGTCTTCCACGCCATGCCTATCTCACGAGGCAAGTCGGTGACGCGTTCCCACTGGGCGGGTCAAATGATCGACTTCTATGGCATCAACATCTTCCTGGCCGAGACCTCGGCGACCTCCGGCGGGCTCGACTCCTTGCTGCAGCCCTACGGGCCGATCAAGAAAGCTCAGGAGTACGCTGCTCGGGCCTTCGGGGCACGCCAGAGCTTCTTCGTCACCAACGGCACCTCCACGGCCAACAAGATCGTCGTGCAGGCCCTGGTCAAGCCGCGCGACATCGTGTTGATCGACCGCGACTGCCACAAGTCGCACCACTACGGCATGGTGCTCGCTGGCGCTCACGTCAGTTACCTCGATTCCTATCCGCTCGACGATTACTCCATGTATGGCGCGGTACCTCTGCACGAGATCAAGCGCACGCTGCTCGAGTACAAGCGCGCCGGTGAGTTGCACAAGGTCAAGATGCTGCTTTTGACCAACTGCACCTTCGATGGCGTGGTCTACAACGTGCGCCGGGTGATGGAAGAGTGTCTGGCGATCAAACCCGATCTGGTGTTCCTGTGGGACGAGGCGTGGTTTGCCTTTGCCGGCTTCAACCCGACCTATCGCCCGCGCACCGCCATGCACACCGCACGTACCCTGCGTGACCGCTATCGCAGCGAGGCCTACCGAGAAGAGTATGCCGTCTGGAAGGCCGAGTTCGACCAGCTCGACCCGGATGACGATGCCACCTGGCTCGAGCAGCGATTGCTGCCGGACCCCGACCTGGTGCGCATCCGCACCTATGCGACCCACTCGACCCACAAGACGCTGACTTCGCTACGCCAGGGCTCGATGATCCATGTCTGGGACCAGGATTTCCGCCAGAAGGTCGAAGCGCCGTTCCACGAGGCGTACATGACCCACACCTCGACCTCACCCAACTATCAGATCGTCGCTTCGCTCGATGTCGGGCGCATGCAGGCCGAGATGGAGGGCTTCGAGCTGGTGCATGCTCAGGTCGAGGCGGCCCTGACCCTGCGCGAACAGCTCTATACCCACCCTTTGTTGCAGAAGTATTTCCGCGTGCTGAAGAACGCTGACATGGTGCCCGAAGCTTATCGAGAATCGGGGGTCGAGTCCTACTATGACCCGGTAACGGGCTGGAACCAGATGGAAGAGGCCTGGGCGCGTGACGAGTTCGTGGTCGACCCCAGCCGTGTGACCATCGCCATCGGCGCGACCGGGGTGGATGGCGATGCCTTCAAGAATGAATACCTGATGAACAAGTATGGTATTCAGATCAACAAGACCTCGCGCAACACCGTGCTGTTCATGACCAATATCGGCACCTCCCGTGGTGCCATTGCCTACTTGCTGGACGTCTTGATCAAACTGGCCAAGGAATTCGAATACCGCTGGGAGGAGAGCAGCCGGCCCGAGCGCAAGATCATCGAACACCATGTGCATTCCTTGACCCAGGACCTGCCGCCACTGCCTGACTTCAGCTGCTTCCATGATGCCTTCCGGCCTAACCCGGATACGCCCCAGGGGGATATTCGCTGCGCCTACTTCCTGGCCTATGACGAGGAAAATACCGAATACCTGCGCTTCGATAATGGCGAACTGCAGGCGCAGATGCGCGCCGGGCGCGATGTCGTCTCGGCGAGCTTCGTGATTCCCTACCCCCCGGGGTTCCCGGTGCTGGTTCCAGGGCAGGTGATCAGCCAGGCGATTCTGGTTTTCCTGCAAGCCCTCGATGTCACCGAGATTCATGGCTATCGCCCGGAGCTTGGGCTACTGGTGTTCACCGAAGCTGCCCTGGCCGAGCCAGCGGCGGGCTGAGGCTTGCTGCCGGTTGGTCAGGGGAGGGCTAGGTGGGTTGACACAGCTAGGCATGCAGAAAAAACACCAAGTCAGTCGCGCGGGAAAAAAAATCCTCGACGTTCTCGCGGCCTGCTTTGAAAAGTCCTGAGCAGCCTTCTCCCATACCATGGGGACATCACGCGGCATCCGCCGCGGTTTTCTTCATGGCCGGTGTCGGAGCGACTCCGGCGTATCAGGGGGAGAAGTATATGATGCTGTCCAACCAGCTGAGCGATCTGCGACTGTTCCGTCAGTATGCCTACGTCGACGGCAAGTGGACTCACGGCACTACCGGCCGCGAGGAAGCCGTTATCGATCCGGCGACCGGCGAGACACTGGGTCATATTCCGGTGCTCGAAGCCGATCAGATTCGCGGGGCCGTGGACGCCGCCGATGAGGCCTTTGCGCAATGGCGTGCCCTGCGTGCCGACGAGCGCTGCGAGCGTCTGCTGGCCTGGTACGACCTGCTGCAGGCCAATCGCGAGGATCTGGCGACCATCATGACCCTGGAGCAGGGCAAACCGCTGCCGGATGCGCGTGGTGAAGTCGAATACGGTGCCAGCTTCGTGCGCTGGTTCGCCGAGGAAGGCAAGCGCACCTTCGGCGACACCATCCCCAGCCACATCCCCAACGCCGCCCTGGGCACCCTCAAGGAGCCGGTGGGCATCGCCGCTTTGATCACGCCCTGGAACTTCCCGCTGGCGATGATCACCCGCAAGGCCGCTGCCGCCATGGCCGCCGGCTGCCCGGTGGTCGTCAAGCCGGCCCACGAGACGCCGTTTTCCGCGCTGGCGCTGGCCGAGCTGGCCGAACGCGCCGGCATCCCGGCCGGCGTGTTCAACGTGGTGCTCGGCGATGCGCCGGAAGTCTCCAAGCTGCTCTGTGATGACGAGCGCATCAAGGCGCTGTCCTTCACCGGCTCCACCCGGGTCGGCCGCCTGCTGCTCGAGCAGAGCGCCAACACCGTCAAGCGTGTCTCGCTGGAGCTGGGCGGCAATGCGCCCTTCATCGTCGGGCCGGACATGGACCCGCAGGAAGCCGCGCTGGCCGCCGTGGCCGCCAAGTTCCAGACCGCCGGTCAGGACTGCCTGGCCGCCAACCGCATCCTGGTCCACGAGTCCATCCATGATGCCTTCGTCGAGCATTTCGCCGAGCGCATGGCCGCCATGACGGTAGGCAACGGCATGCAGGGCGAGGTCGACCAGGGGCCGCTGATTCACGGTCAGGCCGTCGACAAGGCCTCCGCCATCGTCGATGACGCCGTCTCCCGCGGCGCGACCCTGGTGGCCGGCGATCAGAGCCAGGCGCCGGGCCCGAACTTCTTCATGCCGACCCTTCTGACCGGCGTGACCCGCGACATGCAGGTCTGGTGCGAGGAAAACTTCGCTCCGGTGGCGGGCATCACCGCCTACCGCGATGACGATGAAGCCATCGCCATGGCCAACGATACCGAGTATGGTCTCGCCGCCTATGTCTACACCCACGACATCCGCCGCATCTGGAAACTGCTGCGCGCCCTGGAATACGGCATGGTCTCGGTGAACTCCGTGAAGATGACCGGCCCGCCCGTGCCCTTCGGCGGCGTCAAGCAGTCAGGCCTCGGCCGCGAGGGCGGCGTGACGGGTATCGATGAGTACCTGGAGACGAAGTATTACTGCCTGGGGGCGCTGGGCTCCGTCTCTGGTAGCTGAGCTTGCAGCGAGTTACGAGCCACGAGCCACGAGCTTCGAGCAACCCCAACCCTGCTCCGAAGGTGGGGAGGGGTTCGCAGCTCGTTAAGCGTTTCTCGCGAACACGGGCTGGCTGCTATCCGCAGGCCGAGCCAAGATGACGAACTTTCTCTCCGGCGCCGCCGGGGAGCCTTATATGGAGAACTGCATGACCACGCACAAGGATCTGATCGATCGCGACCGCAAGGTGACCTTCCACGCCTCCACGCACCTGCGTGACTTCGCCCAGGGCGATGCACCGGGCCGCGTCATCACGGGCGGCAAGGGCATCAACATCGTCGACAAGGACGGTCGCGAATTCATCGACGGCTTTGCCGGCCTGTACTGCGTCAACATCGGCTATGGCCGCAGTGAAGTCGCCGAGGCGATCTACCAGCAGGCGCTGGAGATGTCCTACTACCACACCTATGTGGGCCACTCCAACGAGCCGCAGATCGCGCTCTCCGAGAAGATCCTCGAGCTGGCCGGCCCCGGCATGTCCAAGGTCTACTACGGCATGTCCGGCAGCGATGCCAACGAGACCCAGCTCAAGATCGTGCGTTACTACAACAACGTGCTCGGCCGCCCGCAGAAGAAGAAGGTCATCTCGCGCATGCGCGGCTACCACGGCTCCGGCATCGCCTCCGGCTCGCTGACCGGCCTCAAGGCGTTCCATGATCATTTCGATCTGCCGATCGAGACGATCCGTCATACCGAGGCGCCGTACTACTATCACCGTGCCGCCGAACAGGAAGGCATGAGCGAGCGCGAATTCTCCAAGCACTGCGCCACCAAGCTGGAAGAAATGATCCTGGCCGAAGGCCCGGACACCGTGGCCGCCTTCATCGGCGAGCCGGTGCTGGGTACCGGGGGTATCGTGCCGCCGCCCGAAGGCTACTGGGACGAGATCCAGGCCGTGCTGGCCAAGTACGACGTGCTGCTGATCGCCGACGAAGTGGTGTGCGGCTTCGGGCGTACCGGTAGCGAGTTCGGCAGCCACCACTACGGCATCAAGCCGGACCTGATCACCATCGCCAAGGGCTTGACCAGCGCCTACCAGCCGCTTTCCGGCGTGATCGTCGGTGACCGCGTGTGGAATGTGCTGGAGCAGGGTACCGGCGAATACGGCCCGATCGGCCACGGCTGGACCTATTCCGGTCACGCCCTGGGCTGCGCCGCCGGCCTGGCCAACCTGCAGATCATCGAGCGCGAAGGCCTCACCGCCAATGCCGCCAACACCGGTGCCTATCTGCAGGAGCGCATGCAGGCCACCTTCGGCGATCATCCGGTGGTCGGCAACGTGCGGGGCGTGGGCATGATGGGCGCGCTGGAATTCGCCGCCGATCCGGCCAGCCGGACGCACTTCGATCCGTCCCTCAAGGTCGGGCCGCGCATGTCCGCTGCCGCTCACGAGCAGAACCTGATCGCGCGTGCCATGCCGCAGGGCGATATTCTCGGTTTCGCTCCGCCGCTGACCACGACCCGTGCGGAAGTCGACGAGATCGTCGCGCGTACCAAGAAGGCCGTCGACAAGGTGACCGACGAGCTGACCCGCGAAGGCGCGCTGCAGACCGCCTGAACGGCATCGCCGTCATGATGTGAAGGAATCGCCGCAGGGACTCGCGCCCTGCGGCGATTGCGTTTGGGCGTTGCATGATCCGCGCAGAGAGAGGAGAGATGAGATGTCGAAGCCGGCGCTGGGTGTGACACTGGCCGAAATCCAGGCGGCGCGTCGGCGTATCGCCGGGCAGGTGACGCGCACCCCCTTGATCCGCTCGGCGGCCCTGTCGGCGCGCTTCGAGGCCGAGGTCCTGCTCAAGCTGGAGACGCTGCAGCCGACCGGTGCCTTCAAGCTGCGCGGCGTCGTCAACATGATCAGCGCCCTGCTCGAGCGACATGGTCAGCAGGCCCTGGCGGCCGGTGTCACCACGGCCTCCACCGGCAATCATGGCCGGGCGGTCGCCTACGCGGCATCACGCCTCGGCGTGCCGGCCATCATCTGTCTGTCGCGCCAGGTGCCGGACAACAAGGTCGCGGCCATCGAGGCGCTGGGCGCCGAGGTACGGCGTATCGGCGACAGCCAGGACGAGGCCTTCGGCGAGGTGGCGCGACTGGTCGACGAGCAGGGCATGACGCTGATTCCGCCCTTCGATGACCCCCTGATCGCCGCCGGACAGGGCACCATTGGGCTTGAGCTACTGGACGACGCGCCGGACCTGGATCAGGTGCTGGTCGGCCTCTCGGGAGGCGGCCTGCTGGGCGGCATCGGGGCTGCCCTCAAGGCCAGCCGACCCGAGCTGGAGGTCACGGGCGTCAGCCTGTCCCGGGGCGCGGCCATGCATGACAGCCTGCTGGCCGGTCACCCGGTCGAGGTGGAAGAAGTCGCCAGCCTCGGCGATTCGCTGGGGGGCGGTATCGGCCTGGACAATGGCTGCACCCTGGCGCTGGTGCGCGAGGTCATGGATTCCCACTGGCGGGTTTCCGAAGCCGCCATTGCGCGTGCCATGGTGGAGCTGCTGGAAGACGACAAGCAGTTCGTCGAAGGCGCCGCCGCCGTGGGGCTCGCCGCCCTGAACGAGCATGAGCTGGATATCCGCGGCCGCCAGGTGGCGTTGATCCTGTCCGGCAATGGCGTCTCGCTGGAGACGCTTGATCAGGCTCGTAGGCTGGCGGGACGATAGGTGTGAAGAGGGAAGAGGGAAGAGGGAAGAGGGAAGAGGGAAGAGGGAAGAGTTAGGTGTCTAGATTTTCAGGATCACTTCAGCCCCCTTACCTCTCACTTCTTACCCCTCACCCACGGCTACTGGAGGATTTTTCCATGCAGTTGTATCAACGCGATGCCATCGAGGCTGCCGTGACCCTGGACCATGCGGCGTTGGCGGCCGTGGAGGCGGGCTTCGCGGCGCTGGGGCGCGGCGAGGTGGTGCAGCCGCCGATTCTGTCCATGGCCATCGAGGAGTCCAATGGTGAGGTCGACGTCAAGACCGCGCATATCCGCGGCGCCGAGCGCTTCGCCATCAAGGTCAGTCCCGGCTTCTTCGACAACCCCAGGCTCGGGCTGCCGAGCCTGAATGGCCTGATGATGGCGTTTTCGGCGCGCACCGGCCAGGTGGAGGCCGTGCTCTTCGACGAAGGCTATCTGACCATGATCCGCACCGCGCTGGCCGGCGCCATCGCCGCCAAGCAGCTGTCGCGGGAGAGCAGCCAGCGGGTCACGGTGCTGGGCGCCGGTGAACAGGCCGAGCGGCAGGTAGAGGCCTTGCGGCTGGTGCGTGATATCCGCGTCGTCGATGTCTGGGCGCGGCGCCGCGAGGCCGCCGAGTCGTATGCTCACCAGTTGCGGCAGCGTGGCCTGGAAGTCAATGTGCATGCGGACCTGCCGAGCGCTTGTGCACAGGCCGATATCATCGTCACCACCACGCCTTCCCGGGAGCCGCTGCTGCAGGCACGCGACCTGCCGGAGGGCGTGCATGTGACCGCCATGGGCTCGGACAGCCCGGACAAGCGCGAGCTGGCGGACGCCCTGCTGACCCGCGCCGATGCCTTCGTCTGTGATACCCGCGCTCAGAGCGAGACCAATGGCGAGCTCAAGGGCTTCGCCGGGCGCGAGGCGCCGTTCAAGGTGCATGAGCTGGGGCAGGTGATCGCCGCCGGCGAGCGCCTTCGACTGACGGATGCCACCATCACCGTCTGCGACCTGACCGGCACCGGCGTGCAGGATACCGCCATTGCCGGTTTTGCCCTGTCACGCCTGGCCGACTGAGGCAGGGACTGCCTGCGGCCGGGCTTGCCGAACCCGCGGACTCGCGTCACGCTGAGGGCAGAAAGATTGGCAACGCATCGTCGAGGAGGGCGTGATGAAGCGACGCGTACTGGCGTTTGATGTCTATGGCACCCTGATCGATACCCATGGTGTGGTCGAGGCCCTGGCGTCGCTGCTGGGCGATGCCGAACGCGCCGCGGCGTTTTCGCGATGCTGGCGCGACAAGCAGCTCGAATACAGTTTTCGGCGCGGGCTGATGGGAGCCTATGTGGATTTCTCGCGCTGTACCCGGGAGGCACTGGAGTTCACCGATCGGTTGCAGGGCACCCGGCTTGCCGATACCGACAAGGAACACCTGATGGGGGCCTATGCCGGTCTGCCGGCCTTTGCCGATGCCGGGACGGCACTGGCTCGTCTCGCCGAGACCGATGTCACCTGCGTGGCCTTTTCCAATGGTGGTCGGGACGCGGTGGCCGGGCTGCTCGAAGGGGCCGGCCTGAGCGAGTATTTCGCCGATATCGTCAGCGTCGAGGAGGTCCACCGCTTCAAGCCCGACCCGGTGGTCTATGCCCACCTGCGCCAGCGATTCGAAGCCGAGTCCGCTGACACCTGGTTGATTTCCAGCAATGCCTTCGATGTTATCGGGGCTCGCCATGCCGGGCTGCATGCCGCCTGGGTCCGGCGTAGCCCGGAGGCGCCCTTCGATCCCTGGGGCATCGAGCCGGATACCACCGTGGCCGACCTCGAGGCGCTGGTCGACTACCTGCGGCCAGCCGGAGGCCGGGGCTCATGACCGGCAGGTGATCACCGGGCCACTGGATCAAGGCTCCGAAGAGTCGTCCGAATCACGAGGCGTGAAGTGCTGGCCGGCCCGGTGCAGCATCTCGAACTGACGGTCGCAACGGCGGCAGGCGCTGCACATCGCGAGATGCAGGCGTAATGCCGCTCGCTCCCCGAGGGTCAGCGGGCGGTCGCGTTTCAGAGACATCAGGCGGGTGGCCGCTTGGCATTTGTTCATGAGGCCGTCTCCGTGTTCAGCCAGCCCTTCTCGATGCAACTGCGCAGCCGAAGCCTGGCGCGGTGCAGCATCACCCAGCAGTTGTTCTCCTTGATGCCGACTTCCCGGCAGATCTCCGCGGTCGACAGCCCCATCAGCTCACGCAGCGAAAAAATGCGCGCCAGGTTATCCGGCAGTCCGATCATGCAGGCATCGAAGGTCTGCCAGAAGGCCTGGTTGTCGAGACTCAGGTCCGGGTCTCCCCAGGCGGCGGGGCGCGCCTGAGGGCTCCAGTGGCCGTTCTGCTGAAACATGCGATCGATGGCGTCGTCGTCCGATTCGTCCTCCAGCGGTTGCCACTGGCCGTTTTTCTTCTGGGCCCGCATGGCATCCAGGATCTTGTACTTGAGAATCCCGAAGACCCAGGTTTCATAGCCGGAGTGACCCTGGAAGCTCGCGGTCTTTTCCATGGCGGTGAGCAGGGCATCCTGAACGGCATCCTCGGCCTGGCAACGGTCGCGCAGATGGAGCAGCGCGAAGGACACCAACCGAGGGCGCACTGCCTCGAGGCGTTGGCGCAGGGTCTCATCGTCCGTGACATGGGGCTGGCTCTGGTTCACGAATCCTTTCCCTTGAGCGTTGGGCTGATGGTGCATGGACCGGGCGGATGGCCGGCATGGCGGTACCCTGCCTGTCGACCCTGTCACCATCCTGATGTCATGACTCATTGAAATGTCCATGCGATTTTCAACGCCTGGCCGGACCGGACAGCCAGGCATGGATCAGGGCGTCCAGCGATACCAGGCCGGCACCGCGCAGCACCAGGGTCAACAGGCTGGCGGCCCAGAGCCCGTGGGTGACCCAGGCGCCGGGGTAGACCAAGGCCTGGATGACCAGGGTCATGCCGAGCAGGCCGACGGCGGCAAGCCGGGTTGCCAGTCCGGCCCAGAGCGCCAGGGACAGCGAAAACTCGGCGATGGTCGCCAGATAGGCGGCCAGGGCGGCGGGAATCAGCGGCAGGGCGTATTCGTGCTCGAACAGGAAGAAGGTGCTCTGGGTGATGCCGCCGCTGTCCACCTTGGTCAGGGCCGAGAGAAAGAAGACGCTGCCCAGCACCAGACGCATCAGCAGCAGGACGGCATCCAGCGGCAGTCGGTCGAGGCAGGGGGCGAGCTTCAGATAGTAGCCGTGGAGTGGCTTGCGCCAGTCAATCTTCATGCGGGTGTCTCCTGGGCCTGGGTCAGGCTGCCCAGCGCCAGCAGGGTGCCCAGCGCCTCGCTGACCTGCGCCTGATCCGCCTGACGAGCGCTGGTCGCCAGCGCCTCGCCGAGCGTCGATGATGACTCCAGGGCGTGATACAGCCGGCGCGTGCCGGGATTGACTGGGTGTATCTCGACACGCCGGCCCTGGCGAATCAGCAGCCAGGGCCAGTCGCCGGCGGCGCCGACGGGGGCGTGGTCTTCGCCGCGCTCCAGGGCGTGCCAGAGGCTCAGCACATCGTGGTGGCCCTCCACCAGCCGGGACGCCGGATGCGTCATGCAGCAGACGGCTTGCGGGTCCTCTGCCTGGCCCAGCAGCTCGGCGCTCAGTGGCGAGGCATCGGCCGCGTGGCTGACGCTGAGTCGGGCATGCTCGAGCCGGCAGATATCCACCACATAACGGTAGTCCTGCATCACGCTCAGGCGCTCCAGCGCCTCGGCAAAGGCCTGGCCGTAGTAGCGCAGGCGTGGCTCTCCGGGGAGCCGTTGACGCACATGGTCGCTGGCCACACTCCGGAAGAAACGCTCGCCGAGCAGTGTGCGGGTGTGCGGAAAGGTCTGGGCCAGGGCCTCGATCAGGCTGTGGCGCACATTGTTGCGATAGACATCGAAGCCCGGCTGATGGCCCAGCCGGCTGTCGCCGGCCTCGCCAAACTGCAGGGCCCGGGCGAAGTCCCGTTGCCATTCGGCGAGCGACGTCATGAGGCCGGCTCCAGGCAGGCCAGCGGTGCGGTGGCCGCGCTGGCGTGATAGCGGCGGGCGAGGGCGGCTTCTTCCAGCCAGCGCGGCAGGCTGGGGATGCGGGTATCCCACTCGATGAGGGTGGGCACCGCCGGCAGGGCGTCCGTCAGCTGGGCATAGCGCTGCCAGACGGCCTCGCAGACCGGGCTGCCGTGATCGTCGATGCGCAGGGGCGGCGTCGCCTCGGTGTCCAGCGAATGCCCGGCCAGATGAAATTCGCCCACCGCCGACAGCGGCAGCGCACTCAGGTAGTCGCTCAGGTCGCGTCCCAGGTTTTCGGCGCTGATGTAGGCGTTATTGATGTCCAGCAGCAGGCCGCAACCGGTGCGCCGGACGAGCTCGGTCAAAAAGTCGGCCTCGCTCAGGGTGTTGTCCAGCGCCATGTACAGGCTGGGGTTCTCGACCAGCAGTTGTCGCCCCAGGGCCTGCTGGGTGGTGTCGACATGGCGGGCCACCACCTCGAGGCTTTCCTCGCTCAGCGGCAGTGGCAGCAGGTCATTGTAGAAATCGCCTTCCAGTCGGCTCCAGGCCAGGTGCTCGGAGACACGCACCGGGTTCAACTCGTCCACCAGATGCACCAGACGGGCCAGGTGCTGGTCGTCCAGGGGCTCGGCGCTGCCCAGTGACAGACCGACGCCATGCACCGACAGCGGGTAGCGCGCGGCGATGGCGGCGAGATCGTCGCGCATGGGTCCGCCCGCGCTCATGTGGTTTTCGGCGTGCAGTTCGAGAAAGTCGATGTCGGCCCGCTCGGCGAGCAGCTCGGCCATGTGCCGGGGCTTCAGGCCGATGCCCTGGGCGGCGCGAGGCAGGCGGTGGGCATCCATGAGCATGTTGCTTCCTCCTCTGTGTGTAACAGGCTCCTGCCGATATCCGGCTCACCCCGCGGGATGAGCCGGTGACATTCAGGGACGCTCGATGGGTTCCAGGCTGCCGTTGCCGTGCGGGGTCTCGATGCTGGTGCAGCTGCCTTCGGGGACCAGGGTCCAGGCATTGCCCTGATAGTCGACGGTGGAAGTGCCGGCGCAGGTGGTGCCCGGTCCCGCCTTGCAGTCGTTCTCGCCGGCCAGGGCGACGCCGTAGCACTTTTCCATGGACTCTTTATCGTCGGCCATGGTGGTGCCCATGGCGCCGGCCTGGGCAATGGCGGTGGTGATGATGGCGGCCATCAGTGTGGACTGTTTCATGATCTGACTCCTCGTTGGCTGGGGGTCTAACGCCACCGCGCCAGCTCGTCAGGCGTCGGTGGTTATGATTGAGTGGCGCGGGATCACGGATCCTTACAGCCTCGAGGAAATTTTTTTGGTTCATCGCACTTTCGCGTGGCGAGCCTCCCTTCAGGCAAGGCGCGTTGGCGGGCACCGCGCCCGTGCCGGCCGAAGTGCGTCCGGGTGGCGCTTTTTTCATGCGGCCGACGGGCAACTACACTGAAGGACAGGGCAAGCCGACGATTCGCCCGGCGGCCCGTTGCGAGGTGAAGCGCATGCACGGCACACCGCGACATCCTCAGCGTCCAATCGCCATCCTGACAGCCCTGGCCTGCCTGTTGCTGGGGTTTGTGCTGGCTTGTCAGACACTGGCACAGCAGGCCCAGACACCCTCGGCACGTGGCTCGGCCCTGGTGATGACGCTGGACGGGGCGATCGGGCCCGCCACCAGTGATTACTTCAACCGTGGCCTGGCCAGGGCCGAAGCGCGCGGGGCCGAGCTGGTGGTGGTGCGTCTGGATACGCCGGGCGGTCTGGATGCCTCGATGCGCGACATGGTGACGCGCATGCTGGGCGCTGAGGTGCCGGTGGTCGTGCATGTCTCGCCGGCCGGGGCACGCGCCGCCAGTGCCGGCACCTACCTGCTCTATGCCAGTCATGTGGCGGCGATGGCGCCAGCGACCCACCTCGGCTCGGCCACGCCCGTGCAGATGGGCGGCGGTGGTCTGCCGGGCATCGGTGGCGAGCCTGAAGCGCCGGATGATGGCCAGGGTGGCGGTGCGCAATCCAGCGATGAGAGCGATGAGAACGCCTCGCAGGACGCCACCGACACCGCGGCTGCCGCGGAGAACGGCACCTCGGACAAGCGCCGGGGCGAGACCGCCATGGAGCGCAAGATGCTGGAGGACGCCGTGGCCTATATTCGCTCCCTGGCCGAGCGTCATGGACGCAACGCCGACTGGGCCGAAGCCGCGGTCCGCGAGGCGCACAACCTCACCGCCCGTGAGGCCCTGGAGCGTAATGTCATCGACCTGGTGGCCAGTGATCTCGACGATCTTCTGGCCCGGATCGATGGCCGCGAGGTGGTCATGGCCGACGGCCCCGATACCCTCGCCACCCAGGGCCTGGCCATCCAGCACTTCGATCCCGACTGGCGGACCCGCCTGCTGGCGGTGATCACCAACCCCAATGTGGCCTACTTCCTGATGATCATCGGCTTTTACGGCCTGATCTTCGAGCTCTCCAACCCCGGCAGCCTGGTGCCCGGCACCGTGGGGGTCATCTCCTTGCTGCTGGCGCTGTTCGCCTTTCAGGTGCTGCCCGTCAACTATGCCGGCCTGGCGTTGATCCTGGTCGGGCTGGGGCTGATCGTCGGCGAGGCCCTGATGCCCAGTTTCGGCATTCTGGGGATGGGCGGCATCGTGGCCTTCGTGATCGGCTCGGTGATGCTGATGGACGCCGACACCCTGAATATCTCGCTGCCGCTGATCGGCGGGGTCGCCCTCGTGGCGGCAGGGCTGATGCTGTGGGTGGTGTCGCGCTTCTTGGGCCTGCGTCGACGCCCGGTGCGCACCGGCCAGGAGGAACTGGTGGGCAGCGAGGCCAGGGTGGTCCGGGGCTTTCCGGGCGAGGGCCATGTGCGCCTGCATGGCGAGCGCTGGAAGGCGCGCAGCAGCGTGCCCCTCGAGCCCGGACAGGGCGTGCGCGTGGTCGATATCGAGGGGCTCGTGGTGAGGGTGGAGCCCCTCGATGCCAGGGCCGGGGGCGCATCTGCCCCGGACATCAACGATGAGGAGAAGACGTCATGATGCTTGCCTATCTCGTGCCGGCCGTGCTGGTGCTGATGCTGCTGGCGGCCTCGATTCGTATCCTGCCGGAGTACAAGCGTGGTGTGGTGTTCTTCCTGGGCCGCTTCCAGTCCGTCAAGGGGCCGGGGCTGTTCATCGTGGTGCCCGCCATCCAGAAGATGCAGGTGGTCGATCTGCGCGTGATCACCATGGATGTGCCCGAGCAGGACGTGATTTCCCAGGACAACGTCACCGTCAAGGTCAATGCCGTGCTGTATTTCCGGGTCGTGGACCCGGAGAAGGCGATCATCCAGGTGGAACAGTACATCAGTGCCACCAGCCAGCTGGCGCAGACCACCCTGCGCTCGGTGCTCGGCAAGCATGACCTCGACGAGATGCTTTCCGAGCGCGACAAGCTCAACGATGACATCCAGGAGATCATCGATGCCTCGGCCGAGGGCTGGGGCATCAAGGTGGCCAATGTGGAGATCAAGCATGTCGATCTGGACGACAGCATGATTCGCGCCATTGCCCGGCAGGCCGAGGCGGAACGCGAGCGGCGCGCCAAGGTGATCCATGCCGAGGGCGAACTGCAGGCCTCGCAGAAGCTGGTGGAGGCCGCCAATATCATGTCCGAGAACTCGGCCGCCCTGCAGCTGCGCTACCTGCAGACGATCAACGACATGAGCAACAACCAGGCCTCGACCATCGTGGTGCCGCTGCCCATCGACATCATGGAAGCCTTCCAGTCGACCCGGGGCACCAGGCCGTCAAGCGACGAATGAGCCCGGCTTCGGACGGAGGGTGGGTGCAGAGCCTCATGGAGTCTGGTAGACTCTTGCGCTCTTGTCGGGGGCGCTTTCTGGACTCGCGTTCACCCCCGCTAATGTCGAACCAGGGAACCGATTGACCGTGATGCCCCCTCGTTCCGGGCTGGCCACGCCGCCCTAGCATTTCCCCTCACATTTCGGACCGCGATGCCGTCGTCACGATGTCATCAAGGTCGAGCATCGTCGTGATGCTCGCGGTGCCTGTGCGCCCGCGCCGCAACTTCCCGGTTTTCGACACAACGCCTCGGCGCCGATCTCCACTGTGATACCGATTCAGGGGTCGATACCCCTGGCGCCCATGGCATGACCATCATCTCCTGACTGGACCGAAGCATGTACGAAAAAATGAAGCTGAGTTGGTTCTCCAACCTCAAGGGGGACACCTTGTCGGGCATTGTGGTGGCCCTGGCCCTGATACCCGAGGCCATTGCCTTCTCGATCATCGCCGGTGTCGATCCCAAGGTCGGCCTGTATGCGTCCTTCGCCATCTGTGTGATCATTGCCTTCGCCGGTGGGCGCTCGGGCATGATCTCCGCCGCAACAGGCGCCATGGCGTTGCTGATGGTGACCCTGGTCAAGGAGCACGGGCTGCAGTATCTGTTGGCCGCCACGCTCTTGACCGGCGTGCTGCAGATCATTGCCGGCTATCTGCGTCTGGCGGATTTGATGCGCTTCGTCTCGCGTTCGGTGGTGACCGGCTTCGTCAATGCGCTGGCGATCCTCATCTTCATGGCGCAGCTCCCCGAGCTGACCAATGTGACCTGGCATGTCTATGCCATGACGGCGGCGGGGCTCGGTATCATTTATCTGTTCCCGTACCTGCCGAAGGTCGGCAAGATGCTGCCGTCGCCGCTGGTCTGCATTCTGGTGCTGACGGCTGTCTACCTGGCCACCGGCATGGAAATTCGCACCGTGGGTGACATGGGCGAGCTCCCGGATAGCCTGCCGCTCTTCCTGTGGCCGGATGTGCCGCTGAACCTGGAAACCCTGTCGATCATCTTTCCCTACTCCCTGATGCTGGCGGTCGTCGGCCTGCTGGAATCGATGATGACGGCAACCATTGTCGATGATCTGACCGATACCAGCAGCAACAAGAATCGCGAGTGCAAGGGCCAGGGCGTGGCCAACATCGGGGCCGGCCTGCTGGGTGGCATGGCGGGCTGCGCGATGATTGGTCAGTCGGTGATCAACATCAAATCCGGTGGTCGCCGCCGCATGTCGACGCTGATCGCCGGTGTGATGCTGCTGATGATGGTGGTCTTCCTGGCCGACTGGGTATCGCTGATCCCCATGGCCGCCCTGGTGGCGGTGATGATCATGGTCTCGATCGGTACCTTCAGTTGGGAGTCGGTCCGCGACCTGAAAAAGCACCCGCTGTCGTCCAATATCGTCATGCTGGCCACCGTGGCGGTCACGGTGGGCACCCACAACCTGGCCATGGGGGTATTCGTCGGTGTGTTGCTGGCGGCGCTGTTCTTTGCCAACAAGGTCGGCAATATCCTCTACGTCGGTGTGGAAGACGGTGACACCGAACACAGCCGGGTCTACAAGGTGGTCGGGCAGGTATTCTTTGCCTCCTCGGAGCGTTTTTCTGCCGCCTTCGACTTCAAGGAAAGTGTCGAGAAGGTCACCATCGATCTGTCGCGGGCGCATTTCTGGGACATCACCGCCGTCCAGGCGCTGGATCGTGCCGTCATCAAATTCCGCCGCGAGGGGACCGACGTCGAGCTGATCGGCTTGAACGAAGCGAGCGCCACCATTGTCGACCGTTATGCCGTTCACGATGATCCGGAAGCCGTCGAAAAATTGATGGGCGGCCACTGAGTTTCATCGCTGGCCACTCTGTGACGGGTGGCCGTGATGGTGTAGAACAATGGTACGGACCCCAACACGCCAGCAGCGGGAAAGACAGATGACAGAACAAGTGATGGCCGCCATCGACGGCTCGAGCGTTTCCGAAAGTGTCTGCGACTATGCGACCTGGGCCAGCCGGGCGCTCGCAGCGCCACTGACCTTCCTTCACGTGGTGGATAACCACCCTCAGACCGCCGAGGCGGACCTGTCCGGCAACATCGGGCTGGGCGCACGGGAGCACCTGCTCGAGGAGCTGTCCCACCTGGACGAGGAGCGCGCCAAGCTGGCTCAGGAACAGGGGCGCGTGATGCTCAAGGCGGCCGTGGAGCGCGCCGGCCAGCAAGCTGACGGTGAGCCGGCCACGCGTCAGCGCAATGGCACCCTGGTCGAGACCCTGGAAGAACTCGAGGACGAAATCCGCCTGCTGGTGATCGGCAAGCGCGGTCAGACAGCACAACAAGCCAGCGAGCACCTGGGGTCCAACCTGGAGCGGGTGGTGCGCGGTGTGCACCGGCCGATCCTGATGGTGCCCGAGGGCTTCAAGACGCCGGAGCGCGTGCTGATTGCCTTCGACGGCAGCAAGACGACCCGCAAGGGGGTCGAGATGCTCGCCAGCAGCCCGCTGTTCCAGGGCATCGCCTGCCATGTGGTGATCGTCGGTGCCGAAACCGGGGACAATCGCTCCCAGCTGGACTGGGCGCTGAAGACGCTACGCGACGCCGGCCACGAGGCCGAGGGTGCCATCCGCGCCGGTGAGGTCGAGGAGACCCTGAGGACCTACACGCAGGAGCAGGACATCGACATGCTGGTGATGGGCGCCTATGGCCACTCGCGCATTCGCCATCTGCTGGTCGGCAGCACCACCACGGCGATGCTGCGCAAGGCGTGTGTGCCGGTACTGCTGCTGCGCTGAGCGGTGAGCTTCGTCGGTCGTCAGGCGGCGGTGGTGTCGCCACCCGGGCCGAGCCGGTTGAGCAGTGGCTGGGCGAGCGCCCAGCCGGTGGCCAGCAGTACCAGCATGCCGATCAGTACCTGGCTGAAGCTGGCGCCCAGGTCCAGGGCAATACCCAGCACGGCGGGGGCGATGCCGGTGGAGAAAACCATGCAGGCGCTGAGGGTGGCGCGCAGGGTGCCGAGATACTCGGCGCCCCACAGGCGCACCAGCAGGCTGGTGGCGATCGACTCCTGAGCGCCGACCGCCAGGCCGCCGCCGACCATCAGGGCCCAGACGCCGGCATGCCCACCGTTCAAAACGGCGATCAGCAGGGCGGCGACAAACGGCAGTAGATATAGCCGGGCCACGCGTGCCGCCCCCAGACGGTCGACCCAGCGTCCGCCGAGCAGGGCTCCGGGCAGCTTGGCGAGCCCCATGCCGGTCAACGCCAGGGCATAGACGGCCAGGTTGCTGTCCAGCGCCTCCGTCATCTGGGCCTGATAGATGAACAACCCGGTCATGGTGACCGGCATGATCATCAGCAACGGCAACAACTGCCAGAAACGCCGCTCGCGGAACGGCCTGAGGCCGCCCTGGCGCCTGCTTTCCGGCTTCCTGCCCGGTGCCTCGGGCCATTGACCGCGCCACAGCAGGGGCAACCAGAGGCCCGCCAGCAGCAGGCCGAAGCACCACCACAGCTCCCGCCAGCCCAGCCACACCAGCAGTGCGGCGACCAGCGGTGGCAGCAGTGTCTCGCCCAGCATGAGCCCGGTGCCTGCCAGCCCCAGTGCTCGCCCGCGCAGCGTGGTGAACTCGCGCCCGGCCAGGGTATTGCCGAGGTGGGACATCATGCCCTGACCGCACAGTCTGACCAGGCCGAGCCCCACCAGGCCGACTCCCCAGACAGGCGCTAATGTGAGCAGCACAACCCCCAGCAACAACGCCCCCAGCACTCCCAGCGCAAAGCGTCGCGGCGGTATCCAGTCGATACTGGGGCCGAAGCGCAGCATGGCGAAGCCGGCGATCAGGGTTACCACGGTGTAGGCGGTGCCGAACTGACCGGCGCTGAGTCCGAGGTGCTCGGCCATGGGGGCCTGGAAGAGGCCGACGAAGAAGCTCTGGCCGAGGCTCGAGGAGAACATCGCCACAAAGGCAATGCTCAACAGGCCGAGGTGTTCCTGCAGCAGGGTGCGGTAGCCCATCTTGTTGCTTGTCATGACGGTCCTTCGTGACGTGCGCGTGGTGTCGCCGTAGCGCTGCCAATGGCAGGATGGCAGGGTTGCGGCCTTGTCATGGCGTCACAGGTTACCATGCTTTGGTTAGCAGGCTGAGTAGTACGTCGTCTTCAACGGATCCGGAGGCCAGCATGAATCACCCCGAACTGGACAGGCAGACCGTGGAGACGCGGCTGCACGAGTTGAGAACCGAGCTCCAGGCACAGAGCGAGGCCAGCCAGGAGGCGCGCGATACCGTGATGCTCGACCAGACCTCGGTCGGCCGCCTGTCACGCATGGACGCCCTCCAGGGCCAGGCCATGGCCAAGGCCGAGGAGGAGCGTCGCCAGCTGTCCCTGAAGCGCATCACCGCAGCCTTTCAGCGTCTCGAGCGTGGCGAGTATGGCGAGTGCATCGAGTGTGGCGAGTGGATCGCGACCAAACGCCTGCAGTGGGACCCGCTGGTACTCAAGTGCATCGAATGCGCGGACTGACACTCCTTCGCTCTGAATCGAGATCCCGCCAGTGGATAAGCTAGCCGCCCGGCACGTCCAGTGGTGCCTCCCTGGGCCGGAAGCGTCGCGACAGCGCATCGACGCCGATGTTGAGCATGGCGGTCACCAGCAGCAGCAGGAAGGCGATGTCGAACATCAGGTACTGGAAGTTCTCGTCGATGTAGTAGCCCAGGGTGGCCACGCCCAGCATGCCGAGTATCGCGGTCTCGCGCAGGATGACCTCGGCGCGGTAGTAGAGCAGTGCCAGCAGGCTCGGGTAGACACGTGGCAGCAGCTCATAGGCCAGGCGCCCCGAGGCCGGCAGCTGCGCCATGCCCGGCGTCAGGCTGTCGGCATGACGCGCCACCAGAAAGGCGATCAGGGCGCCGTTGTGCAGAGCCAGGGCCAGCCAGGCTGGCAGCATCGAGGGACCCAACAGCAGTAGAAAGATGAAGGCCAGCAGCAACTCCGGCGTTGAGCGCAGGAAGACCAGTACGCCGCTGCCCGCCAGACGCGTGGCGCGATTGCCGAAGTGGCGGCTGGCCAGCGGCCACATCACCAGCGCCACCAGCAGACTGCCCACCGTGCCCAGTAGTCCCAGCAACAGGGTGTTGCCGATGGCCGGGGCGAGGTCGGGAACCTCGGCCAGCCAGGCGAGCAGGCCGGCCCAGTCGCCTTCGAGCAAGGGGCGCGGCCAGATATCCTGGCTGATGAAGCGCCACAGCAGCCCTCCATCGATGGCCGGCCATGGGCCCAGCAGGAAGGCGCCGCCGATCAGCAGCACCGGCACCAGCCGACGGTGGCTCCACCAGGGCAGGCTGGCGATCAGCAGATAGAAGAGCCACAGCAGGGCGCCGGCCTCGTGGTAGCGCCCCTCGCGGAAGGCGGTCTCGAGCTGGAAACCGAGTGTCGGCAGACCGACGAAGCCCAGCAGCACGCTGGCGCGCAGGCCGCACTCGAAACGGTAGCGGGTGTAGGCGGCGATCCGCGGCCAGGCCAGGGGCAGCTCGCTGTAGACGAAGCGCACCAGCCGACCGACACCGGGCGGCAGAGCTTCGGCCGGCGCGCGCGGCGTCTCTTCGAGAATTTCCGCATAGACCTTGGCGAAGATTCCGGCATAGGGGATGGCCAGGGCGGCCAGCGCGGTCAGCGCCGAGAGGCCGAACACCTGCAGGAACAGCAGCGCCCAGAAGAGCTCATGAATGGCCCGCACGAAGGCGCAGCCGGCGCGTACCAGTCGCGAGCGGGCAAACAGCAAGGCCAGCGGGAAGCCCAGCACCACGCCCGCCAGGGTGCCCCACAGCGCCACTGCGATGGTCAGTCCGAGGGCATGCAAGGGCGTCTCCACCGCACCCCAGGCGGGCCAGGCCAACCCCTGGGCCAGGCGGGCAATTTCCGCCCAGGGGTCTCGGGTCACCACCGCCAGGTCTGCCAGAGGCAGCAGGAGTAGCGCCAGGGCGACCAGTGTCAGAGTGTGGCGGGCCAGACGCGGCCCCAGGGCATCACCGCTGAACCACCGTGGGCGCTGGGGCAACGCAGCGCTCAGGCTCAAGCCTGCCCCCGGTAACAGGGCATGGAAGGCATCGGCGATGGTCGAGCCGAATCCTCGACGTCAGACGGGGGCCGGGCTTCGGGGTAGAGGGCATCCAGGTCCGCGAGGCCCAGCTCGGCAGCGGGCGCATCCAGCACCAGCTGCCCATCCCGCAGGCCCAGTACGCGGTCGAAGTGCGACAGCGCCAGTTCGCGCTGATGCAGGGCAATCACGCAGGTGTCGTGAGTGTCGTCGATCAGTGCGAGCAGGCGCAGTGCCTGATGCGGGTCGACGCTGGCCACTGGCTCATCGCCGAGGAAGACGGGGCGCTGCTGGTAGAGGGCGCGCCCGATGGCGGTGCGCTGTCGCTGGCCCCCGGAGAGCCGGGCCACGGGGCGTCGCATCAGGTCCTGGATACCCAGTCGGGCACACAGCTCGCCTACCTCTTGCCAGGGGCGGCGCAACGGCCGCACCAGGTTCCACAGGTTGGCCACGGCCGAGTGCTCGGTGAGCCGACCCATGTAGATATTGTGATAGACGGCCAGACCCGGCACCAGGCCATGATGCTGCGGGCACCAGGCAACCTCGTCGTCCAGCCGCGCACGCATGCCGGCCAGCAGCGTCGACTTGCCGGCGCCGCTGGGGCCGAGCAGGGCCACGCGCTCGCCGCGCTGGAGATTCAGGCTCAGGCGCGGCAGCACCACCTGGTCGCCGTGACCCAGGTCGACGGCGTCGAGGGTCAGCCATGGTGCGGCGGCGGAGGACATATCAGCGCAGCAGACCCAGGGACTCCGCCACTTCCTCGATGGGGGCGTACATGCTGTTATCCGCGGGAATGAAGGCCGAGCGCGGGAAGCTTTCCAGCAGAGCCGGATCATCCATCTCCAGCAGGGCCTGCTGGACCCGCTCGCTGAAGCCATCGCCATAGCGCTCATCGGCATCGCCGCGGATCGTCCACTGATAGTCCGGGTAGCTGGGCGTCGACCAGATCACCTCGACCTTGTCGGTATCCACGCGACCATCCTCGACGGCCGCTTCCCATACCGAGTAGTTCACGGCGCCCAGCTCATAGGTCCCGGATTCCACCAGGGCGATGGTGCGCGAGTGATCACCGGAGAAACCGACACGGGAGAAGATGTCCTCGGGGGCCTCGTCGAAACGCTGACGCAGGAAGTGCTCCGGCATCAGTCGCCCGGACGTGGAGGTCTTGGCGCCGAAGGTGAAACTCTTGTCGGCGATCGCTTCCGGAAGCTCATCGGCGGGCTCGAGATCGGTGGAACGGTGCGCGATGAAGTAGCTCTGGAACTCGGCATCCTCCTGCCCCTGGGCCAGCGCCCGGGAGTCCGGCACCAGGCGGCGCGCCTGAACACCGGAGAGGCCGCCGAACCAGGCCAACTGCACCTGATCGTTGCGGAAGGCCGTGACCGCGGCTCCGTAGGACTTGACCGGCACATATTCCACCTCGACATCGAGCCGGCCTTCGAGATAGTCCGCGACCTTCGAGAAACGCTCGATCAGCCGCGACTGATCCTCATCGGGAATGGCGGTGAAGCGGAAGGTCTCTTCGGCCTGAGCCCCCTGGGCCAGCACGGCCAGAGTCACGGCGGTTATGGCAATCCAGCGCATCGACGGTCTCCTTGTACATGGGAAGACCCTATTGTTGTGGCTGGCAGGAGTATTGGCAAGCAGGTGTGGCTTCCCGGCAGGAGTCCTCTGGCACGAAGGCAGGCAGAGACAGCAGTCTGCCTGCTTTCAGACGCCGGTCAGGGTCACTCCGGGTTGCGCGAGACCGGATAACGCGTTTCCTTGAGGCTGTCCTTGATCTTCTTGAGGTGGGGCAGGAAGTCTTCGCCGCGTCTCAGGGTGACGCCGGTGGCCAGGACGTCGATCAGCGCCAGCTGGATCATGCGCGAGGTCATCGGCATGTAGTGGTCGGTGTCTTCCGGCGCGCTGACGGCGAGTATCTCGGTGCATTCGTCGGCCAGGGGCGAGACCGGGTCGGTGATGCCGAGTACCACGGCGCCGTTGTTGCGGGCCTGGCTGGCGATATCGACCAGTTCGCGGGTGCGCCCGGTGTAGGAGAGTACCACCACCACGTCGCCGGTGTGGCAGGCTGCGGCCACCATGCGTTGCATCAGCACATCGATGTAGGCCGAGACCGGAATATTGAAGCGAAAAAACTTGTGCTGGGCATCCTGAGCAACGGCGCCCGAGGCGCCCAGGCCGAAGAAATGCAGCTGCTTGGCCTGGGTGAGATAGTCGACGGCGCGATCCACTCGTGCGGGGTCGGTCTCGCGGCGTGCCAGGTCGAGGGCGGCGATGGTGGCGCCGAAGATCTTGCTGGTGTAACCCTCAGCCGAATCACCGGGTTCGACGGCCTGACTGACATAGGGGGTGCCGCCGGCCAGGCTCTGGGCCAGCTTGATCTTGAAGTCCGGGTAGCCCTTGGCGTCGAAGCTGCGGCAGAAGCGGTTTACCGTGGGCTCGCTGACCGAGGCGGAATGCGCCAGACTGGCGATGCTCATGCTGGTCGCGGCACTGGGGTCGGCGAGGATGACATCCGCTACCTTGCGTTCGGAACGGTTGAGTTCGTCGAGGCGCTGGCGGATGCGGTCCAGCAGATCGTGACTGACCATGGGCGGGGGCTCTCCCTGATGGCGGGCCAAGGTGGTAATTTAACGACGTAAAGCCCGCTATCCTAGCGCGAGATCCCTGAAGGACGCCAGAGCCCGCCATGAGCGACTCGGGTCACTTTACCTTTAGTAGTAATCTTACAAAAATTTTTGGATGCTGGTGCGGCTTTGCGCTAGTATTTTGTAAAGTTAACCAGATAGGGGCGGACATGAGTCAAGATAAGCGGTCCCGGTCATCGAAGCTTGCCGACACCCTCGGCTCCGAGGTCGATTTCGTGCTGTTCGGTGCGCTCGGTGATCTGTCGCAGCGCAAGCTTTACCCGGCACTGTATCAGCTCGACCGGGAAAACCTGCTGGCCGATAACACGCGTCTGCTCGGGGTCGCGCGCCAGGAGGTCGATGCCGAGGGCTTCAGGTCCCGGGTCGAGGCCTCGCTCAAGGAATACATCAAGCGTGACGAGCTGGACGCCGAGGTTGTCGAGCGCTTCCTGAACAGGCTCGACTATCGCTGTATCGATGCGACCCAGGTAGAGGGTTATGCGGGCATTCGCGAGTGGCGCCAGGGAGCCGGCGACCGCCCCATGGTGGTGTACCTCGCGGTCGGGGCGAGCCTTTATGGCGACATCTGCCGCCATCTCGAGGACAGCGGCAGCCTCGACGAGAGCGCGCGAGTGGTGGTGGAGAAGCCGATCGGCCACGATCTGGAATCCTCAGACGAGATCAATGATGCCATCGGCGCCGTCTTTCCGGAGTCGCGCATCTATCGTATCGACCACTACCTGGGCAAGGAGACGGTGCAGAACCTGATTGCGTTGCGGTTCGCGAACCCATTGTTCGGCACCCAGTGGAATCAGAATCATATCTCTCACGTCGAGATCACGGTGGCCGAGAAAGTCGGTATCGAGGGCCGCTGGGGCTATTTCGATCAGGCCGGGCAGCTGCGTGACATGGTGCAGAACCATCTGCTGCAGCTGGTCTGTCTGATTGCCATGGATCCGCCGGCCAACCTCGATGCCGACGCCATTCGCGATGAAAAGGTCAAGGTACTCAAGGCGCTCAAGCCGTTCACCGATGACATGCTGGGCACTGATGTGGTGCGTGGCCAGTACATCGCCGGCACCAGTGATGGTCAGAGTGTGCCCGGCTATCTCGAGGAGCCGGATGCCAATACGGCCAGCCATACCGAGACCTTCGTGGCCATGAAGACGGAGGTGTCGAACTGGCGCTGGGCCGGGGTGCCCTTCTATCTGCGCACGGGCAAGCGCATGCCCGAGAAACTCTCGCAGATCGTCATTCACTTCCGCCAGCAGCCGCACTATATCTTCGATCCCGACCAGCGCTCCCTGGCGGCCAACAAGCTGGTGATCCGCCTTCAGCCTGACGAAGGCATCGCCCTGCAGGTGCTGACCAAGGACAGTGGTCTGGACAAGGGCATGCGCCTGCGTCCTGGCCCGCTGCATCTCGACTTCAATAATGCCTTCGCCAAGACGCGCATTCCGGACGCCTACGAGCGTCTGCTGCTCGAGGTGATGAAGGGCCAGCAGTACCTGTTCGTGCGTCGGGATGAAGTCGAGCATGCCTGGAAGTGGTGTGACAGCCTGATCGAGGCCTGGCAGGAACGTGACGAGCCGCCCAGACGCTATCCGTCCGGTTCCTGGGGGCCGGTGGCGTCGATTGCCATGATCAGCCAGGACGGCCGCAGCTGGTACGAGGATTATTGACATGACCCAAGAGATATCGCCCCGGGACCGCCTGTCCCTTCAGCTCGCCGAAGCCGTCGCGGAGGCATTGAGAGTCGACCTGGCCAGCCGCGAGCGGGTGCTGCTGGTGGTCTCCGGTGGCTCCACGCCGGTGCCGTTTCTGCGCGCGCTCGCCGAGACGCCGCTGCCCTGGTCGCGCGTCGATGTCACCCTGGCCGATGAGCGCTGGGTGGCCGAGTCCGATGACGACAGCAATGCCCGCCTGATTCGCGAACACCTGCTGCGCAGCCAGGCCCGTCAGGCCAATTTCGTGGCCCTGACCAACGCGGCCGATACGCCCGAGCAAGGCGTGGCCGAGGTGGTCGAGCGCGTCGCCGCCCTGGCCTGGCCGGCCAGTGCCGTGGTGCTGGGCATGGGCAGCGATGGCCATACCGCCTCGCTGTTTCCGGACAGCCGCGAGCTGGAACTGGCCCTGTCGACCGCGGAGCCCGTGGTGGCGGTACGCACGCCCAGCCAGCCGCAGACGCGCATCAGCCTGAGTGCCGACCGCCTGCACCAGTCGTCCCGACACTTCCTGCATATCACCGGCGATGCCAAGCGCGATGTGCTGGGCAAGGCAATGACCGGCGATGATACGCGCGCCTTGCCGATTCGTGCCTTCCTGGCGGCCCCCCTGGGTATCTATTGGGCACCCTGAACGCTACCGGCCTGTATTTCGGAGAACCACATGACCATCGATAAGCAATTGCCTTCCACGCGCACCACCGAGCTCGACAGCATCTGCCTCAAGGCGGAGGTCATTCCGGTGCTGGCCATTCAGCGCGTGGAAGACGCTGTGCCCCTGGCTCGGGCGCTGGTGGAAGGCGGCATCAGTGTGCTGGAAGTGACGCTGCGCACCGAGTGTGCCCTGGAAGCCACCCGGCGCATCAAGGAAGCCCTGCCGCAGGCCAGTGTGGGCATCGGCACGGTGCTGACCACTGCCCAGTATCGTCAGGCCGAGCAGGTCGGCGCCGACTTCGTGGTCACGCCGGGCACCACCGAGGCCCTGTATCGCCACGGCGTCAGCAGCCCGGTGCCGATGCTGCCGGGGGTGGCCACCGTCTCCGAGGTGATGGTCGGCTGGCAGTTCGGCTACCGTCGCTTCAAGTTCTTCCCGGCCGAGGCCAGTGGTGGCGCCAAGGCCCTCAAGGCCTTTGCCGGGCCGCTGCCCGAGGCTCGCTTCTGTCCGACCGGCGGCATCGGTCTGGATAACGCCGAGGACTATCTGGCACTCAAGAACGTGATGTGTGTCGGCGGCTCCTGGTTGACTCCGGATTCGCTGGTCGAGGCGGAAGACTGGGACGCCATTCGCCGCCTGGCCCGGGAAGCGGCGGATCGTTTTCATCACTGAATGAGGGTGGCACGGCGCGCGCTGCCTGAATGCTGATGCGTCAGACAGAGGCGCTGCCACCAGGATTCTCTCTCGACAGCCTGGCTGTCGCTTGCTCGCCGGCCCTCTGGGCCGGCTTTTTTAGGCGCATCGTCTGTGTCGCAAGCGTCGGTTGAGCGGACGCCCTCCGGGTATCAGTCGAGATCTGCGCGAGTCGGCAGGGCGGCATAGGCGCCGGGGCGCGTGACCGCATGGGCGCCGCAACGGCAGGCGAAGGCCAGGGCATCCTCGAGCAGGGCGGTGTCGCGGAACCAGTCGTCATGGTAGCGCTCGGCGAGGCGAGTCAGCAGGCCGCCGATGAAGGCGTCGCCGCCGGCGGTGGTGTCGACGGCCTTGACCACGGGCGGCGCCAGGCGTGTTTCATGGTCGCGCTGCTTCAGCCTGACCGCGCCGGGCCCCTGGGTGATGACGATGGCCCTGGCGCCGGCGGCCAGGCGCTCGGCCAGCCAATCGTCCTCCGGGTGGTCGGCGCGCAGGTAGGTCAGCTCGTCGTCGGCCAGCTTGATCAGGTCGGCGTTATCGAGGAGTTGGGTAACCAGGCTAATATCGGCCTGCCCGGTGGCCCAGAGGTTATGGCGCAGATTGGCGTCGACGCTGACCAGGTAACCGGCTCGCCTGGCCATCTCGGCCATGGCCAGCGTCGTCTCGGCGATGGCAGGCTCGGTCAGGCTGTTGCTGCACAGGTGCAGCAGGCCCGGTTCGCTGAAGGTGCCGGCGGGGATATGCTCGATACGGTACAGCAGGTCGGCGGCCGGCGGCCGGTAGAAGTCGAAGGTGCGCTCGCCCTCGGCATCCCGCGAGACGAAGGCCAGCGCGGTGCGAGCTTCGTGGGTGCGGCTGACACCCGAGACGTCGACACCGTGTGCCGCCAGCTCGGCGGCCAGGAAGTCGCCGAAATAATCCTCGCCGAGCATGCCGAGAAATCGGCTGGACAGCCCCAGCCTGGCGCAGGCCACGGCCACGTTGGCCGGCGCACCGCCGGCGTAGGGCGTGAAGGTCTCCGGGCCTTGTCGGTCGTCTCCCAGGCGGCTCGACAGCATGTCGACCAGGGCTTCGCCGAAGGCAATCAGGTGGTTCATGACATATTCCCCAGAGTTGGTGTTGTTGGCCGGGGCGCATGACGCCTCGGGTCAGGCGACCTCGTGGCCGCGCGCTGTCTCGAGCAGGTGATACCAGGTGGCGCGGTCCAGGTCATGACGGGCATCGTCGAGCAGCTGGGTGATGCGTGAGGCCGTCAGGCTGCCGATGACCGGCAAGGGACGCCCGGGCAGGGCGCGCAGCCAGGCCAGGGCGAGCCCGGCAGGCGAGACGCCGCGCTCGGCGGCAAGTGCGTCGAGACGCTCACCCAGAGCGCCCGAGAGGCATGCGCCACTCCCGAGTGGCGACCAGGCCATGGGCTGTTGACCATCGCCGATGACGGCGTCGTAGAGCCCGTCGAACAGCGGAGCAGAGTGCGAGAGCGACAGCTGCAGCTGATGGGCCTGCAGCGGGTGGCGCATGGCCGAGGCCAGGCGGCGCCAGGCCTCCGGCAGGAAGTTGGATACGCCCGCCGCACCGATCTTGCCGGCCTCGATGGCGTCATCCAGGGCCCGGCCGGTGGACTCGGCTGACATCAAGGGGTCCGGGCGGTGCAGCAGGAAATGCTCGATGTGCTCGACCCCGAGCCGCTCGAGGGCGGCATCGATGGCGGCGCTGACATGGGCATGCGAGCTGTTGTAATGCTTGACCCCGAAGGCTGACGTATCGCGCGCCGGCGTGACGATGCCGGTCTTGGTGATCAGGCCGAGGCGTCCGGCGAGGCCGGGGCGCAGGCGCAGCGCCTCGCCGAACAGGGCCTCGCAGTGTCGGTTGCCGTAGATATCGGCATGGTCGAACCATACCAGGCCTTGATCCAGCCTGGCCTCGATCCAGTCGGCCAGGGCGGCGGGGCGTTGCAGGTCCGGGGCCTCGCCCAGGTTCATCATGCCCAGGGCAAAGGGGGCGTCGAACGCCGGTGTCGTGTGCATCGTCAGGTATCCCGTGACAGGGTGGTGCCCAGCAGGTGCTGGGCGCCCGGGACCAGCCAGACCGGGTCGAGGCGGGTATTGGCCGACTCGACACACAGGAAGCGTCGCGCATCGGCCGGGGCAGTGTCCTCGGGCGGCGCCTCGCCGGGGTTCCAGACCACTACCGAGTCGCTGTTTTGACGGGCGATGCGTAGCCGTCGTTGCTCATCGTCGAGCACGACCTCGGCATTGCTGTGGTAGATGCGGTCGATGCTGCCGCGCACGCCGAGCTCGCCCTGCTGCTCGCAGTCGGCGAAGTCCTTGAGCTTGTCGAGGTAGCGGGCCCCCGCCAGGCCCTCGACACGGCAGGCATGGGCATCCTCCACCGCCAGGTAGCTGTGCAGGGCGCCGGTGATCTTCACCGGAGTCTCGCCAAGGTGCTCGGTGATCAGCTCGACATGCAGCCGATGGGCATTGGCCTGGACCACGGCACGCGGTACCAGCTGGCTGTGCAGCCGCTCGAGCGGACTGAGGTGGAGCTCGACGCCGTCTTCATGCTCATCGACGGCTTCCAGGCGCCAGTTCGCCTTGCGCGCGGGGCCATGCATGGGTCCGGAACGGTCCGGGGACTCGTCGGCGGTATGTTCATCGGCGAACCAGGGCCAGCATAGCGGGATGCCGCCGCGGATGGCCCCGGGCAGCGCCTGTGGCGTCGGTGTCACCCACAGCCAGCCACCCGGTACCAGCGTCTCGCCGGGGGCCGCAGCCGTACCGGCGGCCGGCGCGTTGTCGGGCGCCGGAGAAGAGCCTTCGGCTGGCGCGTGGTCGGACGCCGGAGCATAGTGCAGGACCTGGGCGCCCTGCAGTGAAACGGCGAGTTCCCCCCAGGGCTCGTTGGCCAGCCAGACGTCGCGTCCGGCCCACTCGGCGTGGCGTTGTCCCTGGGTATTGTCCAGCAGGGTGCGCAGCGTTTCGGGAATCATTCGGTCTCCTCGCCGGTCATTCGACCTCGGGGTTGTGCAGGGCTTCGGCGGCGCCCAGGAGTCCCGTCCACGGGGCGGTCACTACCTGAACGGGCAGTGAGGCGGTGTAGTCACGCATGCGCCCCTTGTCGTGGAAGGCCTCGAGAAAGCGGCTGTCGGGCAGCCAGTCCAGCAGGCGGGGCAGAATGCCGCCGCACAGATAGACCCCGCCCCGTGCGCCCATGGTCAGGGCCGCGTCACCGCTGACGTCGCCGAGAATCTTCAGAAAACGCTGAAGGGTATCACGCGCGATCGGGTCGTCGCTGCCGGCGGCCTCGGTCACCTCGGCCGGGGTGCGGTGTTGTGGGTTGGCCCCCTTCAATGAGCAGTGCGCCACGTACAGATCCAGGAGCCCCTGACCGCAGAGCAGGCGCTCGACCGAGATACGGCCATAGCGATTGCGGAAATGGCGCAGCAGGTTCTGCTCGCGTTCGTCGGTGGGGGCGAAGGTGACATGCCCGCCCTCGGTGGGCAGCGGGATCCAGTCATGGCGGCCGGGAAATACGCCGGCCACGCCGAGTCCGGTCCCCGGGCCGATCACCAGGCGCGTGGCATGCGGAGCACAGTGGCCTGCCTGGAGCGTGACTCGTTCGTCCTCGGCGACATGCGGCACGCCCAGTGCCTGGGCCATGAAGTCGTTGATGACCTTGAACAGCTCCAGGTTCAGGGCTTCGCGGACCTCGGTGCGGCTGAACGCCCAGTGGTTGTTGGTCATCACCACGCGTTCACCATGCACCGGGCAGGCGAAGGCCAGGCAGGCCTCGCGAGGCGCCTGGTCACCGGTTGCGCCGACTCGTTCCAGGTAGTCGCGGGCGGCTTCGATGATGCCCGGGTACTCGGCACAGGGCAGGCTCTGGATGTCGTGTGGCGCGAAGGCACCTGGCGTCACCAGGGCGAAGCGGGCATTGGTGCCGCCGATATCACCAATAAGTGCGGGTCGTGTCATGAGGCGTTCGTGTCGTCAAGAGTCGAGTCGGGGTGCCATCGCTGCAGCCGGCCCCGCCCGCTGCTGCGGGGCGGGGGCGAGCCACTCGTTCAGGCGTCTTCGTCGTGGATCTGGCCCTGCTGCCGTGCCAGGTCGTCGGCCTCGAAGCCGCCGAATACACCGGCGCCTTCCTCGCCACGCATGGCCAGGTGACGGAAGCCGGAAAACAGTTCGCGGCCGAGGCCCACATGGTAGTGGTCCAGCGAGGCCACGTGTTTCTCGCGGCCGGCCCAGGTCGTCGGGTCGACGTGGGCGTCAAGGGTACCGGCATTGGCATCGAGACGCACGATATCGCCATCTCGCAGCCGCGAGAGGGGGCCACCATCCAGGGCCTCGGGGCTCATGTGAATGGCGGCCGGCACCTTGCCGGAGGCGCCCGACATACGGCCGTCGGTGACCAGTGCCACCTTGTAGCCGCGGTCCTGCAGCACGCCGAGGAAGGGCGTCAGCTTGTGCAGCTCGGGCATGCCGTTGGCCTTGGGGCCCTGGAAGCGCACCACGGCGACCACGTCACGATCCAGATCGCCGGCCTCGAAGGCGGCCTTGAGCTCGTTCTGGTCCTCGAAAATGCGCGCCGGCGCCTCGATGAGGCGGTGCTCCGGTTCCACGGCCGAGACCTTGATGACGCCGCGGCCCAGGTTGCCGTCCAGCACGGTCAGGCCGCCGGTGGCCTGGAAGGGGTCGGCGACCGGGCGCAGTACATCCTTGTCGAGGCTCTGCTGTGGGCCTTCGCGCCAGATCAGCTGGCCATCCTCGAGGAAGGGTTCCTGGGTATAGGCGCTCATGTCGGTGCCGAACACCGTGGGGATGTCGCTGTGAATCAGTCCGGCGCTGATCAACTCGCGGAACAGGTAGCTCATGCCGCCGGCGGCCTGGAAGTGGTTGATGTCCGCCTGACCGTTGGGATAGACCTTCATCAGGCTGGGGGTGACCGCCGAGAGGTCGGTGAAGTCGTCCCAGGTCAGGGTGATGCCGGAAGCGGCGGCCATGGCCACCAGATGCATGGTGTGGTTGGTGGAGCCGCCCGAGGCCAGGAGGCCGACGATGGCGTTGACGAAGGCGCGCTCGTCGATCTGCCGGTAGAAGGGTCGGTAGTCGCCACCGGCTTCGGTGTTGCGCACGGCCTGCTCGGTGGCATAGCGCGTCAGTGCCTCACGCATCTCGGTGCCCGGATTGACGAAGGAAGTGCCGGGCAGGTGCAGGCCCATCATTTCCATCATCAGCTGGTTGGAGTTGGCGGTGCCATAGAAGGTGCAGGTGCCCGGGCTGTGGTAGGACTCGGACTCGGCCTCCAGCAGGTCTTCACGGCTTGCCTTGCCTTCGGCAAAGAGCTGGCGAATGCGCGCCTTTTCCTTGTTGGGCAGGCCGCTGGGCATGGGGCCGGCGGGCACGAACATGGCCGGCAGGTGGCCGAAGCGGGCCGCGGCGATGAACAGCCCGGGCACGATCTTGTCGCAGACCCCGAGGTAGAGGGCGGCATCGAACATGTTGTGCGAAAGCCCGACCGCCGAGGCCATGGCGATGACGTCACGCGAAAACAGCGAGAGCTCCATGCCCGGCTGCCCCTGGGTCACGCCGTCACACATGGCCGGCACGCCGCCGGCGAACTGGGCGGTGGAACCCATGTCGCGGGCGGCCGCCTTGATGGTCTCGGGAAAGGTCTCGAGAGGCTGGTGCGCCGAGAGCATGTCGTTGTAGGCGGAGATGATGCCCAGGTTGGCACTGTTCATCAGTTTCAGCGCGTTCTTGTCGTCGCTGCCGCAGGCGGCGAAGCCATGGGCCAGGTTGCCGCAGGAGAGCTCGGCTCGGTGCACGCCGCGGCGGTGCTGGTCCTCCATGCGCTGCTCGTAGAGGGCACGTCGTTCGCTCGAGCGTTCACGGATGCGTTCGGTCACTTGTTGAACGGTGGCATTGAGGGACGTGGAAGCTTGGGCCATGGGGCACCTCGGAGGCGTTATCGAGAATTTTGGTAAATTTAACAAAAAATTCGCCGGTCACGCCGCCATAATAGGCCTTTTGAGGGTGTTTTGTAATTATTTAACCCAAAAGGATAAGGCGGCCGGTAAGGCCGCGTCTTGCTCTGCCGGCGTGCAGACGAAGGTTCAGCACCCGGGAGCGCCGCCATGCCGAGTCGGCATGGGGCGGGCCCGGGGTGGCGAGAGTGGGCATGCCTGAGCACAATGTAGGGCCTTTTACGGTTGTCTGTCAGCCAGCTCGTGCTGTCCTTCGGAGGTTTCATGACGCGACTCCATCTTGCAGATCCGCTTGCCATGGCGGCGATACCGTCGGAGGCGTGGAATGCCCTCGTGGATGATGACTATCCCTTCCTGCGCCATGAATTCCTGTCCGCTCTGGAGTCGACCGGGGCCGTGACACGCGAGACAGGCTGGGTGCCGCGACACCTGACGCTGTGGCGCGACGGCGAGCTGGTCGGGGCGCTCCCGCACTACCTCAAGTATCATTCCTTCGGTGAATATGTGTTCGACTGGGCCTGGGCGGATGCCTGGGAAAGAGCGGGCGGGCAGTATTATCCCAAGTCGGTCAGTGCCGTTCCATTCACGCCGGTCCCGGGCCCCAGGCTGCTGCTCGCCGAGGATGTCGACCCGAGCGAGGCCATGCATCTTCTGTCCGAGGCCTGCTGCGGCGAGGATACCTCGGGTTGGCACCTGTTGTTTGCCGAACAGCGGGAAGTCGCGGCCTGGCAGCAGGCGTGCCCGGACCTGATAGCGCGGGATGGCGTGCAGTTTCAATGGCGGGACCGGGGGGTCGGTGACTTCGATGGCTTCCTGGCCAGCCTGACCTCGAAACGGCGCAAGGCCATTCGTCGCGAACGCCGTCGCATCGCCGAGCAGGGCCTGACCCTGCATCGGCTCGAGGGGGCCGATATTGGTGAGGCGGATTTGGCGCATTTCTACCGGTGTTACCAGATGACGTACCTGGAGCGCGGGCAGCGCGGCTACCTGAGCCATGACTTCTTCGCGCAGTTGCTGCAGCGGTTGCCCGAGGCGCTCCTGCTGATACAGGCCCGGTTGCACGACCGGCCCGTGGCGGCCGCCCTGTGCCTGCAGGGGAGCAATTCGCTGTATGGCCGTTACTGGGGCAGTGAGGTCATGGCCGATGGGTTGCACTTCGAGGCCTGCTACTACCAGGGCATCGAACACTGTCTCGCCCGGGGGCTCGATCTCTTCGACCCGGGCACCCAGGGGGAACACAAGCTGGCGAGAGGCTTCGCTCCTCTCCGTCTCACCTCGTTGCATCATATCGCTGATCCGCGCTTGCGTAGCGCGGTCGCGCGTTTCTGCCGCGAGGAAGGCGCTCATGTCAGCTCATATCATGAGGCCGCGACACAAGGCTTACCGTTTAAAAGTGAAGAAAGGTGAACTACTCTTCGTTTAATCCCGAAAGAATTTTTCACACTATTCTGTCATCTCGATGCGATTAGTTTTTGTGTTACATGAAGCCCTTTTTGTTTAGGAATTCCTGATTTAAAGCTGGGTTAATGTGCGCCTGCTAGTCGTTTTCGCGGTGGAAACTTCATTGCGAGCAAGAGGAATGCCGCTGAAAACTTCTTCCGTGAGCTCCCGTTGAAGAGGAGAGGATCTGATGGAATCGGCGGCAAGAGTGAAGCTGCTGGGCAAGGGCAGTGACAATGAAACGCAGTTGTTGGAGATATTGCAGCAGCAGGGCTGGCAAGTATCGCGACGCTTTCTCTTCGATGAATCCGGTTCCTGCTGTTGCCATCAGTATTCGGCCACCGACGGCCTGGGGGTGGTCGTCCTGGACACACTCTCCACGGATGAGCTGAGAAGGCTCGAGGCGTCCATGAGTGGCAGCCGTGCGCCCTGGGTCGCGGTGGTGGATGAGTCGGCGCTTGTCGTCAGTGACATCCGGCACCTGATCCTCGATCTGTGCTTCGGGTTCGTCACCTACCCCGTGGATCACGAGAGCCTGCAGTCTCTGCTGCGCAATGCCGCCCGGCTGGCGCATATCCAGCACCTCGAAGACGACGCCAGGGGGGCCGACGCACCACAGGATGACGTCAGTGAATACGAGATGGTGGGCACGACGCCCGTCATGTGGGACCTGTTCAAGACCATTCGCAAGGTGGCGGCCGTGGATGCCTCGGTATGCATTCACGGTGAGTCGGGTACCGGCAAGGAACTGACGGCACAGGCGATCCATGAGCGGTCCCATCGTTCGTCGGGCCCGTTTCAGGCCATCAACTGTGGTGCCTTGCCGGACAACCTCATTCAGTCCGAGCTTTTCGGACACGAGAAGGGGGCTTTCACCGGAGCGACGCAGCGCAAGATCGGGCGTATCGAAGCGGCCGACGGTGGCATCCTCTTTCTCGATGAGATCGGCGACCTGCCTCTCGATCTGCAGGTCAACCTGCTGCGCTTTCTCGAGACCCGGCGCATTCAGCGTATCGGCTCGCTCAATGAGATTGATGTGGACGTTCGGGTGCTGGCGGCAACACACGTCGATCTGGCAAGGGCTGTGGATGAAGGGCGCTTTCGCGAGGATCTCTTTCATCGGCTCAATGTGCTTCAGGTGGTGGTGCCTGCCCTGCGCGAGCATCCCGAGGACATCGAGGTCATGGCGCGTTTCTTCTTCAAGCGATTTGCCGGTGAAAAGCCGGCGACCCTGCGCGGCTTTTCCCGGGAGTCGATGGCGGCCATGCGCCAATACCCCTGGCCGGGAAACGTACGCGAACTGATCAACCGCATTCGCCGCGCCATGGTGATGTGCGAAGGGCGACTGATACAGCCGGATGATCTTGGAATCGAGCGCCGCAGGATTCATCGCCACATCCGCACCCTGGATCAATCCAGGGATCGTGCCGAGTGCGATGCCATACTCTCGGCACTGGTGCGCAACAAGTACTGCATCAATGCGGCGGCGGAAGAGCTCGATATTTCTCGCGTCACCATGTATCGGCTGTTGAACAAGCATGGTATCCCGCGTTCGCCCGCCGAGAGCTCATCCGAGCCGGAACCTGCCTGATACCGTCACGGCACCAGAACTACTCTCGACCCTCTTGACTGCCCGCTCTACGAAGCGGGTTTTTTTATGTGCTTTCCAAGAAGCACCGAGAAGTGTGTCAATGGCTTAACAGTTTTTTACGTTTATGATTTTAAGGGGGTTTTGAGGCTCCTGGTGTGCTCTTTGTCATGCTGAAGGCTGGGCTGTTTCATCGAGTTAACACTTTTTGTCATACGTTTCTCATAACCTGCTGTAAATAATGATGAATTTTTTTGGCATGCGTTTTGCTATAGATATTGGGCAAGGGGTTATTCCGCTGGTGAAAATGGGAGTCGATCATGCCCCACAGACTGTGCAGGACATGCCGGATAGCGTGGCAAGGGGTTTGTCTGGCAGGAATTGCCGTGACTACCAGCGTTGCGGCAGATCTGGCTGAAAAGCGGATGCAGGTCAGGTGGGATATATCGGCAGGTGCCTCGCCATCGGTAGATGACGTATCTCGGCATGCGGACCTGTTGGACTACTTGGCGCCTGGCGAGGAAGTACAACGCTCCGGTCATGTCATCCTTTGGGATGAACGTCCGGACAAAGAAGGTGGCGGGAACCGCGAAAAATCCCGGAGCTCAAGTCAAGGGGGTGACTCGATGGAGGCGGTATGAAGCTTCTGGTTCAGATATTTTGGGTTACAGGGACGTTGGCGTGAAGATAAAAAAGCAAGCTTCACGGTTGTAGATTCCAGGTGCAGAGGGATAGGGCTGAAGGTTCATTATAAAAAAGAGCGGTCTTAGGGGATTTTCAAGCAATGACGTTTTCTTCATTCCCGATGACCTTTCCTGGAGAAGTTTGATGTCTATTGAACAAGATGATCGCATTTTTCTTGTCACCTATGAAGGGCCTCAGGCCACTCTTTTGGCAAACTATATAGAGGAAAGCACTGGGGTGGTAACCCGAATACTTGCGCCGGATTTGACACTTGAAAAAGTGTTCTCGGGTGGATCGGTCGGGCTGATAATGGTGGATAAGTCCGTCGTGAGCCTTTCACAGCTACATCGCTGTCAGGAGCATGCTGCCTCAATAGAAGGTGAGGGGAGAAAACCGCTTATGCTGTCGGTGTTCAATCTCGAGAGCGAAGAGCAGGCCAATGAACTGCTTTCCTCCGTTTATTTGCAGGGCGTCTTCTTTCAGCATGATTCCCTGGAGCTGATGGCGCAGGGTATCAAGTGCATGCTCGGAGGCGAACTCTGGGCGTCACGTCGCTTGACGTCGCAAGTGATCGACAACCTGCGTCGTCAGCATCTGAATATCTATCGTCAAACCGGCAATCTGACCACCAGAGAGCGGCAGATCCTCGGGCTGGTGGGGATGGGTGCCTCGAACCTGGAAATCGCTGAACGCTTGTTCCTGAGCCAACACACCGTCAAGTCGCACATCTACAACATCTTCAAGAAGATCGGTGTCCGCAACCGCACTCAGGCCGTGGGTTGGGCCCGTGATCAACTCGGTTTGCCGGTGACTTCCTTCACACATTCGTCAAACAACTCATGCGTTACTTGAGGTCGTTGCCATGCATATGCAACTCACGACACCAGGCTGTGCATTGCTTCTGCTGCTGAGCTGGCCCCTGCCAGGCATGGCACAGGAGGGGGGTGACGCTGCCTCCCTCGATGGCGGTCAGCAGATGCCGGAAGTGACGATCAATGATGAGAATGCCCAGGAGGCACTGGATGAACAGTTCAATCTCGATACTCCGGAACTTTCGGGAGTCATCGTCGACCGCACCATGACCATGGCTGGCCGGACTTTTTATCGCAGCTTTGCTCAAGCTGGCAGACAGTCCGAACTGCTCAATGGCGTGGTGCTGACCCTTCATGAGCGCCCTGATCCGCGCTCCGGCAGTCAGATCTGGATCACCGAGGGGAATACTGTCCACTTTCGAACACAGCTATCTCCCCGGATCAGTGAAGCTGATCGCAATGCGCAGAAGGCCGTAGCTGCCGTGGAGGAGAGGTTGCTTCGTGCACGCCTCTCCGAGGCGCTGCAGCCGAGTCGTGACCTGGCAGACAAGGAGTTTTGACATGCACAACAAGATTCGATGCCGTACAGCCGCCTGGGCGGTGGCCGCTTTCCTGGGCAGTGGGGGACTGGCGGCCCAGGCTGGAGAGCTGGTCTACGAACCTCTCAATCCCTCCTTCGGTGGGGACCCTTTTGTTGGCAACTATCTGCTCAACAAGGCGCAGGCACAGGATACCAATCCCAATCCCGATGAGCGCAGTTTCGAGCCGACATCGCCGACAGAGCGACTGGTACAGAGCCTTGAAAGTCGGTTGATTTCCCAATTGATCTCGGACGTGAGTGCCGGTGAGCTCAATGAGGGCTCATTCAACAGCAATGATTTCGGCGTGGTGGTACGTGATGACGGGGGGCAACTGACCATCGACGTCACCGATCGCGTGACCGGGGATGTGACCACCATCAATGTCGGAGGGCTGGGGGTAGGGGGCTTCTAGTGTGCCGTTACGCCACGCCATGCAAATTCGCAAGCAGGGGCAAGGGAGATAACAACATGTACAAGGTGATTATCGCGGTGGCCATGGCGGCAGGGCTGAGTGGCTGTGCCGCCATGGTGGCTGATGTCGAGGGGCTGGAAGGGCAGTCCGCCACATTGACGCCCCGGAGCGCTACCTGGCAGGACCTGACGTCCCTGCCGCGTCCATCGGGCAAGGTGCTGGCGGCGGTGTACGACTTCCGTGACCAGACAGGCCAGTACCGACCGGCGCCGGCCAGTACCTTTTCTACCTCGGTGACCCAGGGGGCAGCTGCCATGCTGACCGGGGCCCTGGTGGATTCCGGCTGGTTCACGCCACTCGAGCGCGTCGGATTGCAGAATCTCTTGACCGAACGTCGCATCATTCGTGCCGAACTCGAACGCTTCAATCGCCCCGACAACCTGGGCGCATTGCGATCGGCCTCGGTGCTCCTGGAAGGCGGCATCATTGCCTATGAGTCCAATGTCAAGACCGGTGGAGCAGGTGCCGAGTACTTTGGCATCGGAGCGTCCGGCCAGTATCAGGTGGATCAGGTGACGGTCAACCTGCGTGCGGTGGAAATATCGACGGGGGAGGTCCTGTCCAATGTGACGACCACCAAGACGATATATTCCAAGGAAGTACGAGCGGGTGTCTACCGTTTTATCGACTTCCGTCGGCTGCTTGAAGCCGAGGCAGGAGTCACCACCAATGAACCGGTGCAAATGGCGGTCATGTCGGCCATCGAAGCGGCGGTCATTCATCTGATTGCGCGTGGTGTGCGTGATAACCTATGGAACCTGGAAGAAGGTACCAATATCGATGAAACCCTCTTGTCCGATTATCTACAGGAAGAAGTTCCAATGCTGTGATTCCCGGTAAGTCGTGACGAATTATGGGTAGATACGGCCACAGAAAACTGTGTCCATGAGATTTAGGTTTTGTTTATTAGCTTTCTGGTAGATTTAAAGGGAGCCGCTCTTAGAGCGGCTCCCTTTTTTTGTTTTGTATCTGAGTTTCTTGGGTGTTATTTGGTTTTTGGTCGTCAGGGTATTAAAAAAATGGCACTTGAAAATAAGAGTAAATCATTATGGATGTGCCGATATTTATTGCCATACTCCTATTCACGTTATTTGGCTTTATAAAGGTTTTTCTGAGGTTGGCAAGTTTTTTGGGGAGTGGTCGACATGGCTCTTGATAAAGAATTCAGGTTTCAGGGTAAAAACGGTTTTTCATCAAGGTTGATATTGGCTTCCCTGCTTTTCTCTTCCGCTGTTATTGCGCAGGCGAATCCCGATATGGCCGGGGGGCGGCATGCCGATACAGAGATTGGAAGGATCGTTCAGCAGCACCAGAGGGATGGTTTTTTTACCCTCCCTGATCGCAATATCGCCTTCATCGACCAACTGGGGAATGACAATACGGCGCTAATCGATCAGCAGGGAACGGGCCCCAATCTGGCGTCTGTCTACCAAAGCGGATACGGGAATCAAGCGTCGGTCACCCAGCAAGGCGCATTCAATATCGGCCTGGTCAGCCAAAAGGGAAATCACCTCGATGCCACTCTGGAGCAGGGTGGACGTGAATTCGAGGCAGCCATCAATCAGGCAGGCATCAACGGCCAGGTTCAGGTTTCACAGTCGGGGAGTGGCTACCGAGCCATCACCGTGGACCAGATTTCGCGGTCCGGGGTGGGCGCAACGGCCACAATCGTGACGCGCTGAAACAACCGACAACCCACAACCAATGTCGGAGTCAGCGGTTTCAAGGCAAGGCAACGTACCACAACGCGTAACAGGGGAATGACAATGAAACTCCAGATGACTCTTATCGCAGCATCCGTCGCCATGGCCATGAGTGGTTCAGCCCTGGCTGATGCCACCCAGGACCATTCGGGCGGCAATACCAATCCGCATGATAGCTTCCAGGATTCCCGGAATACCATTGACGGCATGGCGGGTTACAATGGTAACCCCGGTAATGCCAGCGAGTCGTTCATCCTTCAGGATGGGGTCTCCAACGATGCAGATGTGACGCAGTATGGCGAGCAATTTTCTGATATCGACCAGGCTGGTTACAGCAACTACTCCAAGGTCGTTCAGGATGACGAAGTCGGCTCGACCAATGGCCAGGGTCAGAACGAATCGCGTATCAAGCAGGAAGGCTCGGACAATTATGCCGATGTCTACCAGCTTGGGGATCGTAATGACTCACATGTCGAGCAGGACGGTCTCTGGGGTGGCGGCGATGATAACTCGGCGACCGTCGTTCAGGATGGTGATCTGAACGATAGCTATATCAAGCAGTTCGGTGACAATAACTGGGCAGATGTTTACCAGGGTGGTGACGAACTGGATAGCGACATCCTGCAGACAGGTTATGGTAACGATGCACAGGTAGTACAGACCGGCTATGGTCATGACTCCTACATCAAGCAGTTCGGTTCTGGAAACTGGGCTTCACATACTCAAAGTGGCCAGTCTCAGCACTTTGCGGAGACACGCTCCTACGGTCACAACAACACTGCCAACGTCGTACAGGCTCCCTGAACGAAGGCTGCATGACCTGGAAGAAATGGTGTAAACGAGAATTTTGGGCCAGCCGGCTAAGCCGGCTGGCCCCTGTTTTTGTGGCCAGGTGGTTGCGGATGCCAAAAGCTCTGCCCCGGTTTTGCCGTGCTCTCTCCAGCGCTCGCTTCAACGGACTCGAACGTGGAGCCTGCCGTCCGCTCTCCCTATGCTGTGCCGGTTGGTATTGCCGCCTTTTTTGATCATCACGCTCAAGGTTTCCGCCGAGCCGTCCTTTTGCAGGCTGGCTTCGAGCTGGGTTCCCGTGAAATGGAAGGTGCGCGGCGCCTCACCCTGGAAGGTGGAAACCTCCTCATGGCCGTCGCTGTCCGTCAGTCGCCATTCGGCGCTGAAGCCCACCCGGGTATCGCCATCGACCTCGACGGTGATCATCTCGTTTTGTGCATGGGTCCCCGAGATGGTGGATATCCCCATCAGGAAGCCGGCAATCGTCGGAAAAAGCCGTGGCATGTTGTGCCCCTCAAGTCGTGTCATTCCCCCTTGAGTAAAGACCATGGTGGGCCAGGAAGCGAGAGGAGTCGGCTGGCCTCGCTCTTGCGGCGATTGGCTCTCGCCGGCGGGCTCGGGTGGTGAGGTGAGGGCAGGAAACTGGCATAATGCACGCATTGCAATCTGTCGATGGAATTCTCGCATGCTCAAGTGGTTGGCCGTCGTGCTGCTGGCATTGCTGGCGCTGCTGCAGTATCGCCTGTGGCTGGGTGAAGGGAGTCTGAGCGAGCTCGCCGAGGTAGGGCAGCGTGTCGAGCAGCTGGAAGCCGAAAATGCGCCCTTGCGAGCACGTAACGAGCGTCTGGCGGCCGAGGTGGTTGACCTCAAGACCGGCCTCGATGCCATCGAGGAGCGTGCGCGTAGTGAAGTCGGCATGGTGCGTACCGACGAGCAGTTCTTCTGGGTGCCGCAGGCCGGCAACGCAGGGGCGAACCCGTGAGCCAGGCTCCCTGGTTGATCGTGCCCGCCGCCGGAAGCGGTCTCCGCATGGGCGCCAATCGGCCGAAACAGTATCTGAAGCTGGCGGGACGGACGGTGATGTGGCATACCCTGCAGCGTCTGCACTCGGTCTTTCCCGAGGCTCGACTCTGCCTGTGTCTGGATCCACGGGATAGCTGCTTCGAGCCCGACGTCGTGCCCTTTGCACGTTGGCAGCGGATAGCGGGCGGGGGCGAGCGGGCCGACTCCGTGCTCCATGCCCTGGAATGGATCGCTGCCGAGGAAGGCGATGAGCAGGCCCTGGTCCTGGTCCATGACGTGGCCCGGCCGTGCGTGACGGCGGAAGACCTGACGCGGCTCCATGCCGCGGTCGACGCGGATGCCGTTGGCGGGCTGCTGGCGGCGCCGGTGGCCGATACCATGAAACGCGATGACGGGGCCGGACGGGTAGCCTCAACCGAGCAGCGTGCCGGCCTGTGGCATGCCTTGACCCCTCAGGGCTTTCGCCTGGGCCTGCTGCGTGACGCCCTGGTGGACGCTCGCCGGGCGGCCAGAGGGGTGACCGATGAGGCCTCAGCGGTCGAGGCCATGGGGTTGTCCCCGCGCCTAGTACCCGGGCGACGCGATAATATCAAGATTACCCATCCCGATGACCTGGCGCTGGCGGAGCAGATCCTTGCCGCCCAGGCGTACGGTCCGCATTCCGCTGCCCGCGAGGAGTCCTGCTGAGCCTATGATGAGAATCGGCCATGGTTTCGATGTGCACCGTTTTGGAGAGGGCGATCATCTGATGATCGGTGGGGTGGCCATTCCCCATGATCAGGGTTTCGTCGCCCATTCCGACGGTGATGTGCTGCTGCACGCGGTCTGTGACGCGCTGCTGGGTGCCTGTGCCCTGGGCGATATCGGCAGGCACTTTCCGGATAGCGATCCGGCCTGGAAGGGCGCTGACAGCCGTGAACTACTGCGTCATGTGGTGGCGCTGGTGGCCGACCAGGGCTGGCTGCCAGGCAATCTCGATACCACGGTGATCGCCCAGGCGCCGCGCATGGCCGAGCATGTCGACAGGATGGCGGCCTGCATCGCCCGTGATCTGGGCATCGAGCCTGCGCGGGTCAACGTCAAGGCCACTACCACCGAGCGCCTCGGCTTCACGGGCCGCGGAGAAGGGATTGCCGCCGAAGCCGTGGTGCTGCTGGAGGCGCGCCAGGATGGTTGAGTCGCGCCCTGCCTGGCCGCCGGCATGGCCACGAGCCCTGGACCCTTGCTACGGCGCGCCGTGGCCGGGCAGCTATCGCGAGGCGCCGGAGGACTTTCGGGTCGAGGAATGGCTGGACTTTGCGCCGGAAGGCCAGGGGGAACATCTCTGGCTGTGGATTGAAAAACGCGACATGACCACCGCCATGGTGGCACGCGAGCTGGCCCGCATCTGCCAGGTCGGCGCGCGAGCCGTGGGGTATGCCGGCATGAAGGATCGTGTCGCCGTGACCCGGCAATGGTTTTCGGTGCATCTGCCGGGCCGGGCCACGCCGCCGGACCTGGCGGACCGCCTGTCGACAGACAGCGTGACGCTGCTGGCTCAGGCGCGACATCCGCGCAAGCTCAAGCGTGGGGTACATCGCGGCAATCATTTCCGCCTGCGCCTGACCGGTCGGGTGGTCGACGATCCGCGGCTGGTCGAGCGCTGGTCATGGCTATGCCGGCATGGTGTGCCCAACTATGTGGGGCCGCAGCGATTCGGCCAGGATGGGCGCAACCTGTTGCGGGCCGCCGATCTGCTGTCGCGTGGCTGGCGCAAGCGCGATGACCCCCAGGGCATGCTGCTCTCGGCCGCGCGCAGTTATCTGTTCAACATGCAGCTGGCCGCCCGGGTGGCACAGGATTCCTGGCGTGCTCCGCTCGAGGGCGAGGTCGCCATTCTCGATGGCACGAGCAGCCAGTTTGTCGTCGAAGCACTCAGCGACGACTTGATCGACCGCGCCGCCCGGCTGGACATTCACCCCAGTGGCATCCTCTGGGGGCAGGGCGAGTCAGTGGCTCAAGGGGCTGCGCTAGCGGCCGAGCGCGAACCGCTTGCTGCGAACCGCCCCTTGTGCGAGGGCCTGGAGCGTGCCGGTGCCCGCCTGGCCAGGCGGCCGCTGCGCCTGCGACTCCAGTCACCGCAACTCGAACACGAGGCGGACGGTGCCATCCGGCTGTCATTCGGCCTGCCGCCCGGGGCCTTCGCCACCTCGGTGTTGCGTGAAGTGATCGATCACCCGACCCTGAATTTCCAGCCCTCTTCGACACAGGGCGACCAAGGAGGAGCTACGCATGCATCGACTGTTGCTGTCCAATGACGATGGGGTCCATGCCCCGGGCCTGAAGGCGCTGCATGATGCCCTGGTGGATCATGCTCGACTGCGCGTGGTAGCGCCCGATCGGGACAAGAGCGGGGCCAGCAATTCCCTGACGTTGACGCGGCCGCTGGCGCTGACGGCGCTGGAAAACGGTTTCTACAGCGTGGATGGCACACCGGCCGACTGCGTCTATCTGGGGGTCAACGGCGTCTGGGGCGAGCGTCCGGACCTGGTGATCTCGGGCATCAATCACGGCGGCAACCTGGGGGATGATGTGTTGTACTCGGGTACCGTGGCGGCCGCCATGGAGGGGCGCAACCTGGGCATGACGGCCATTGCCATGTCGCTGGTCGGTCGCCAGCACTTCGCCACGGCCGGTCGTGTCGCGGCGAGTCTGGTGGGCGCCGCCGAACAACTGTCACTGCCGCCGCGCAGTCTGCTCAACGTCAATGTGCCGGATCTGCCCTGGTCCGAGATCAAGGGCTTTCGCGTGACGCGCATGGGGCATCGTGGGCCGGCCGCACGACCGCAGGAGGTGTTCGACCCACGCGGGCACAAGCGCTACTGGATTGCTCCGGTGGGCGAAAATGCCGATGATGGCCCGGATACCGATTTTGCCGCCGTGGAAGACGGCTATGTGTCCATCACGCCGCTGCAGACGGATTTGACCCGGCATGCGGCTCGAGACGACGTTCAGGACTGGTTGAATGCACTCACCTGACCTTCGCCCCGGCCTTCTGGAGGGGGTCGGCATGACATCGCAGCGCACGCGGGACCGCATGGTCGAGCGTCTGGCGCAACAGGGCATTGGCGATCGCCGGGTGCTGGATGTGATGACGCGGGCGCCGCGCCACCTCTTCCTCGATGAAGCGCTGTCACACCGGGCCTATGAGGATACGTCCCTGCCCATCGGGCATGGTCAGACGCTGTCGCGTCCCTGGATCGTGGCGCGCATGAGCGAGCTGGTGGTACAGGAGAACCCGACCCGGGTGCTGGAAGTCGGCACCGGCTCCGGTTATCAGACGCTGGTGCTGGCGCGGTTGGTGCCGGAGCTCTGGTCGGTGGAGCGCATCAATGCCCTGCACGAGCGGGCGGGGGAACGGCTGAACTGGCTCGGGGCCGGCAATGTGCAGCTGCGCCTGGCGGATGGTGGGCATGGCTGGCCGGAAGCGGCGCCCTTCGACCTGGTCCTTTTGACCGCCTGTGCCAGTGAAATCCCCATGCCCTTGCTGGCACAGCTGGAGGAAGGCGGCATCATGATCGCTCCCGTCGCCGACAGGAGGGGGGAGCAGTGGCTGGTGCGTGTGCGTCGCCAGGGTAACCAGTTCGAGCGCGAACGACTCGAGCCGGTGCATTTCGTGCCCTTGCTGGAAGGAGTCATTCGGTGAAGCGATATCTGGGGCTGGTCTGCAAGGGCGCCGGCATGGGAGCCGCGGATGCCGTGCCCGGGGTGTCGGGTGGCACGATCGCCTTCATTACCGGCATCTACGAGGAATTGATCCAGACCATTGAACGCTTTGGCCCCGGTGCGGTCGGCATCTGGAAGCGCGAGGGCAGCGCGGGCTTGGTGGATTACCTCAACCTGCGCTTCCTGCTGCCGCTGCTGGCCGGTATCGGCCTGAGCCTGGTGAGCGTCGCGCATCTCGTCGTATGGTTGATGGAAGCGCAGCCCAGGCTGCTGGATGGTTTCTTCTTCGGCCTGGTGGGAGCCTCGGCCCTGGTGGTCTGGCGACGGCCTGCGACCTGGCGCTGGTGGTATCTGTTGCCTCTTGCGGTGGGGCTGGTGCTGGCTCAGGCCCTGCCTGCCCTGATGCCGCTGGTCTCGCAACTGGGTAGCCCGCAGCTGGTATTGGCGGTAGCTGGCTTCATCGCGATCAGTGCGCTCTTGCTGCCGGGCGTGTCGGGGAGCCTGTTGCTGCTGACCATGGGCCTGTATGGCACCGTCATGGAAGGCATCAGACATTTCGACGCCGGGCTGCTGGCCATTTTCGGCCTGGGCTGCCTGGCGGGATTGGTGGTGTTTTCGCGTCTGCTTTCCTGGTTGCTCCGGCATGGCCATGACGCGACCATGCAGTTGCTGGTGGGCTTTATCGTGGGCTCGTTGCCGACACTGTGGCCGTGGCAGCAGATGGCGTCTTATCGCATGGGGGCGGATGGCCGGACGATTCCGCTGGGGTATCATCACCTGACCCCGGGAGAGTATACCGTTGTCACCGGGGAGCCATCCCAGTGGCCGGTGGTGTTGCTGTTGATGCTGGTCGGGGCGGTGCTGGTGCTGAGTGTTGATCGCCTCAACTCCGGCCCCCATACACCCGTAAAGGACGAGCGTGATAGCGTAGTCAAGAACAAGGAGGATGGTTCCAATGCATAAGGGGTTGCTGATCCCGGGGCTCGCACTGCTGTTGGCGGGTTGCGCCGCCTCGCAGAACGAGAAGGCGCCGGTACGCGTCGATGAGCTGTCGACCGAGCGAGCGGCATCGACGCCCGCTGAATACACCGTGAAGTCCGGGGATACCCTCTACGGTATCGCCTGGCGGCACGACATGGACTATCGCGACCTGGCCGAGATCAATGATATTGGCCCGCCCTATGAGATCCAGCCGGGACAGCGTCTGGTGCTGAACGCCCAGGGTGCTGACGCGAGTGATACCACGACGGCGTCGGGTGCCGCCGAGACGGGCAATGCCGAGTCGGGTGACAGCGGCGCCGTGGCCACCGGCGTTGCGGTAGCGGGCGGTGTCTCGGGCAGCGCTGCTGATGGTGGCACCGGTAACAGCGGCACGGCCGGGGATGACGGATCCCTGGACTGGCTGCTGCCCGCCGATGCCGGCAATGATTCCGGCACGTCGGGCGACAGCGAGAATGCGCCCGGTCCGGTCTACGCAGACGACAGCTCGGACTCGGACGACACGCAAGATTCGGCTGCCAGCGATTCGGACGACGAGACGGCCACCAGCGAGGCAGACGACACCGAATCCGAGGGCGCCACCGAATCTGATGCCGAGCAGCGTGATGCCTCGAGCGAATCAACGCAGGACGCCGAGCAGGATGCCGGACAGTCCGGCGACGACGAGGATGCCCGGGTGGCTCAGAATGACGCTGAAGAGAGCGCTTCCGAGTCGTCCAGCCAGGCCGCGACCGATGCGTCGGGCGGTCAGGACAGGTCGGACCGGCAGTATACACCGGTCGATCCGGTGCCCTGGCAATGGCCGACCAGCGGCAGTGTCGTCGGCAATTACGGCGAGGGTGACAGCATCACCGCCGGCATTGATATCAGTGGTCAGAAGGGGCAGCCTGTCAAGGCAGCCGCGCCGGGTATCGTGGTTTACGCGGGCAGTGGCGTGCGTGGTTACGGCAACCTGATTCTCCTCAAGCACAATGACCAGTTCCTGAGTGCCTATGCCCACAACGACTCCCTGAGCGTGAAGGAAAACGATGTGGTGCGGGCAGGCGAGGTGATCGCCAGCATGGGGGACAGCGATGCCCAGGATGTCCGGCTGCATTTCGAGGTGCGCAAGGACGGTCAGCCGCAGGATCCCCTGGAGTATCTTCCCGCGCGTTGAATGATGCGCCCAATGTCGTGATTGCACTTCGCCATCCGGGCGTCATACAACAATAATCTCGGGCATTGAGGGTGGAGTAGTGACATGCACAATGCCGAGTCGCAACCATGGGGTAGCAATCGATGAGCATGCTTGAACGGGACCTTCAGGATGTGAATCTGGAGTCGGCCGCCGAGGCGGATGATGAGTCGGTAGAAACCGTCGAACTCGAAGTCGGTGCGGTGGATGACAGTGACGAGGCCTTCGAAAAGGCCTTGAGTCGCGAGGATCGTCACCAGAATCACAGCCTCGACGCCACCCAGATCTATCTCAACGAGATCGGCTTCTCGCCCTTGTTGACGCCCGAGGAAGAGGTCCACTACGGGCGCCTGGCGCGCCAGGGCGACCCTCAGGGGCGTTCTCGGATGATCGAGTCGAACCTGCGCCTGGTGGTCAAGATCGCCCGCCGCTATCTCAACCGGGGTTTGACGCTGCTCGATCTGATCGAGGAGGGCAACCTCGGCCTGATCCGGGCCGTGGAGAAGTTCGACCCCGAGCGCGGGTTCCGCTTTTCCACCTATGCGACCTGGTGGATCCGTCAGACCATCGAACGCGCCCTGATGAACCAGACGCGTACCATTCGTCTGCCCATTCACGTGGTCAAGGAGCTCAACATCTACCTGCGGGCCGCCCGCGAGTTGACCCAGAAACTCGACCACGAGGCGACCGCCGAGGAAATCGCCGACCACCTCGACAAGCCGGTGGCCAGCGTCAAGAAGATGATGGGGCTCAACGAGCGGGTATCCTCGGTGGATTACCCGGTGGGCAGCGAGAGTGACAAGCCGCTCATCGAGACGATCACCGACGAGAACGACCTGGGACCCGAATCCTCGCTGGTGGACGGGGACGTCAAGCAGCATGTCGACGACTGGCTGGCCGAGCTGACCGACAAGCAGTGCGAGGTCGTGGTGCGGCGTTTCGGCCTGCGCGGTCACGAGGCCTCGACCCTGGAGCAGGTTGGCGACGAGATCGGCCTGACGCGTGAAAGGGTGCGCCAGATCCAGGTCGAGGCGTTGAAGAAACTGCGCCGCCTGCTCGACAAGCAGGGCCTGGACCTGGATGCCATCTTCGAATAGGCGTCGTGCGGTGGCGTGAAAGGCTCGCCACCATGGCCCGGCCCGAGCGATCTCCAGCGGGCCCTGACAACCTTCGTTCAGCCGCAAAGCCAGCGCATCAGCCTGGCTTTCTTCATGTGTTACCCGCCAGCAGGAAGATTGCGATGGCCCGCCCCCTGAGAGCCGACATTGACCTCGAGGCCCTGCGCCACAACTACTGCCTGGCGCGTGATCTCGCGCCGCAGAGCCGCTCGCTGGCGGTGCTCAAGGCGGATGCCTATGGCCACGGCCTGGTGGCCAGCGCCCGCGCCCTCGAGGGGCTGGCACCGGCCCTGGCGGTGGCCTGCATCGAGGAGGCCGAGGCCCTGCGCGAGGCCGGGATCACGGCACCGATCGTTCTGCTCGAAGGTTTCTTCGCGGCGGATGAGCTGGCGCGCATCGATGCGCTGGGGCTGTGGACGGTGGTACACAGTGACTGGCAGGTCGAGGCGCTGCTGGCCTTTCGACCGTCACGCCCCATCCCCGTCTGGCTCAAGGTCGACTCCGGCATGCACCGACTCGGCTTTACGCCGCAGCGGGTGCCGGCGCTCTGGGAGCGTCTGGCCGGCGCTTGCGCACGGGTATGCGACCTGCACCTGGTCAGCCATTTCGCTACTGCCGATCAGGCTGATACGGCGTACTTCCAGCAGCAGATGGGCACCCTGGAGACCCTGGCCGCCGAGCTCGAAGCGCCGACCTGCCTGGCCAATTCACCGGCGACGCTGTCGCATCCCCGGGCGCATGGCGACTGGAATCGCCCGGGGGTGATGCTGTACGGCAGTGATCCACTGGAAGTGGCCAATGCGGTCAGTCAACGCCTGCAGCCGGTGATGACCCTGAGCTCGGAAATCATCGCCGTGCGCCACCTGGCAGCGGGGGAACGGGTCGGCTATGGCGGCCGCTGGCAGGCGCAGCGCGCGTCGCGCATCGCCGTGGTGGCCTGCGGCTACGGCGATGGTTATGACCGCCATGCCCGGGACGGCACGCCGGTGCTGGTCGAGGGGCAGCGAGCCGAGCTGGCTGGCAAGGTGTCCATGGACATGCTGACAGTCGATATCACCGATCTGCCCGAGGCCGATATCGGCAGCCGGGTGACGCTCTGGGGGCGCGCCGCGAACGGCGCAGTACTCCCCGTCGATGAGGTGGCGCGCTATTGCGATACCATCAGCTATACCCTGCTGACCGGGGTGCTGCCCAGAGTGCCCAGACGCTATCATGACGCTCGAACCCGAGTGCGAGAGCCCCATGACTGAAAACGCTTCCGACACCCGCTTTCTGCACCCGCGCTACTGGTCGGTCTGGCTGGCCATCGGTGCCATGTATGTCGGCGCCTGGCTGCCCTGGCGCGTCAAAATGGCGGTCGGCAAGGGCATCGGCCTGCTGGCCTGGCGTTTTGCCAAGCGTCGTCGGCACATTACCGAGACCAATATCCGGCTCTGCTTCCCCGAGCTGGAGGCGGCGCAGCAGCGCAAGCTGGTCAAGGATACCTTCCTGGCCAACGGCATGGGCATTCTGGAGACCGCCACCGGCTGGTGCCGGGATCCCGAGCACCTGCGGCATCGTGTGGTCTTCGACGGACAGGAGCACATGGCGCGGCTCCAGGCGCAAGGCAAGGGCGCCCTGATCATCGGCATCCACTTCTCGACGCTGGACCTCGGCGGCGCCCTGCACTCGCTGTTCTTTCCCGCCGACGCGGTCTATCGGCCGCACGATAATGCGCTGTTCGAGCGTTTCATGACCCGCGCTCGCCATCGCAGCTTCGGCACCACCATTGATCGGCACGATCTGCGTGGCGTCGTGCGGCACCTCAAGGCCGGGCACAACGTCTGGTATTCCCCGGATCAGGACTTCGGTCGCGAGGCCAGCGTCTTCGCCCCCTTCTTCGGGGTGGAGGCGGCCACCGTCAGGTTGACTGCCAAGATCGCCCGGATGACGGGAGCGCCGGTGATTCCCCTGATCTTTCATCGTGACACCGATGACACCACCTATCGGATGGAATACCTGCCGCCGCTGGAGGACTTCCCCAGCGGCGATGAACAAGCCGACGCCGCACGTATCAATGCCGTGATCGAAGCCGCCATCCGCCGCCACCCGGAGCAGTACCTGTGGCTGCACCGACGCTTCAAGACACGACCCGAGGGCGAGCCCCGCCTGTATTGACGCGTCGCGTCAATACAGGCGGGGAGCTCGAAGCTGGAAGAGCGGCGCTTCGCGCCTGGAAGCTGAAAGTAAAAAACCCCACGGACTTGTCGGTCGTGAGGTTTTCTTCAAGCTTCCAGCTTCAGGCTTTCAGCTCCGGCGAAGCCGGTCAGGCATCGATCCGCTTGTACTTCATCCGGTGCGGTGTGTCATCGCCGACACGCTTCCTGTGATCCGCCTCGTATTCCGTGTAGTTGCCTTCGAAGAACTCGACGTGGGAGTCGCCCTCGAAGGCCAGGATGTGGGTGGCGATGCGGTCGAGGAACCAGCGGTCGTGGGAGATCACCATGGCGCAGCCGGGGAAGGCCAGCAGGGCTTCTTCCAGGGCGCGCAGGGTCTCGATGTCCAGGTCGTTGGAGGGTTCGTCGAGCAACAGCACGTTGGCGCCCTGCTTGAGGGTCTGGGCGAGCTGCAGACGGCCGCGTTCACCCCCGGAGAGGTCCGAGAGGCGCTTCTGCTGGTCGTTGCCCTTGAAGTTGAAGCGACCCACATAGGCCCGCGACGACACTTCGTAGCCATTGATGTTGAGCATGTCCTGGCCGTCGGACACCGCTTCCCAGACGGTCTGCTTGTTGTCCAGGTCATCGCGCAGCTGTTCGACGTAGGCTACATCGACGGTATCGCCCTTGACCACTTCGCCGGCATCCGGGGTTTCCTTGCCCTCGATCAGCTTGAACAGGGTCGACTTGCCGGCGCCGTTGCCGCCGACCAGGCCGACGATGGCGCCGGGCGGAATGGCGAATTCGAGATCGTCATACAGCAGCTTGTCATCGAACGACTTGGCCACGCCGTGAAACTCGATGACCTTGTCGCCGAGTCGCGGACCGGGCGGAATGTAGATCTCGTTGGTCTCGTTGCGCTTCTGTACTTCGCCGGACTGCAGTTCCTCGAAGCGGTCGAGGCGAGCCTTGTTCTTGGCCTGACGACCCTTGGCATTGGAGCGAACCCACTCGAGCTCCTGCTTGATGGCCTTCTGGCGGGAGGCTTCCTGCTTGGCTTCCTGCTGGAGACGCTTCTCCTTCGCTTCGAGCCACTGGGAGTAGTTGCCCTCGAAGGGAATGCCTTCGCCGCGGTCCAGTTCGAGAATCCAGCCGGCCACGTTGTCGAGGAAGTAGCGGTCGTGGGTGATGGCCACCACGGTGCCGCTGTAATCATGCAGATAGCGTTCCAGCCAGGCCACCGATTCGGCGTCCAGGTGGTTGGTCGGCTCATCCAGCAGCAGCATGTCCGGGCTGGACAGCAGCAGACGGCAGAGTGCCACGCGGCGACGCTCGCCACCGGAGAGGTTGCCGACACGCGCATCCCAGGCCGGCAGGCGCAGGGCCTCGGCGGCGACTTCCAGCTTGCGCTCCAGGTTGTGGGCGTCGGCGGCTTCGATGATGTCCTCCAGGCGGGCCTGCTCGGTGGCCAGGGCATCGAAGTCGGCATCGGGATCGGCATAAGCCGTGTAGACGGCGTCGAGTTGCTCCTGAGCCTCCTGGATGGCACTCAGGGCTTCCTCGACCGTCTCGCGCACGTTCTTGTCGTCGTCGAGCTCGGGCTCCTGCGGCAGATAGCCGACCTTCATGTTCGGCATCGGCCGCGCTTCACCTTCGAACTCGGTGTCGACACCGGCCATGATGCGCAGCAGGCTCGACTTGCCGGCGCCGTTCAGGCCCAGCACGCCGATCTTGGCGCCGGGGAAGAAGGACAGGGAAATATCCTTGAGGATCTGTTTCTTGGGGGGCACGACCTTGCCCACCCGGTTCATGGTGTAAACGTATTGCGCCATGGAATCTCACTAGGGTTGGAGGTTCGGGGTTGGAGCCTTGATGGCTCTGATGATAGTGGTCGCAGCCCGGAAAGGCTAGAGAGTGACCGACAATGCAGGCTCGGGGCCGCGGCCTGAAGGCGGCCCGGCGTGTCGGCAGGGGCGTTGCCTGGCCTTATTCTTCCTCGTCAAGGTCGAAGTCCCAGTCATCCTCGATGTCGCGTTGCAGGCGGCGCTCTTCCAGCAGGTCCTCCAGGCGCCGGCGGGCCCGCAGCCGGTCCGCACGGCTGGCGGGACGCTCCGGAGTGGCGTCGGCATCCGTGTCGTCCTCGGGGGCTGCTGCATCGTAATCTTCATCGTCCAGCGTGTCGGGGCGCATGCGATTTCCTCCCATGGCCGGCCGCTTTCCTCGGGAGCGGCGGTTGCCAGCGTTTCCTCGCCAGTGCCGCAGGGCGGCGCAAGGCAAGGGCACCTGCCGGCTATATAAGACGAGATCGCCCTGAGTGCAAGCCCTGACACGCGAACAGCCGATAGCGGCGCAGCCGGTTCACTAGGCCGGGGCCCCGGTTAGACAGTAGTATGGGGACTCCTTTCGGTTGAGATTCGGGGGCTTGATGTCACTTGTTCGAATTCAGTACTGCACCCAGTGCCAGTGGTTGCTGCGCAGCGCCTGGTATGCGCAGGAGCTGCTTTCCACCTTCGGCGAGGCGCTGGAGGAAGTGGCGCTGGCACCCTCCCATGGCGGGCATTTCGAGATCTTTCTCGATGACGAGAGCCTCTGGGAGCGCAAGCGCGATGGTGGCTTTCCGGACAGCAAGGTGCTGAAACAGAAGGTCCGCGATCGGCTGGACCCGGAGCGCGACCTGGGGCACGTCGATCGATAATGGAGGGCGAGCTTCGAGCTTCGAGCTTCGAGGTGTTAGGTGTGAGGCGTGAAGTGTGAGGTCGCGACAAGCGTTCGGGGCGTTTTTTACAGATATAGCGGGGAAATGTCATGACAGGGGATCGTCGCGCGATAGGCTACGGCCTGGGAGCAGTGGGGCTTTGGTCGACGGTGGCCACGGCCTTCAAGGTGGCGCTGGACCAGATGTCGCCCTTGATGCTGATGTGCATTGCTTCCGTGGTTTCCTGGGCGCTGATCGGTGCACTGGTGCTGTATCGCGGCGAAGGGCGTCTGGCCCTGCGCAGTGGCTGGCGTACCGCTGCCTGGGCAGGCTTGATGAATCCGGTGGCCTACTATCTGGTGCTGTTCGCCGCCTATGATCGCCTGCCCGGCCAGGAGGCCATGGCGCTCAACTACACCTGGGCCCTGACCATGGCGTTTCTCGCCGTGCCGATTCTCGGCCAGCGCCTGACGCGCATGGATGTGCTGGCCGGTCTGATCGCCTATGCCGGCGTCTGGGTGATCGCCACCCGCGGTCAGGTGATCGACGTGAATTTCGCCGACCCGCTGGGCGTTGGCCTGGCGCTTGTCTCGACCCTGATCTGGGCCCTGTACTGGCTGCTCAACACCCGCGATCATCGACCACCGCTGGTGGCCCAGTGGCAGAACTTCAGTGTCGGCGTGCCGGTACTGTTCCTGCTGCTCCTGCTCGGCCCCGACATGGAGTGGGTGGGCATGACCGGGCTGGCCGCCGGGGTCTATGTGGGACTCTTCGAGATGGGGATCGCCTTCGTGTTCTGGCAACTGGCCATGCACACGGTGTCGCGCACCGCCCGGATCTCCAACCTGATCTTTCTGTCGCCGCCGATTTCGCTGTTGCTGCTGTTCTTCATCGTCGGTGAGCCCATCCTGCCCTCGACCCTGGTGGGGCTGGTGCTGATCCTTGGCGGGCTGGGGCTGCAGCAGCGACAGAAGGCGCCGGCCGCGGCCAGCGCCCAGCAGTGAAGCAAAGGGGGCGTGAAGCGCAGCCCTCACTCGGCATTGGCGAGTGTCACGCCGCTGCTCTCCAGCAGGGGCGACAGCACCGGCCAGACGTTGTCGAGCACCCTGGGCTGGGCCTCGGCGGTGGGGTGAATGCCGTCTTCCTGCATCAGCCCGTCATTCAAGGCCACGTCTTCCAGCAGGAAGGGCACCAGCGGCACCTCGTAGCGTTCCGCGAGATCGGAGAAGACCTGCCTGAAGGCGTCACGATAGGCCTGGCCATAGTTGGGCGGGATATCGATGCCGAGCAGGGCGACCTGCGCCCCGGAGGCCTGACTGGCCTCGATCATCGCGGCGAGGTTGGTGCGCATCTGCCCGGGTGAAAGGCCCCTTAGCCCGTCGTTGCCGCCGAGTTCGATCAGAACAATATCCGGGTCATGCTGTCCCAGTTGGTCGGGTAGCCGGGTCCTGCCGCCAGCGGTGGTTTCACCACTGATGCTGGCATTGACGACTTCGGCCTTGCCCTCAAGGCGGTCGGCCAGCAAGCTGACCCAGCCGGCGTCACGCTCGATGCCATAGGCCGCGCTCAAGCTGTCGCCCATGACCAGCACCACGGGTCCTGAAGCGGCCCACAGCGGGACGCTGGCTAGACACAAGAACATCGCCAGCCAGACCCGCCGCAGGAACAGCGGGAAGGGATTGCGAACTCGAACCACGGGGGAATGCTCCAGCATGTCCAACTCCTCGCACGCGAATGCCAATACGCCGATTCTACACGCCGAGGGCCTGAGCAAGGAGGTCGTCAGTGGCGAACGCCGCCTGATCATTCTACAGGCCCTGGATCTCGAGGTGCATGCCGGCGAGAGCGTCGCCATCCTGGGGCAGAGTGGGGCAGGCAAGTCGACCCTGCTGGGGTTGATGGCCGGTCTCGACGCCCCGAGTGGCGGCCGGCTGGCCATGTTCGGGCAGTCGCTGGGGGATCTGGACGAGGATGGCCGGGCCGGGCTGCGCGCCGGGCGTGTCGGCTTCGTGTTCCAGAACTTCCAGCTGTTGCCGACCCTGACCGCCCTGGAAAATGTGCTGATGCCGCTGGAACTGACCGCGGCCACCGATGCCGACAGCCTGGCGAGGCGCTGGCTGGAGCGCGTGGGCCTGGGGGAACGCCTCGAGCACCTGCCCAAGCAACTGTCCGGTGGCGAGCAGCAGCGCGTTGCCCTGGCACGCGCCTTCGTGACCGGCGCCGAGCTGGTGTTCGCCGACGAACCCACCGGCAACCTCGACCCCGCCACCGGGGAGCGCATCATCGACACCCTGTTCGAGCTGAATCATGAAGCCGGTACCACCCTGGTGCTGGTCACCCACGACCATGCCCTGGCACGACGCTGCGACCGTTGCCTGCGGCTGGCCGATGGGCACCTGGTCGAGATGACGCGCGATGAGGTGGGCGCATGACGGGCTTGGCACGTCTCTGGGGGCTTTCCTGGCGCGGCCTGAAACGCGACATGCGCGCCGGCGACGTGCGCGCCCTGTTTCTGGCCCTGGCGCTGGCCGTGGCCGCCTCGACCATGATCGGCTTCTTCCTCGATCGCCTCGATCGCGGCCTGACCCGGCAGGCCGGGCAGCTGCTGGGCGGTGATGTGGTGCTCGAGCAATCGCGGCCCTTCGACGCGGTGCTGCGCGAGACGCTCGAGTCCGCGGGGCTGACGCTGTCGGACCAGGTCGACATGGTGTCCATGGTCAGCCAGGACGATGCCTTCCAGTCGGTGAGTCTCAAGGCGGTGGATGATGCCTATCCGCACTATGGTGTGTCGCGGATTGCGCGAGGCGACGAGGTGGCCGAGGTGGCGTCCGGACCCGCGCGTGGCGATGTCTGGATCGCGCCGCGTCTGGCCATGCTGCTCGATGCCGGGGTGGGCGACAGCCTGCGGGTAGGCAGCGCCGAGCTGCGTGTCGATGGGGTCATCGAGCGTGAGGCCGATCCCTCGGCGGGTTTCGGCAGCTTCAATCCGCGTTTGATGATGCATGTGGACGACCTGCCGGCCACGGGGCTGGTGCAGGAAGGCTCGCGCATCGAATACGAGCTGCTGGCCGCAGGTTCGGCCGAGGCGGTGGCTTCGGTGGCGCCGGTGCTCGAACGCCTGCGCGGCGAGGGTGTCGAGGTGCAGGATGTGCGCGAGGATCGGCCGCGACTGGGTAGTGCCCTGGAGCGTGCCGACCGTTATCTGAGCCTTGCCGGGCTGGCGGCGGTCCTGCTGGCTGGCGTGGCGGTGGCCATGGCCACACGGCGCTATGTCGAACGACACCTGGATACCGCGGCGCTGTTACGCTGCTTCGGGGCCAGTCAGCGCGATCTGGTGGGGCTTTTTGCCTTGCAATTGCTGTGGCTGGCGCTGGCGGCGTCGCTGGTCGGTGCTCTGGTCGGACTGGCCGGTCAGGCCCTGCTGCTGGCACTCCTGGGGGCGGTGATGCCCATCGAGCTGCCGCCGCCGGGACTCCTGCCGCTGGGCATGGGCATCTTTACCGCGCTGGCCGTGCTGGCGGGCTTTGCCGGCCCTACGTTGCTTCGCTTGCGACGCGTCAGCGCGCTGAAGGTATTGCGCCGCGAGCTTGATCCGCTGCCGGCCTCGGCCTGGGTCGTGGTGGTCATGGCGGCGGCGGTCTTCGGTGGCCTGTTGTGGCTCTATTCCGGTGATGTGCTGCTGGCGCTGGGCTTGCTGCTGGGGGGTATGATCGCCCTGGTGGTGTTATGGGGGCTGGGAAGTGTCCTGCTGGCGTTGCTGGCCAGGCTCTGCCGGCGGCTGCCCAACGACGCCGGAGCGCCGGACAACCCCTGGCGGGCCCTGAGAATGGGCGGTCAGCAGCTGGCGCGCCGGCGTAATGCCAGCCTCGGCCAGTTGCTGGCATTTGCCACGGCGCTGTTTGCCATGGCCATGATCGCCCTGGTACGCGGCGATCTGCTGGATGCCTGGCAGGCTCAGCTGCCCGAGGACACCCCCAACCACTTCGCCATCAATATCCAGCCCGGCGAGCGTGATGCCTTCGAGGCGACACTCAACGAGGCCGCTGACGCGCACAGTGACCTTTATCCGATGGTGCGCGGACGCATTACTGCCATCGAGGGGCAGTCGCCGCAGGATGTCGTGCCGCAGGAGGCGCGGGGGGACAATGCCCTGCGGCGTGAGCTCAACCTGACCTGGAGCGACGAAGTGCCCACCGGCAATCGGCTGGTCGCCGGGGAATGGTTCGCGGCCTCGGCATCCGCCAGCGAGGGCTGGATGGGCGCCGTGGATGCGCGGTCCATCGCGCCCATCTCGCTGGAAAGCGGCCTGGCGAAACGGCTCGGACTGGGCGTTGGCGATACCCTGACCTTCACGCTGGGCAGCGAGACCCTGCAAGGGCAGATTGCCAGCTTGCGGGAGCTGGACTGGGACAGCTTCCGGCCCAACTTCTATGTCATCTTCCCGCCTGGCGTGCTGGAAGAATTCGGCCACAGCTACATCACCGCCTTTCACCTCGATACGGCCCAGCGTGGCGTGTTGCGCGGCCTGGTCGAGGACTTCCCGGCGGTCACCCTGCTGGATGTCGAGTCGATCCTGTCGCGGGTTCGCGAGGTGCTCGGTCAGGTCACCCGTGCCGTCGAGCTGGTCCTGGTCTTCGTGCTTCTGGCGGGCATCAGCGTACTCTATGCGGCGCTGGTCGCGAGCATGCCGGTGCGTGCCCATGAAGCCGGCCTGCTGCGCGTGTTCGGGGCCGGCAATCGGCTGCTGGCGAGGATCCAGGGCGCGGAATTCGCGCTGCTGGGTCTGGCCAGCGGGGTGCTGGCAGCGATGCTGGCCGAGCTGGCGGCGGCGGGCATCTATATCACCTGGCTGGACCTGACGCCACGCTGGCATCCCTGGCTGTGGCTCGGGCTGCCGTTCGGCGGCATCCTGCTGGTGGGTGGTATCGGGCATTGGCTGTCGAGGGGGCTGCGGCGGCAAGCCCCCATGGCCAGTCTGGGTCTGCTTGGCGAAACCTAGTCAGTTGGCATCCGTTCCCGCCACACCGGCGGGGAAGGCGCCTGTCAGTGGCATGACAGGCTTGGTGCGGGGAGGGAACCAGGGACATGGGCAGGGAGAAACGATGAAGGCATCATGGCGCCTGGAGTTGCTCGAGGCCCAGCTCGAGCTCGCCCGACAGGCCTCGCGCTCGGTCGTCCTGCTGGTGACCGGGCATGCGGCGGCCGGCAAGGCGGCGCTGATCAACGAGCTCAACCATCGGCTGGAAAACCGCCTGACGGAAGTGCATGCCCTGGTGCCCAGCAGCGAGGACCGCGAGCGCCCCTACTGGTGGCGCTTCTGGCGTCGCCTGCCAGCGCGAGGGCGGCTGGGCGTCTTCGTCCATGGCTGGTATGGCGATGCACTCTTCGCCCGCGCCGAGCAACGCCTCGGCCCCGGCGGCTTTGCCGATCGACTGGCCGATATACGTGCCTTCGAAGCGGAGCTGGCCGCCGAGGGCGTGACCATTCTCAAGGTGTGGATGGACATCGAGCCCGAGGTGCAGGGAGAGCACCTCAAGACCTTGTGGCAGGACCCGGAGCAGGCCTGGCAGGTCAAGGATCATGATTGGCAGCGTCACCTTCAGCATGCGGTCATTGATCAGCTCGGGAGCGAGATGCGGGCCGCCACGGATGCCACGCATTCGCCCTGGTATCGACTGCCGGGTGGCCCCGGAACCCAACCCTTCAAGCAACTGGCACAGCACCTGGTCGCGGCCATCACGGCGCCCTTTGGCGAGCCGCCTGCCGAGGCCACTGAAGCAACACAGCATGCTGCCCCGTCACTGAAACACCTCGCCGCCGGGCACAGCGGCGCGCTCGACAAGTCGGATTACCGGCAGCGTCTGGCCGAGGCGCAGGCCCGGCTCGCCCGGAATGCGCGCGAGCTGCAGCAGCGCCGCATTCCATTGGTACTGGTCTTCGAAGGCCAGGATGCCGCCGGCAAGGGCGGCAGCATTCACCGCCTGACCTCGGCACTGGATGCCCGACAGTATCGGGTTCATCAGATCGGCCCGCCCAGCGATGAAGAACTGGCCCACCCCTGGGCCTGGCGCTTCTGGCGACGCCTGCCGCTGGATGGCCGGATCGCCATTTTCGACCGCTCCTGGTATGGCCGAGTGCTGGTGGAGCGGGTGGAAGGGCTGGTGCCGCCAGAGACCTGGCAGCGCGCCTATAGCGAAATTCGGCGCTTCGAACGCCAGCTGCTGGCGCATGGCGCCGTGCTCGGCAAGCTTTTCCTGGCCATCGACAAGGATGAGCAGAAGCAACGCTTCGAGGCGCGTGCCGCCACGCCCCACAAGCGCCACAAGCTGACCGACCAGGACTGGCGTAATCGCGAGCGCTGGGCGGAGTACTGCCAGGCCATCGATGATGTCTTCATGCATACTCATCAACAGGGGGCGGATTGGGCCTTGATCGATGCCAATGACAAGCGCCGCGCCCGCATTGACGTCCTGGAACACGTCAATCGCCTGATGGAAAAGCGGTTGCTCGAGCCGCGATAACCCTTGATTCAAACGATCACCAGGGAGGTGACCGCAATGCGCATGACCCCACTCCGCACCGGCTTGATGGCCGCTGCACTGACCGTTCTCCCCTGCAGCCTGGCTCAGGCCGATGCCGAACGTCTGGAGGCGGACCTCGAGGCATTGTTTGCCGAGCGCCCGGGCGAGCTGACCATCGGTGATGTCTCCGAGAGCATGCTGGGTGGCGAGACTCGGGCGGACAATATCGAATACGTCAGCGAGCAGGGGGAGCGCCTCCGGATCGACCGCTACGTCGTCGAGGGCGATTATGACGACCCTGACCAGGTGCTCATGGAAGGGATCAGGATGGCCGACGAGCAGGGCGACGAGGCTGGCACCATCGAGGTGCAGCGTCTGGTGGCGACCGGTCCGTCTCGCTCGGTATTGTCACTCGAGGACGGGTTGACCGACCTCGAGGCCGAGCAAATGGTGGTCGAGGGCCTGAGCGTCGAGCGTCGTGGCAGCGTCGTGTTCGATGACACCACCCAGCCGGCACGCACGCTGCGTAATCCGCGGCTGGCCATCGAGAACCTGGAGCTCGAGTCGCTATCGCCACAGCACATCGGCAGCCTGGTGGCCCGCAACATCAGCGGTAGTGCCGAGGCCATCGAGGATCTCGGGGATGGTGAATTCAGCCTGGCCAGCCTGGACCTTCAGGGGCTGCATGACCTGAACAGCCAGCAGGAGGCGCGGGCCGATCGTGTCGAGCTCGAGAACCTGGACATCAGTGCAGAGGGTCTGTCGACCACCCTGGAGCGGCTGCTGATCGACAGCGACATGACCGATGGTGCCGGTGGCTTGTGGCTGGAGTCGATGAACCTCGACCTGGCCAGGATGATCGAGCTCGCCCCGGCCGACGAGCGAACCCGGCTGCGCATGATGAGCAATGTGCTGACCGGGGGCAGCGGCCAGCTGACGCTGGATGCCGCCTTCGATGGGCAGTGGGAAGACGAGGGTGACAACCGGGCGCTACTGATCAGCGAGAGCCGTGTCACGGCCGGTGAAGCCTTTCGCTGGACCTTCGACAGCGAGACACCGGCGCGCATGCCGGAGGGCGTCGAGCCGGCCTCCTACCTGCCCCGTCTCGACAGGCTGGATGAGGTTACCCTGCTGGGGGGCGAGGTCGAGACGACCCTGACCGACCTCGGCCTGTTCGGCCGCTTGCCGGCCATCATCGCCTCCACCCAGGGCATGAGCGAGGCCGACTTCCTGGCCCAGGCGCGTACCCAGGCCAAGGGGCTGGGCAGCATGTTCGGGCCGGAAGCGGCCCGGCTACTGGGCGGGCTGGTCGACATGATGGAAGGCAAGGCCAGCGAGCTGATCGTCCACCTCTCGCTGCCGGAAGGCGGTGAGCATGAGATCGAGAGCCTGGCCAATGATCCCCTGGTATTGCCCAGCAAGCTGGACATGAAGGTCCAGACACGGTGAGCGGTCGAGTCGATGCTTCAGAATTTCTCAAGCCCGGATGAGAAATGATGGACCTTCCCGTGACGGCCTCTCATGTGAAAGCCGTCATGGGCTGGGGTATGATGAGCCTACTGATTATCCACCCAAACGAGGTCCTGAGCCGATGTTCAGCCGTGATATGCAGATTGCCGGGTTCGATGATGCTCTTCTCGATGCCATGCAAAAGGAAAGCGAGCGTCAGGAAGCGCACATCGAGCTGATTGCCTCCGAAAACTATGCCAGCCCCCGGGTGCTCGAGGCGCAGGGCAGCCAGCTGACCAACAAGTATGCGGAAGGCTACCCCGGCAAGCGCTACTACGGCGGCTGCGAGTTCGTCGACATCGTGGAGCAGCTGGCGATCGATTATGCCAGGCAACTGTTCGGTGCCAGCTACGCCAATGTCCAGCCGCACTCCGGCTCCCAGGCCAATGGCGCGGTCTTCCAGGCGCTGGTCAAGCCCGGCGACACCGTGCTGGGCATGAGCCTGGACGCAGGTGGCCACCTGACCCATGGCGCGCGCCCCAACTTTTCCGGCAAGCACTACAATGCCGTCCAGTACGGCATCGACGAGAGTGGCCGGATCGATTACGACGAGGTCGCACGGCTGGCTCGCGAGCACCAGCCGAAGATGATCATCGCCGGCTTCTCGGCCTATTCGCAGATCATCGACTGGGCGAGGTTCCGCGAGATCGCCGATGAGGTGGGTGCCTACCTGCTGGTCGACATGGCGCACATCGCCGGCCTGGTGGCGGCCGGAGTCTATCCGAGTCCCATGGCACATGCCCACGTGGTCACGACCACCACGCACAAGACGCTGCGCGGGCCGCGCGGCGGCCTGATCCTGTCCAGCGAGGACGACGTCGAGATCGAGAAGAAGCTGCAGGCCGCCGTCTTTCCGGGCGGGCAGGGTGGCCCCCTCGAGCATGTCATCGCCGCCAAGGCGATCTGCTTCAAGGAAGCCATGGAGCCCGAGTTCAAGACCTATCAGCAGCAGGTCGTCAAGAACGCCCAGGCCATGGCCGACGTCTTCATCGAGCGGGGCTTCGATATCGTCTCCGGCGGCACCGAGGACCACCTCTTCCTGCTGTCGATGGTCAAGCAGGGGCTGACCGGCAAGGACGCGGACGCCGCCCTGGGTCGTGCCCACATCACCGTCAACAAGAACGCCGTGCCCAATGACCCGCAGAGCCCCTTCGTGACCTCCGGGCTGCGCATCGGCACCCCCGCCGTGACCACCCGCGGCTTCAACGCGGACGATTGTCGGGCACTCGCCGGCTGGATCAGCGATATCCTGGACGTCATGGTCAAGGGCGAAGACACCAGCGCCATCGAAGCCGAGGTGAAGGGCAAGGTCGAGGAAATCTGCGGCCGGCTGCCCGTGTATCGGTAAGCGTCCGTGGCGATGCTGATGGGGCTGCAGGGCCCATGAACGACGACACCCCGCCGCGGCGGGGTGTCGTCGTTTCGGGCGCAGGGTGGTATCAGGCGATGTCCGTGCCGCTGTCCAGGTTCAGGCCCACGATCACCGGATCGTGGTCGGAACTGCGGAAAGCGTCCGGGGCGTATAGCGCCGCGTCCTGAGCGTCGTTGGTGTAGTCGATGTTGTAGTCCAGGGCGGAGGCTTCGTCGGCATTGATGTGCCAGGTGGTGGTGCCGGTGACCTGGCCGCTCAAGGAGTCGCTGGCCAGGGCATGATCCAGAGAACCCCAGAAACCGTCATAGACGTATGAATAGTCCTCGTTCAATTGTTCGAAACCGGCCTCGGTCAGGGTCGTGATGGGATCCTCCATGGAGTAGGCATTCAGGTCGCCCAGGATCAGCACGTCGCTGTCTCCACTGCCGGTGGGGTCGCTGGCGAGCCAGTCCCGCAGCTCCTGGGCTGCCCGACGCGCGTCGGGTTATTGTTGCCCTGGCCGTCCCCGGTGGCGGCTTCATCGTTGATGATGCTGCCCTTCGACTTGAAGTGATTGACCACAGCGGAGAAGGTCTCGCCACTCGCGTTATCCTGAAAGGTCTGCAGCACAGGAGCGCGGTTGGCCTCGGCGAAGGCTCCCTCAGTGTTGGTACGAGCATCGCCCTGGGCTGTCACGGCCTGGCTGTTGTAGATCATGCCGACGGCGATGGCGTCATTGCCTGGCGCCGCCGTATGGCCGTCGGCATCACGCGGGATGCTGTACTCCCAGGTCACGTCGTCGCCGGCGGCGGCGTTCAGTGCCTCCACTAGATGGGCAATGGCACTGTCCGGCCCGAAACCATTGTTCTCGATTTCCGTGAGACCGATGACATCCGCGTCGCTGCCGTTGATGGCCTCGACCAGCTTGGCTTGCTGACGCATGAACTCCTCGCTGTTATCGGCTCCGCGAGGCTGATGTGAGGTTCCGTCTGCGGTGACGGTCTGGTTGCCGGCCTCATCCAGAGTGTTGAAATAATTCAGCACGTTGAAGCCGGCGACCTTCAGGGAGGCGTTACCCAGGGCGTCGGCATCAGGGGCCTGTGGACGCACATCCCCCGTGAAGTCGAGACCGCCAGTGTTCTGCACACGCCATTCATCGAAGCTGAAATCAAGAACGCCTTCCAGCGTGTCCAACTGGTCGCCGCCGCGCAGCGGATTGTCGGCACTGAGCACTTCACCGTTACGCCCATGGGTCACCGGGTCGGGGTTCTGGATGCTGCTGGCGTCGTCGAGCAGGATGCTGCGTGCTTCGGCCCGCGCCAGCCAGTCGGCATTGGCCGCTGCGTCCGGTGCATTGACCTCGCTGAATTGCTCCAGACGCCCGCCCGAGGAAAGCATGACCTGCCCATAGCGGCCCAACTGATAAAGCTCGGTGACGGTCAGTGGTTCGCCGCCCTGACCCTCGATGGCCATGCGCATGCCTTCGAAGGCCTCCAGTGCCGACTTGTCCGCCACCGGCATGTTCAGGTGCGTGCTGGCCGGCAAGTTGAGGTCGCTTTCGAGTACCGTGATGTTGTCCGAATCAGCGCTGATCTGCGTCTTCTCGTGAAACTCGGCAACTTCGCCGCTCAGTTGAACCTTGTCGCCCGCGCGGATATCGCGTGATTCACCGCTGCCCGAACCGGTATAGACAAAGATACCCTCGGAGGTCGCTGCATCATTGTCATTGTCGGCATCCTCTTCTTGAACAAAGAAGCCGTCCAGTCCTGGAGTGGCCATGGTGACGATGGCTTCGACGGCCACCTGTTCGCCCTCGAGCGGGCTAGTGGTCGAGCTGCCCTGAATGTCCGAGATCAGCGTTGTCATAGGCGTGGTCCCGGCGCTCCCCGGCGAGGCGATGGCCGGCACATCAGAGTCGTCGCCACCCATGAGCGTTGAGCTCAGTGTGTTGTCGTCGCTCTGCTTGCTGAAGGCTTCGGCTTCAGGTAGCCAGGAGGCCGCATCGTGCTGCTCGGTGTCGGGGTAGGTGGCGGTGGCGACCCGGTCACCATCCACCGTGGGATCGTCTTGCCAAAGGATGGCGCTGTCGCCGCCGCTACCCAGTCCTGCTGCATCCCGGGCATAACCGATCTGAAGGTTGTCGATCGTGTCGAGGTTGGACCAGGCGGCGCGGAAGGTGTCGACAGCGTCGGGACCTGCATCGGCCAGCACGATCGCCGATTCGCCCGGCTTCAGTTCGCCGAGCCCCTCGACCCGAACGGCTTCCGCGGGTGCGGCACTTTCGTCGTCGTAAAACAGCGGCTCGGCGGCCAGGTCAAGCGTGGTTTCGCTCTGGTTGGTAATTTCGACCCAGTCTTCGGTGATGTCATCACCCGACTGGCCGGGCCAGATTTCGCTGATGGCCAGGCCGATGTCACGCTCACCCGGCTGGTAGGGCGTATCATTGGTTCCGATGCGGAAGTCGCGGGTTGCATCATCGGGCAGCGCCGCGTTGTCGCCACTCCAGTTGGTGGCATCGGCGATGGCCGTCAACAGTGCCGCGGCGGTATCCTGCCCGCTTCCCGCATAAGCCGCATTGTCGTATTCCGTGCTTGCGTCGGCACCGACGGCAACCGCCGTAACGCCCTCTTCAAGGCCGCTGGGCAGGGCGGAGTCGTTGGAACTGCTGGCTGTGTCTTGCCACTCGCTCGCGTTGGTCTGAACCGCGAACAGGAAGTTGGGCGCCTCGGCCTCGCCCGTGAAGGCGATGAGTTGATCACCCGATGCGGAAAGGTTGAGACCGTTGTTGCCCACGGCATCGCCGTTGGCATCGCGGAATTGATCGGTGTGGTCCTGGAGGGAAACCCGTGTGCCGGGGGCGACGCCTCCTTCAGGGGCTGTCCAGCTCACGGCACCTTCATTGGCCCGGAAGCTGTCGCCGGTCCAGCCGGAATCGGTAAAGGTGATGGTACTGCCGGCGGCGATGCCCTTGAGGGCCACGAAGCTGAAATCGTCCGGGTTGTCGCTGTTCAGGGAGGTGATGGCGATATCGCCCAGTCGGGGTGTGAAGTCCATGCTGGCTGGCAGGCTGATATCGCGACTGACGAAGCGCTGCTGCTCGGCCGGTAGATCCTTGGACGCCTGGCCGTCGCCCAGCCAGTCGACGTCGCCGCTGTCGAAGAGTACGCCGGCCTGGCCGCCGGAGCTGTCGAGTGTTGCGTCGTACAGAGCTTCCGGGCTGGCGCCGAGTTGATCGGCAACCTGGTTGAGGTCAATGTCGCCGAGCTGGCGGACAGCGTGTGCACCATCCCACTGATACAGGGCAAAGCCTGCGTCGCCGTCGTCGTGCTCGGGGCCGGCGAGCACCAGTGCGTTGCCATCCTCGAGTGTGATCATGTCACGGACTGCGCGGCCGTCCATGTCCAGCTTTCGAGGACTGTCAAAGGCGACTTCGGTTGACGCGCCGGTGACCAGTGCAGGCAGGTTGCTGACCGGGATCGTGACGGCCATGCCTGCATCCAGCGGGCCTCGCAAGCCGAGGTGCAGGGTATCGCCGATGAAGACGGCACCTTCCAGGTTGATCTTGTCACTGAGGCCCAGAGCATGTTCTCCAAGACCATGCTCACCATTGGCATCCCACGACTTCAACTGATCGTGGAGGCCTGCGAAGCGCCCCGTTACCTCAACGGAAAGGTCGTCGGGTGCCTCACCCGTGATCTCGGTGGCGAATACAAGCGACCGGTCCTGCCCCTCATGGGAGCCCAGCCAGTATTGCGTGCCGTTGTGGCTGGCTACGGCTTCCAGGTCGAGCTCATCATCTCCGTCAAGGCCGAGGTCAGCGTTGAGGTTGAATTCGGTTAACGGGGCGCCGCTTGAGTCCCGGTCGTACAGACGCAGCGTCTGGTCCTCATCGTCGGCGACCAGCATCAGGCGGTCGCCGATGGCGATGGCAGCCGAGGCGTCGGAAGCGCCGCGATGGTAATGCTCTGCCAGATCCAGGCTGGGGTTGTCGGCCGCCTCATCACCGCCATCATCATTGTCGTCGGAGTCGTCGGAGTCGTCGGAGTCGTCGGAGTCGTCGGAGTCGTCGGAGTCGTCGGAGTCGTCGGAGTCGTCGGAGTCGTCGGAGTCGTCGGAGTCGTCGGAGTCGTCGGAGTCGTCGGAGTCGTCAGAGTCGTCAGAATCGTCACTGTTGTCGGTGTTGTGGCCACTGTCCGCCGAAGGCAGCCCGTCCAGATACGACGCGATGATGTCGGCGGTGTCGGTCTCCTCGGGAACATCAAGCAGGGTGCGAAGCGCCATGTCACTTTGCTTCTGTTGTGCTTCGCTGCTGTTCAGTATGCGGCTCTGGACTTCCTCGCGACTGCTGTCTTCGTCCAGCTTGCCCAGCCAGTAGTCACGGCCCCCGGCGTCGGGCTCGCGTTGCAGTACGCCTGCATAGAGACTGCTGAGCCAGGACTCGTCCGTTTCCAGCTGCATGAGCCGGGCGTGTTCGGCGGAGTCTTGCATGTCACTGGCGATCTGCTCGAGCGATGTGCCCTGACGGTGGGCGTCGACCCAGTAGGCGAGTCCAGCTGCATCCGGGGCGCGATGCAGCTGTTCGGCATACAGCGACATGATGGGCTGGATCTGCTGGGCGTATTCTTCGCTTGCCATGAAACTCTGCACAATATCGCCGAGACTCGCGGCACCCGATTCGAGGCGGGAGTGCCAGAAGGCGAGCCCGGATGGGTCGGCGTCGCGCAGCAGGATATCGCGGTAGAGCGTCTCGAGTTGCTCGGTCAGTGACATGGTCTGGCCTTGTAATCAGGAATGGGGCAACAAGGCTGCGCAATAAAGGTGGCGTTCCTGTTACGGCACGGTGACGCCATTGTCATCTACCTGCCATATCGACCTGACAGTCTCTGTCTGGAAGCTATTCTTGTTACTGCTGACCACTGCCGAGGGAAGATTCATGAGTTATCGTCTTCAGTTGCTGCATGCCGCTGACATGGAAGGGGGCGGCGGAGATCTGCTGAATGCCCCAAATTTCGTTTCCATTGTCGACTATCTGGAAGATCTCGAGTCGAATTCGTTGTTTGTCAGTTCGGGGGACCTGGTGTTGCCCGGCCCCTATCTTGAAGCGGCCAGTGACGACAGCCTGCAGCCGGCGCTTCAAGCGGCCGCCGAGACCATCTACGACCAGCCCGAAGGTAGTCTCGAGGGCATCACGGCGGCGTCCGGGCGAGTGGAAACCCTGCTGGCCGACCTGATGGACACCGAAGCTGTCACCCTGGGCAATCATGAGTTCGACCAGGGCACCGGGCTGATTGCCGACATGGTGGCGGCTCGCGCCGGCGAGAGCGGTGAGCTGGCGGATATCGAGTGGCCCGGTTCAGGCTTTCCTTACCTTTCCGCCAACCTCGACTTTTCCGCTGATGAGGCACTGGCCGGGCTGGCCAGCGGCGAGCCGCTCGAAGACGCTGCCTTTCGTGCTTCTCCAGAGGCAGTCGCGGGAGGCGCAACACCGCCCAAGCTGGCGCCGGCCATGGTCACCGAACGGGGAGGTGAGCAGATCGGTGTGATTGGCCTGACGACCCAGATCCTGGAGAGTGTCTCCTCGCCGGGAGGCACCGAGGTGCTGGGCGGCGACGAGAATGACATGCCGGCTCTGGCCGAGATCGTGCAGCCGGTAGTCGACCAGCTGGAGTCGCAGGGGGTCAACAAGATCATCCTGGCTTCGCACCTGCAGCAGATCCAGCTCGAGGAGGAGCTGGCCACCCTGCTGGACGGGGTGGATATCGTCATGGCAGGCGGTTCCAACACCCTGCTGGCCGACCAGGAAGACTCCGAGCGGGGCCTGTTTCCGGGCGCCGGCGAGCCCTACAAGCAATACCCGATCATGACGCAGGACGCCGCGGGCGATGACGTGGCCGTTATCAACACGGATGGTGGCTGGCGTTATGTCGGGCGGCTGGTCGCCGAGTTCGACGACCAGGGACGCTTGATCAAGGAATCCATCGAGCCCCAGGACTCCGGGGTCTATGCCAGCACCGACGAGCAGGTCGCCGATCTGTGGGGCAGCCGGGAAGCGGCCTTCGCCGAAGGTACCAAGGGAGCGGTGGCCGAGGACCTCGTGGGGTCGGTGCAGGATTTCGTCGCCGAGCAGGACGGCAATGTTCAGGGCCTCAGTGATGTGTACCTCGAGGGCAGGCGTGAAGCGGTCCGTACCGAGGAAACCAACCTGGGCAACCTCACGGCCGATGCCAACCGCTGGTATGCCCGCCAGGTGGACGACAGTGTCCAGGTGTCGATCAAGAATGGCGGTGGTATCCGCGAGCCTATCGGCACCAGCGTGGTGGAGGGTGCCGATGGTCGGGTCGAGACGCTTCCGCCGCAGGCCAACGAGGAAATCGGCAAGCCGGCCGGCGGTGTGTCGCAACTCGATATCGGGGCGTCCCTGCGGTTCAACAACGACCTGGCGATCGTCAGCCTGAGTCGCGAGGAGCTGGTGGGCGCGCTGGAACATGCGGTGGCGGCATCGGCGCCGGATGTCACGGCCGGGCAGTTTGCCCAGGTGTCCGGCATTCGTTACAGCTTTGACTGGTCGCAGCCTGCCGGTGAGCGTCTGCAGAGTGCGGCCATCGTCGACGACAACGGTGATATGGCCGATGTGCTGGTGGCCAACGGCCAGCTGATAGGCAATGCCGATAGTGAAGTGCGTGTCGTGACGCTTGGCTTCCTGGCTGACGGTGGAGATGGTTATCCGCTGGGCGAGGGCGTCAACGATGAGCGCGTCGATCTGGTCGAGTCGGATATTGCCGCCGGCGAGTCCACTTTTGCGAAGACAGGGACCGAGCAGGATGCCTTCGCCGAATACCTACAGGCCATGTACAGCGAAACGCCTTTCGCGCAGGAAGAAACGCCGGCCAGTGAAGACAAACGTATTCAGAATCTGAATGAACGCGGAGATAGTGTGCTTGTCGGAAATGTCGATGGGGTCGCTCGCCTCTATGATGCCGCCTTCGATCGTGCAGCCGATGGCTCTGGGCTGGGGTACTGGCTGGGACACAGCGAGCAACTGAATCTGGATGACATCGCCGATTATTTTGTCTCATCCCAGGAATACGCTGCTCTGCATGGCAATCTGGACGATGACGCCTATGTTGATATGCTCTATGCCAATGTTCTGGAACGTGAAGCGGATGCCGACGGCCGTGATTACTGGATGCAGCAGTTGCAGTCCGGTGACTCGCGCGGCGATGTCATGGTTGGCTTTACCGAATCGGAAGAAAGTCTGATGTTGGCGGGTTGAAACTTCCAGAAACCGGATCGCTCGTGGCACACCTCTACCTTCGGGTAGGGGTGTCTGTTATTCTGCGCGATCATTTCCATCGCTTGACAATCTCTCCTCCCAACGGTGAATCGCTAAATGGCAAAGCAACAGGATGCCACAGACCTGCAGCGCGCATTGAGAGCCTGCAAGGGGTCGTTCGTTTCGGTGGGGTTCTTCAGCATGTTCGTCAACCTGCTGATGCTCGTCCCCCCCATGTACATGTTGCAGGTTTATGATCGAGTGCTGTCGACCCGCAGCTTCGAGACACTGCTGATGCTGACATTGGTGGTGGTATTTCTCTTCATCGTGATGGGGGCGCTGGAGCAAGTGCGCTCGCGGATACTGGTACGTGTCGGCAATCGTCTCGATACGAGCATCAATGCACGCCTTTACAGCGCGATGTTTCGGCGTAGTGTCGTGACTCAGGGGCAGCAGTCGGCTCAACCCCTGAACGATCTGACCAGTCTGCGTCAGTTTCTGACCGGCAACGGGCTTTTTGCCTTTTTCGATACGCCCTGGGTGCCGATCTATCTGGGCGTACTGTTTCTCTTCAATGTGTGGCTGGGTGTTTTTGCAACCTGCGCCGGCCTCATCCTGCTGGCGCTGGCCATCGCCAACGAAAAGGCGACCAAGGATCTGCTGGCGGAAGCCAACAGTGAGCATATCAAGGCGCAGGACCTGGCCAATGCCAACCTGCGCAATGCCGAGGTCCTGCATGCCATGGGCATGTTGCCGGGAATCATGGGCCGCTGGGCGACCAAGCATCATGAGTTTCTGGCCAAGCAATCCCGCGCCAGTGACCGCGGCGGCGTCTTGACCAACACCTCGAAAGTCCTGCGGATGCTGTTCCAGTCGATGATTCTCGGCCTGGGTGCCTGGCTGGTGCTCGAGGGGCAGATGACGCCCGGGATGATGATCGCCGGCTCCATTATCATGGGTCGTGCGCTGGCCCCCATCGACCAGCTGATCGGTAGCTGGAAAGGATTCGTGGGGGCCCGCGGGGCTTATGACCGCCTCAATGAACTGCTGAGCCAGATCCCCGAGGAGGAGCGTCGCATGTCGCTTCCGGCGCCCGAGGGCAGGATGTCGGTCGAGACGGTGGCCGCGGCGCCGCCGGGCGTGCGCATGGCGACCATTCGCGGTATCAACTTCGAGGTGGAGCGTGGCGAGCATATCGGCATCATCGGCCCCAGTGCGGCGGGCAAGTCGACGCTGGCGCGCGTGCTTCTGGGGGTCTGGCCGACCCAGGTAGGAAGCGTCAGGCTGGATGGTGCGGAAATGCAGCACTTCAATCGCGATGAACTGGGGCCGCACATCGGCTACCTGCCTCAGGACATCGAACTGTTTGACGGTACCGTCAGCGAGAATATCGCGCGCTTCGGCGAGGTGGATCCCGAGAAGGTGGTTAAGGCCGCGCGCAAGGCAGGCATGCACGAGATGGCGCTCGAGCTGTCGAACGGTTACGACACCTACATTTCGGCCACCAGTGGGGCGCTTTCCGGCGGTCAACGCCAGCGTGTCGGTCTGGCCAGGGCGCTCTACGGTGACCCGGTCATGGTGGTGCTCGACGAGCCCAACTCCAATCTGGACGATGCGGGCGAAAAGGCGTTGTCGGACGCCATCGCCCAGCTCAAGCAGGAAGAAACGACGCTGTTCGTGATCAGTCACCGAACCAGCGTTCTGAAGAACATGGACAAGCTGATGGTCATGAAAGAGGGCCAGGTCGGCATGTTCGGCCCGCGTGACCAGGTACTGGCCCAATATGCCAAGAAACCGAACGCCAATCGGCAGGTGGCACAAGGCTCCAGTGGTCATCTGGCGGCCATCCGTGGCGGTAACGGTCGCTCGGAGCAAAGTGGTGGCAATACCGAGGAGCAGACGTAATGGCTGACGATAGACAGGACGATCGGCAGGTATCGACACGCCCTGCCATTGATATCACGCCTTCGTCGCAGCCACTGGAAGGCGAGTACAGTGAAAAGCTGCCGACCAATGATCGCAAGGTGAGACGCATCGGCATGCTGATCCTGCTGGTGGCGCTGGGCGGTTTCGGTGCCTGGGCCTTGACGGCACAGCTGGCGGTGGCCGTGGTGGCGCCGGGCAATGTTTCCATCGAGTCTTTCAAGCGCACGGTACAGCATCTCGAGGGTGGTATCGTTAAGGAGATCCTGGTCGAGGACGGCGATCATGTCGAGGCCGGTGAACCACTGGTCGTGCTGAGTGACACCAAGGCCAGATCCCAGCTGGAAATCGCGCGCTCCCAGTATCTGATCAATCGGGCCATGGAGGTTCGCCTGCTGGCGGAGCAGCGTGGCGCCGAGACGCTGGAGTTCCCGCCCGAGCTGACGGACAGCGACAAGCAGCGTGTAAAGCAGGTCCTGGCGGTTCAGCGCAGCCTGTTCGCGGCACGCCGGCAGTCGTTGGATAGTACACTCGAGTCGCTGGATTCGCAGACGGATCAGATGCGCGAACAGATCGAAGGACTCGAGGCACAGATCAACGTCAACCAGCGCCGTATTCAGTCGCTGCGGGGTGAAGCCGAGGACTATCGCTCGCTATACCGCGAGGGGCTTGGCGATAACCAGCGGCTGCGCGAGCTGGAGCGTCAGGTGTTGCAGTACGAGGGACAGGTGGCGCAACACCGTTCCGAGATTGCTCGCCTCAAGTCGCAGATCAGTGAAAACCAGGTCAAGAAGGAGGGGCGCCGCCAGGAGTTCCAGTCGGAAGTCGGCGAGCAATTGCGCAATGCACAAACCAGCATTGCCGAAGCCGAGGAACAGATTACCTCGCTCTCCGACCAGGTCCAGCGTACGACCCTGGAAGCCCCCGCCACGGGAACCGTGGTGGGCCTGAAGGTGCATACCGTGGGGGCGGTGATCAGTCCGGGGGATCCGGTCATGAGTGTCGTGCCGAGCGGTGATGGGTTTGTCGTGGAGGCGCGGGTCCCCAACCGTGATATCGACAACATCTATGTGGGGCAGAGCGCGGATATCCGCTTTTCGGCGTTCAATCAGCGCCTGACCAGCGAGATTGCCGGCGAAGTCATTCATGTCAGCGCGGACAGCTTCGAGGATGAAGCCACGGGCGAGCAGTATTACAAGGCGCGTGTCAAGGTCACCGAAGAAGGGCGCAAGGACATGACCGAGCGGATGCAACTGCTGTCCGGCATGCCGGCCGAAGTCATGATCCGTACTGGCGAGCGGACCTTCGCCAGCTACATCGCCAAGCCCATCAGCGATATGCTGTCTCGTGCCATGCGTGAGGAGTAAGGCAATGCGCCGTGAAGCCCCGACAACCAGGATAAAGCCAGCTCGACTGTCGTCGAAGTCGGGAGGCGCCGCCCTGGCGACCCTGTGTCTGGTGTTATCCAGCCCGGGCCTGGCGGCGGAAGAGAGCGCCGGCGGTACCTCGATACGCAGTGAGCTCGAGGCCCAGGCCTCGGGAGAAGGGCGACTGCCGTCCATGGCCAGGCTCTTCCGGTTGGCACTGGATAATGACAGTGACCTGGCCAGTCAGCGCTATGAGCTGAGGGCAACGGAGAAGGAGATCGACAAGGCCTGGTCGGAGCTCAAGCCACAGGTCTCGGGCAGTGCCTCCTATACCTACCAGGTCAGCGACAACTTCTATACGGACAATCCGAACTACGACCCCAGCAATGATCGGGTGAGCGCCGACAACGAGGCTCGCTATGAGGGCGAGACGCGCGACACGTCCTGGCAGGTATCCTTGAGTCAGCCGTTGTTCAGCGTCGAGCGCTGGCGTGGCGTGGACCAGGCCGAGGCTCAGGTCGAGGCGGCCCGTCTTCAGCTGGCGGTGGGTGAAAGCAAGCTGGCGATGTCGGTGGTCGAAGCGTATCTGAATGCCTTCCTGGCCTCTCGCAAGGTCGGCCTGCTCGAGTCCAAGGAAGAGTCCCTGGAACTGAAGCATCGCCAGGCATCGCGCTCCTTCGACCTGGGGGTGGGCGACAGAATCAATGTACTCGAGTCGCAGTCCCGGCTGGATCAGGCCGTTGCGGATCGCATCAAGGCCGAGAATCAGCTGGACTCTTCGCTGTCCGAGCTGGAACGCCTGACCGGCCTGCGTCCCACCTTCGGCCACTCCCTCGGGGATCTACAGTCAGCGCAGCTGGAGCCGGTGGAAGGCAAGCTGGGCGATTGGCTCGAACAGGCCACCAATAACCTCGAGGTCGAACTGGCCGAGCGCCGGAGTGATGTGGCCGAGGTCAAGACCGAGGTGCGGCGTGCAGGCCATTATCCCGAGGTATCGCTCAACCTGAGCTATTCCGACCGAGGTTCCAATGATCCCTTCAGGGACAGTCGCGACGGTCAGGCAAGCGTCCAACTGGATGTGCCGATTTATCAGGGGGGCTATACCAGCGCCAATGTGCGTCAGGGTGAACTCTCTGCCATGGCCAGCCAGGAGTCCCTGACCAATGCGCGGCGGGTCGCGCGTCAGGAGGTGCGCAAGCGTTATCGCAATATCAACGGTAACCTGCGCCAGCTCAGTGCACTTGGGCAGTCCATCGAGTCCAGCCGCCTTTTTCTGCAGGCAGCCGAAAAGGGCGAACAGCTGGGTCTTCGCGACCTGGTCGATGTCCTGGATGCCAGGGCCGAGCTGTATGACCTGAGGATTCAGTACATAGACTCGATTCGCCAGTACATGATGGATCGGCTGCATCTGGAACTGGCGATTGGTGATCTGGCCTCCGACGACCTGATGAATGTCATGGGCACGCTGCATGCGTTGACCCGTTCGTCGCAAAAGGCGGATTGAGGTTTCGGCTTGAGCGTATCGGGGACGGACTGGCTGCGCCGCTTGATGCGCTGCTTCGATGCCATGATTGCGATCATGGCATCGGTGGCGACCCTGCTGGTGATGTCCCGGCTGGAGTATACCGATGGCCTCGATTATCCGCTGCTGATTCTGGCCGGAAGCCTCCTGCTGCCGGCCTGTGGTGAAATGGTCGGTCTTTACCAGCCTTGGCGTGGACGGAGCCTGTTCACCATGCTCGGCATCTATGCGCTGAGCTGGCTGTTGACCATCATTTTGCTCAGTGTCTTTCTGGTCGCCACGCAGCGAGGCATCGTGTTTTCCAGAGCATGGATGCTGATATCGGCCATTGCTGTGTTGCTGCTGGGATGCCTGCTGCGCGCCGGCCTGTATGCCTACCTGCGTGTGTTGCGTGCCAGGGGGCGTAACATCAAACGCGTGCTGGTCATCGGCAAGGCCGCCAATATCGAACGGGTTCGTGAGCGCCTCGATGGCTTGCCGTATATCGGCTATCGCCTTTGCGACGTGTTGGTGGACTCTCCCGATGAGGATATCAGCGAGCGGGTCAGGACGCTGGCCGAGCAGAGCATGTTCCGGCGTGACTATGATGAAATCTGGCTGACTTATCCACTGAGCGATGGCGAGGCGGTCAAGCAGATTGCCAGCAGTCTGCTGGCGGTGCCGGTCAATCTGCGCTATTTCCCCGACCTCTCGGATGTGCGCCTGCTCAACCACCGAGTGGCACAAGTGGCCGACATGTATTCACTTGACCTGAACGTGAGCCCACTCAACGGCCCGGTGCGCGTTGTGAAAGCGCTGGAGGACCGGATCCTGGGTATGGCGCTTTTCCTGTTTTTCCTGCCCGTCATGTTGATCGTCGCCGGCCTGGTCCGCTGGCAGATGGGAGCTCCCGTGCTGTTCAAGCAGTATCGCCACGGGCTGGACGGCAAACGATTCCGTATCTATAAATTCCGCACCATGAGTGCCGGCCCGGAAGCAGGAGCGACTCGGCAGGCCAGTGCAGGCGACTCGCGCATCACGCCCCTGGGCGCCTTTCTGAGACGCACCAGCCTTGATGAACTTCCCCAGTTGTACAATGTGCTACAGGGGCGCATGTCGCTGGTGGGACCCAGGCCTCACGCCATGGATCACAATAACCATTACAAGGATGTGATCGAAGCCTACATGCAACGCCACCGGGTCAAACCGGGCATGACCGGCTGGGCTCAGGTCAATGGCCTGCGGGGCATCACCGATGATGTGGCCTTGATGAGGCGCCGAGTCGAATACGATCTGTATTATATCGACAACTGGTCTCCGGGCCTGGATTTCAAGATTCTGTTGATGACGGTTCCGCGCGGTTTCGTCAATCGCCAGCCTTGAAGATGTCCCCAGGGGGCGCTCTGCGGGTATCGGCAGCGGTGTAAGCCGGGTACGGCAGTGTTACCATTGGCGGCTGCATCGCCTGGCGATCATGGGCCTCCTGACGGGGGCGAGATGGACGTTCCTTATATTACGGAGGATACATGGTTCTGCCTGTCATATTGTCCGGAGGCTCCGGGTCGCGCCTCTGGCCGGTGTCGCGCGAACATTACCCCAAGCAGTTCCTCAAGTTGAACTCCGAGACGCATACGCTCCTGCAGGAAACGGTCCTGCGCCTGGATGCCGTACATGGGGCCACGCCTCCCCTGGTGGTCTGCAACGATGAGCACCGCTTTCTGGTCGCGGATCAGTTGCAGCAGCTGAATGTACGCCCGGGGCGCATACTGCTGGAGCCGCAGGGCCGCAACACGGCGCCGGCCCTGGCGCTGGCGGCGATGGTGGCGCTTGAGCAAGAGGATGATCCGACACTGCTGATCATGCCTGCCGACCATGTCATCGAGGACACTCAGGCATTTGCCAATGCGGTTTCCCGCGGGCTTGAACTGTGCGGGCAAGGTTACATGGTGACCTTCGGTATCCAGCCTTCTTCCCCGCACACGGGATACGGCTATATCCGCAAGGGTGATTCACTATCCGCGGGCCACCGGGTGGCGGCCTTCGTGGAAAAACCCGATCTCGAGCGCGCCGAACAGTATCTCGCCAGTGGTGATCATGTCTGGAACAGCGGCATCTTTCTCATGCGTGCCCGGCAGTATCTGGCGGAGCTTGGGAAACATGCCGACGACATCCTGCATGCATGCGAGGCAGCCTTCGCAGGCCGTAGCGAGGACCTGGACTTTCTGCGCCTGGATGTCGAGCGCTTCGCCGAATGCCGTAGCGAGTCGATTGACTACGCTGTCATGGAGCAGACCCAGGCAGCGGCTGTCGTGCCCATGGATCCCGGCTGGAACGATATCGGTGCCTGGGATGCGATTCATGAGCTGAAATCGCGTAGGGCAGGCCCCGAAGGCAATGCTGTCCAGGGTGATGTGATGCTGCACGGGGCGCGTGGCAATCTGGTCAGGAGTGAATCGCGCCTGGTGGCCGCGGTGGGTGTCGAGGATCTGGTGATCGTCGAGACGGAAGATGCCGTGCTGGTAGCCGGCAGGGAACATGCCCAGGATACCAAGCACATCGTCAATGCCCTGAAATCGGCTGGCCGGAGCGAATTCCAGGCACATCCCAATGTCTACCGCCCCTGGGGGCACTATCGCACCATGGTGCTGACGTCCAGCTATCAGGTGAAGGAAATCGTGGTCAATCCGGGAGCCAAGCTCTCCCTGCAGATGCATTACCACCGCGCCGAGCACTGGGTCGTCGTCCAGGGAACCGCCCGTGTCACCCAGGGGCAGGGCCATGGTGATGCCGAGCAACTGACGAGTTTTCTGCTGTCAGAGGATGAGTCGACCTACATTCCACTGGGTACAGTGCATCGCCTGGAAAATCCTGGCGTTGTGCCATTGAGGTTGATCGAGGTACAGACCGGGTCTTACCTCGGTGAAGACGATATCGTGCGCTTCGGCGATGATTATGGGCGTTGCGACGACCCGTCATGAGCGAGATGCTGACCTCCCCACTGCAAGACCTGCAGCGTGAATATCGTGGCTGGCGAGTCGCTATCGTCCACGATTGGCTGGTCACGCAGGGCGGCGCCGAAAAGGTGCTGGATGCGCTGCTGCAGGCCTTTCCTCAGGCTGAAGTCTACACCCTGGTCGATGCCATGCCCGATGAGCAGCGTGGCAGACTGAAAGAGCATGCCGTGCACACCAGCCTGGTTCAGTCACTGCCTTTCGCGTGCCGCCATTATCGATATTATTTGCCGGTGATGCCCTACGCTATCGAGCAATTCGATTTGCGTGACTTCGATCTGGTGATTTCCTCGAGTCATGCCGTGGCCAAGGGCGTGCCGACCCATCCGGGGCAGTTTCATCTTTGCTATTGTCACACCCCGGTGCGCTATGCATGGGATATGAAAGAAGCCTACCTGCGTGATGCCGGTTTTCCTGCTCCACTGGAGTGGCTGGTGCGGGGTGTGCTCAAGCGCCTGCGCCAGTGGGACCACTTTGCCTCCAGCCAGGTCGACCACTTCGTCGCCAACTCGCGCAATGTGGCGGCGCGAATACACAAGTACTATGGACGTCAGGCGGATGTCATTCATCCGCCGGTGGACCTGCAGGCCTTCCCGTTCGCGGAAGATCGCGAGGGCGACTATTACCTGGCGGCCTCGCGCCTGGTGGCCTACAAGCGACTCGACCTGATCATCGAAGCGTTCAGCGCTGCACCTGAACGTCGATTGAAGGTGGTCGGTGACGGTCCGGAGCGCAAGCGTCTCGAACGCCTGGCTGCAGGCCACGACAACATTGAACTGCTGGGGTATCAGCCGGCCGGTGAACTGAGGGTGCTGATGTCGCAGGCTCGGGCTTTCGTGTTTGCCGCCGACGAGGATTTCGGCATTCTGCCCCTCGAGGCACAGGCCTGCGGTACACCGGTGGTGGCCTTCGGCCATGGCGGCGCGCTGGAAACCGTGCGTCCCTACGGCGAAGCGGCCCCAACCGGCATGTTCTTCGAGACACAGCAGGCCGATAGCCTCAATGCGACGTTGAATACCTTCGAAACGTTACACTTTCTTCCCCAGGATTGCCGTGATCAGGCGCAGCGATTCGGGGCCGAGGTGTTCTACCGTCGGCTTTTCGAGTGCCTGCAGGCGCGAATGACGAGAGGGATTGGATGCAACGAATGAAGCGCTGGCTTCGGCCTCTACTGAGCAGGTTCGCACGTTCCCTGCTGAAAGTGCCCTATGCCAGGCGCCTGGGTCAAAGGGTGCTGGCGCCCTTTCCCGGCTTGCGTGGTCGCGTCATTCGTCTGATTCATGGTGGGCACCTGGAACCCATGGGGAGCAACCCGGTCGATGGCCGAGGAGAGGGGCAGCAGCGGCTGATCGAAGACCTGGAACAACGCTGGAATCACCCTTCATGACGTTACTCCTGCTGGTAGATAATCACCCGGTGGATGGCCCATGCCGTGAGCTGGTCGACAACCTCCACGCCCGTCTTGCCGACCTGGATGAAGCGCAGCGCGCCGACACTCGCGTCCTGCTGGTAGGCTTCGACCAGTGTGCGCTCGTGGCGCAGCGCAGAGCGCTGTCGGCGTGGATAAGTGAGCGCCGTATACAGGCCATATCGGCGGAAGTGACAGCCGACTTCGGCGCGGTCGGCAGTACACTGGAGCAACTGCTGGTGGCCCGCTGGGTAGATGGCCAGTTACCGGCGCGTGTCGAATATCTATCGGCAGAGTCGGGACCGGGGCGCCTGGCTAGTTGCCTGGCGGGGAGCGGCCCTGCAGCCGATGCGACTCGGCCCGCGGAGAGTACCTCGCTGCCGACGCTGGCTCTGGTCTCCCCGATGCCCCCTCAGCCAACCGGCATCGCCTGCTACAGTGCCGAGTTGTTGCCGTATCTGGCAGAGCATTTCCGTGTCTCCCTGATCGTGGATCAACCCGAAGTGGACCCCGAGCTCCGGGCCGCTTATGACGTTCTCGATGCACAGGCATTCAGCAGGTCGGCAGGGGAGTTTGATCATGTCCTCTACCAGGTCGGTAACTCGCTCTATCATGCCTATCAGTTCCCTCTGATGCGACGCTACCCGGGGGCGGTCGTGTTGCATGATTTTTATCTGTTCGATGCCGTCTGGTGGCTGCAGGAGAGTGGTGCCTGGCCCGAGGCGTTGAGGCAGCAGCTGTATCGGGATCATGGCTATCCGGGGGTCATAGAACTGGACAAGCCGGATGGTTCGACGACTCGAGGTCCGGAGTCCTATCCGGTCAATGGGTTCGTGACTCGTGAAGCGGCCGGGCTGATCTACCACTCGGAATATGCGCGCTCGTTGGGCGATCAGTGGCAGCCGAGGCAGGAGGATATTACCCGTGTCATTCCGCATCTGCGCCAGTTGCCCGAGGAGGTCGACCAGGCCGGAGCGCGCGGGGTATTGAATGTGGGGCCGGATGAGCTGGTGATTGCCAGCTTCGGCGGCATCAATCCCAAGAAGATGACCGATACCCTGGTCGATGCCTTTCTCGACAGCCCGCTTGCCCAGCAGGAAGGTATCAGGCTGGTACTGGTGGGGGCGCAACATGGCGGGGAGTTCGGTCATCAACTGGCTCGTCGGCTCCGTCGGCACCCGGCCGGAAAGCGTGTTCAGATTACCGGCTATGTCGATCGGGAGCGCTATGTGCAGTGGCTTTCCGCCGCCGATATGGCGGTCCAGCTGCGATGCCAGTCACGGGGCGAAACCTCCGGAGCCATCCTTGATGCCATGGCGCACCGCGTGGCCGTCATTGCCAATGCGCATGGCTCGGCGGCCGAACTGCCGGGCGAGGCGGTGGAGCTGCTGACCGAGTATCCCGGGCGTGAAGACGTCGAACATGCCCTCCGGTTGCTCGCCGAGAGTCCGCAGCGTCGTCAACAGCTGGTCCAGCAGGCCAGCGACTACGTGGCAACCGAGCTTTCGCCGCAACGCATCGCGGCGCAATATCGCCAGGCACTGGGGGAGGCCCGGCAAGCGTCCCGCCGCCATCGGCACGAAGCATGGCTGGACCGTCTGGCTGCAACCCCGGGAGTGCGGGAAGCCTTGAGTGGGTCGTCTGAGCAGGCGCAGCATCTCTCTCGCCCACTGGTGACTCTGGATACCACCGCACACACACCTCGCCCGCGCATCCTGTTCGATGTCAGCACCATTGCCTGGCATGACCTCAAGACCGGCATCGAGCGTGTCACGCGGCGCCTGGCGGATCATGTGTTGCGCCATCCACCGCAAGGCTGGCGCGTCGAGCTGATCCGCTGGGGAGGGGATGACTTCTATCTGGCGCGCGGTTTCGCCACCGAGCAACTGGGGCTGGCGATGCCGCCGGGCCCCGATGTCCCTGTCGAAGCAAGAGCCGGGGATATTTATGTCACGGTGGAGTGGGCCCCACCTTTGTTGGAACAGGCCGGCCATGTGATGCAACGCATGCGCGCCGAGGGCGTGCGCTTCTATTTCACGGTTCACGACCTTCTGCCACTGACGTTGCCGTCCTGTTTCCCCGCTGATATCCCGGCCACCATGCGGAACTGGGTGAACCGCATCGACGAGCTGGCCGATGGGGTCACCTGTGTATCGCGCCAGGTAGCCGATGAAGTCCGGCAGACCCTGAGCGGGCCCTGGGTCGCGCCCTTTCATCTGGGGGCGGATTTTTCAACACCTGCCCGGGAAGATCGCGCGTCCTTGTCGAGCACGGAACATCAACTGCTGGACAGTATTGCCGGACTGGATGGTCCGACGCTGTTGATGGTGGGTACCGTCGAGCCGCGCAAGGGGCATCGTCAGGTGTTCGCCGCCATGGAGCTATTGTGGCAGCGTGGCGTCGCCATAAACCTGGTGATCGTCGGCAAGCAGGGCTGGGATGTCGAGGACCTGACACGCCGGATCAAGCGGCACGAGCAATTCGAGCGGCGAGTTTTCTGGGTGGCCGGAGCCAGCGACGCTATGCTGGAACGGCTCTATGCCGACAGTGACGTCCTGGTCGCGGCCTCTCTGGGCGAGGGGTTTGGGCTCCCGCTGATCGAGGCGGCTCACCACCGGATTGCCATCCTGGCCAGAGATATCCCGGTATTTCGCGAGGTTGCCGGTGACTTTGCCGAGTACTTCCAGGCTCGCAGCCCAGAAGAACTGGCCGGGGTCCTGGAGAACTGGCAACAGCGCTGGCGAGGCGGTGACACGATCGACTCTTCCGGCATGCCGTATCTGAGCTGGTCGCAGAGTGCTCAGCAATGGATGTCACGTATTCTGGCCGACCCGGCACTCTGCCATTCAGGAGCCGTTTCATGATGTACTCTCGTTTATCGCCGCGCCTGGCCGGCTGGCGAGCGCAATTACCCCTGATATGGCTGCTGGCCCGGCAAGAGCTGATCGATCGCCACAAGGGTTCCGTGCTGGGCAAGGCCTGGACACTGGTGTCGCCACTGGTCAATATCCTGGTCTTTGTGCTGGTGTTCTCCAAGATCATGGGGGCCAAGCTGGAGGGCTTCGGTGCCGAAATAGATCAGTACACCTACAGCATCTATCTGATCTGCGGGATACTGGCCTGGACGGCTTTTGCCAGGAGCCTGGGCACGGTTACCAACCTCTACACCGAGCAGGCGCACCTGATCACCAAGGTCAAGGTGTCATTGAAGGCCCTGCCGGTGTCCGTCCTGCTGGCGGAAGCCATCATCTACGCCATCAGCATGGTCTTTTTTGCCGTCTTCCTGCTGGTCATCGGCTTTCCATTCAGTACCTGGTGGCTGGCCGTGCCGCTGGTCTTTGGTCTGCAGCTGGCGTTCACCTACGCGCTGGGCTTCCTGCTGGCCTTGCTGGCCGTCTACCTCAAGGACATCAAGGAAGCCGTTACGGTATTGCTGCCGGTCTGGTTCTGGACCACGCCCATCGTCTATGTGGACGATATTTTGCCGACCTGGGTGATGAGCTGGATGCAGTTCAATCCGCTGTTTCAACTCGTCGACGCCTACCGCGAACTGATCATGTACCAACGGCTTCCCGACCTGGGTGGGCTCGTGGCAGTTACCTTGGCCGCTGCGCTGCTGTTCGGGATCGCCGCCTGGCTGTTGAAGCGCACGGAACGTGACTTGCGGGATTGCCTCTAGGAGAGCCTGAACATGATTAACGTCAGCGATCTGCACAAGTCCTTCAAGCTCTTCGCCAGGCCGTCCGATCGGTTGCGGGAGGCCATTACCGGCCGTAACCGACACAGTACTTACACGGCGCTGGACGGGGTTGGATTCACTGTCGCCGAAGGGGAGGTGCTGGGCATTCTCGGGCGCAATGGTGCCGGCAAGTCAACGCTGTTGAAGCTCATGACCGGTGTGCTCATGCCGGATGCCGGTACCATCGAGATCGGCGGTCGTGTGACCGGGTTGCTGGAACTGGGTACCGGCTTCAACCCCGAGCTGAGTGGCGCCGACAATATCACCGCCAATGCGCTGATGCTGGGAATGAGCCACGCCGACATCGACGCCCGCCGCCAGCAGATCATCGATTTTTCCGAACTGGGCGCCTATATCGATGAGCCCTTGCGCACCTATTCCTCGGGCATGGTCATGCGCCTGGGGTTCTCCATCGCCATTCATGCAGAACCCGCCTGTTTCCTGGTGGATGAAGCGCTATCCGTGGGGGATGGCTACTTTCAGCAGAAGTGCATGAAAAAAATCCGCGAGTTTCGCGAGAATGGTGGTGCCATTCTGTTCGTCTCGCATGACCTCAATGCAGTGAAGGTGCTGTGCGACAGGGCTCTGGTGCTTGAGGGGGGGCGCGCGGTGTACTCCGGCTCGCCCGATGATGCCGTGAATGTCTACAACCGTCTGATGGCTCGGCAGGCCGAAGAAGAGGAAGCCCGGCAGGTCGAACGCCATAGCGGTGCCTACGGCACTCGACAGGCGGTTGTCGGCAAGCTCTCCGCCGTGGGACGTGACAGTCAGGGGGCAACCCTCGGCAGCGGCGAAATGCTGGATATCCGTCTGCATGTAGAGGCCAACGAGAAGCTGGAGAATGTGGCGCTCGGTGTCATGGTCCGGGACCGGTTCGGTCAGGACATCTTCGGCATCAATACGTTCCAGTTGCAGGGCGCTTTTCACCTGGAACAAGGCGAGGAACGCGATGTCTGCCTGTCGATCCAGGCCGCTCTGGCACCGGGGAAATACACGATCACTCTGGCGTTGCACTCGGGCGAGCACCACCTCGATGACTGTTACTGGTGGCACGATAATGCGCTGCAGTTCGAGGTGGCCGGATATCAGGGGGCCAAGTTCTCGGGGATCTGCCGCCTGCCCTGTGCAGTGAGCCTGGGCGAGGCCGCATCCGCTGCCGAGAGCCACCAGCCCGAGGAAAGCTTATGAGCGAGCATCGCGACGAGTCCATGGATGTCGAGACACTGGAGCGGCGCCTGCGAGACAGCGCTGCCACTATTGATGCGGAGCAGCCGCCACTGGCGCCGCCAATAGGTAGCTGGCCGCAAAGGCTTCGCAACTCAGGGAGAGCCCTGCCGACCTGGTTGCCGGTACGTGATCCCCTTCAGCCTTCCCTGGCCGAGCTGCTGATGCTTGACCAGGATGATGCCACCTTCGTGGAAAGTACTTATCAGCATCTTTTCGGGCGTGCTGCTGACGAGGAAGGGCGAGAGCACTACCTCGACGCTGTCAAGCGCCAGGGCCGGCTCCATGTACTGGCCAGTCTTTATGAGGCGCCGGAATGTCTGTCGCATTGTGCCGCAGCAGGAAAGGTTCTGCCCCGCAACCGCAAGCTGCCGGCGCCACGTCGTCTGGTGCGGCGCTGTGGCCTGCCAGCCGGTCTGCGAACCGCCATTCTGCGAGGGGTCTATGCCGGGGTAACGCGACTCTTCCGGCATCGCTGGACACGCGAGGCCCTGCAGTGTCGTCAGCAGATGGCGGATGAGGAGGCTCGTGATACGCGCCGCCTCTTGGTCGAGGCCGTGCTGGAGCTCGAAGAACGCCAGCGGCATATCAGTCATCGCCAGGAGCATGATCAGACGCGCCAGCGCAGCATGGCCGGACAGGTGGCGGAGCTGAGGCGCCGGATGTCGCGGCCCAGTGAGGCTCCAGTGTCTGCAACGGCGCCGGACACTCCGGCAGTCACAGCTCCACCGTCCGAACTGGATGCCTACTACCTGGCCTTTGAAGATGCCTTCAGGGGTGACGAGCGCACGCTATATCGACACCTCGAACAATACCGGGGGGAGTGGCTGTTGGCGCGTCAGGCCGGGGATCGGGCGCTGGACCTGGGCTGCGGCCGAGGTGAATGGCTGAAGCTGCTGGCGGATAGTGGCTTTGTCTGTGAAGGCGTGGACCTCAACGCCACCATGGTCGAGCATTGCCAGATCGCGGGCTTCAATGTGAAGCATCAGGACGCGATCGCCGCCCTGGCCGACAGGGAGTCCGAAAGCCTGGCGCTGATCAGCGGCTTTCACATAGCGGAGCACCTGCCATTCGAAGCGCTCTTCCAGCTGGTGTCGGAAGCCCGGCGCGTGCTAGTGCCGGGGGGCGTTCTGATCCTCGAAACCCCCAACCCGGAAAACCTGATCGTGGCCAGTCACAGCTTCTATCATGACCTGACCCATCGTAACCCCCTGACCCCCGCGACCTTCGAATTCCTGCTCGACTTCCACGGTTTTGCCCGGGTATCCGTCAAACGCTTCAACCCACCACCCGACGAGACCCGGGTTCCGGGTGATGGTGCCCTGGTGGAACGCCTCAACCACATGCTGTGCGCGCCCATGGATTATGCCGTGGTCGGTGTCAAGGGAGAGTCCGCCGGTACAGGTGACGCTGGATGAAAATCCTGGTAACCGCCAATCATACGCCCTACATCGCCGGGGGAGCGGACTATCATGTCGAGGGACTGGTGCAGGCCCTGCGTCAGGAGGGCCACCGGGTCGAGCTGATGCGTTTGCCCTTTCATCATGATGAGGCAAGCATCGAACGCCAGATGACGTTCACCGAAGGCCTGGAAGTGCAGGCTCCCAACGGCATCGAGGTTGACCGGGTCATCAGCCTGCAGTTTCCGGCTTACGGCGTTCAGCACCCGGATCATGTGGTCTGGCTGATGCATCAGCATCGTGTCTGCTACGAGCTCTTTGACCCGGCAACCGCCTCGGAGGCGCTGCAACGCCTCAAGCCCAGGGTCGAGGCCTTTGACCAGCGACATCTGGGCAATGCCAGCGCCCTGTTTGCCAATTCACCGAGGGTGGCCGAGCGGTTGGAGAGCTTCAACGGCCTTCAGGCCCAGCCCTTGTACCATCCCCCTTACCGCCCGGAACGTCTGATCTGCGAGGATGAGTGGGGCTATATCTTTTACCCCAGTCGACTCGAACCCTTGAAACGACAGTCACTGCTCGTCGAGGCAGCGGTGCATCTTCGGACGCCTGCGCGCATCGTGATTGCGGGGGAAGGGTCCTGCGGCATCGAGCTGGCGCAACGGGTGGAGGAACTAGGGGTCGCCGACAGGGTCGTGCTGATGGGGCGTATCAGCGAAGCCGAAAAGCTGACCTGCTATGCGCACAGCCTGGCCGTGTTCTTCGGACCCTATGATGAAGACTATGGGTATGTGACGCTGGAAGCCATGCTTGCCGCCAAACCCGTTATCACCTGCCGTGATAGCGGGGGGCCGCTGGCCTTTGTTGAGAATGGCGAGACGGGCTGGGTTGTCGAGCCCTCTCCCGAGCAAGTGGCGGCTGTGATTGATCAAGCCTGGCGTGGCAAGGCGTGCGCGGCGCGAATGGGGCGAGCCGGCAGGCAGGCCTACGCCGAGCATGACATTCATTGGGCTAACGTCGTAGGAAAGCTTCTTGAAGGCTAGGTGGATGACTGAGATTATCGGGCTTTTCGAATGAGATGTTGATCAGTCTGGATTCAGATACTTCAGCTTTGTTTCAAATTGTTTTGCTGACCCCGAATTCAATCAGGATGTCTCACTTCTGCGGCATACAGGGCTCCTGAGCTCTCTTCCAGGAGCGCTTGTGTCGCGGTTGATAGCTGAGTCGTTTTGACAACGACCATTCAACCTCCTGATTAGCCTCGGCTTGCCCCCTTGCCAATGAGGGCCTAGCCTGAGGTTCGGGGTCTTAATACTTTGGTCAAGAAAGGATCAAGCGCCACAACAAGGTGGAGTGGTTTCTCGAGATCCGGGCAAGTGAATTTAGCCGTTATACGGTTGTATCGTTGACTTGCAATGAAGTTGGCCTATACATTATCCACCGTTCGCCCTATATTTCGGGGTGTTCCTCAAGTCGAACGGTGTTTTGCTAGGCGCTTTGGTTGAGTGACCACCATAAGATATAGTTGGGCAACGACAAGGCATGTCCTTGAGCGCTCAAGGCAGGAAAGAGGGCTGATCGCTATGGCGTTTCAGCATCTTTGTAAAGCAAGGAGACTATAGTCCCATGGCAACACAAGATTCCATTGATCTGGTTCAGAAACTGTACGTGGCGTATTACGGCCGTCCGGCCGACTCCGCCGGTCAGACTTTTTGGGCCGAAAAAATCGACAACGAAGGCGCTGATGCCGTCATCAACGACTTCGGCAACTCCGCCGAGTACGAATCTCGCTTCGGTGACCTGGGCAACGAAGAACTGGTCAACAACCTGTATCAGCAGCTGTTCGGACGCGATGCAGAGCAGGATGGCCTGGACTTCTACACCGGCAAGCTCGAGTCCGGTGAGCTGTCTCTGGCAGATATCGCTCTGGTGATCGCCGAAAACGCCGAGAACGCCGACGCCGACGTGATGGCCAACAAGGTCGCCGCGGCTCAGTCGTTCACCACCGAAGCCGGTGACGACTATGCTGGCGATGCTGCTGCTGATTATGCGTCCGAGTTTCTCGGTGGCGTGAATGCCGACACCGACGTCGCCAACCTGGACGTGTCTTCCGTCGTGGCCGATATCCCCGCTAGCCAAGATGGTGGCGGCGATGGCGATACAGGGCAACCGACTGATACTACCGACATCAACTTCATTACCTCCGGCACTGGCCAGGGTGGATTTGAAATCGGTGAGAATGGTCAGCTGAACTGGGTGCCCGGCACTGGCGAAGGCGGTGAAGACGTCTATGAAGCCGACGTCGATGGCGAACTGTCCCAGGTCGACCTGAACCCGAACGTTCAGCAGGTCATCAACATCGGCAAGGCCGAGTGGGATGAAGCTGGCCAGGTCGCGACGACGTCCAAGGACTACACCTTCAACCTCACTGATCAGCTCAACCAGGCTGGTGAAGTCGAGCAGTACGAAGGTCTGTTCCTGAGCCCGCTGCTGACCGCTGAAGATCGCACTGCCAACTCTCAGCTGTTCATCGACCTGCTCGACCTGCGTACCGCCGGTACTGATCGTCCGCTGGGCGACCTGCCGGTCAACGGCTTCCGTTTCACCCTCGACGGTGAAGAAGTGGTCATCGAGTCCGAGGAAATCTTCCAGGCCGAGACCTATCCGCAGCTGCTGACGGCGGTTCAGGATGCACTGGCCAACAGCGAAGACGCGCGTCTCGAAGACTTCTCTGCCAGCCTGGGCGGCCAGTTCACCGCACAGGACGAGCAGGGTAACACCCAGACCGGGACGACCCTGGTGCTGACCGATGGCAGCGGCGGTGCCATCGAGCAGGGCAACTTCACTTACAGTGACGACGCCTCTGCAGGCGGCTTCACCCTTTATGGTGAACAGAGCACCGAAGCCCCGGAAAACATCCAGGAACTGATCGAGACCAACCTCGACCTGGACAACGTCGGTTATGGCTCTCAGGGCGGCAGCGTCAACCTGGTCGGCCAGTCCAATTCCGACAAGGGCATCGAGCAGATGAATGTCAACGCCACCAACGGCGTCTGGCTGACCCGTCTCGAGTCCAACAGCAGCATGGATTTCCTGAAGGAAATCAACCTGGAAGGTAACGGCTACTTCAAGGTCGGTTCTCAGGATGGTCAGAATGTTCATGGTCTGGAAGACCTGTTCATGGGTACCGGCCAGGTCGGCCTGATGGACGTTCAGGATCTCAACGGCGGTGACTTTGGCGGCGATATCAAGATCAGCGCCGAAATCACCGAAGAAGTCATCGGGCGTGATCTCGACGCTACGGATGATGACGTCGATCCGAAGAGCGACAACGCGACCTTCAATTACACCACTGCCAACGGCGATGATCAGGTGTCCCTGGCTCTGTCCAGCAACCTGATGGCGCGTGAAGACGCTAATGTGGTCGTTGATTCCGGTGCTGGTGATGATGTCGTTGAAACTCTGATCAGTAACAACCTTTCCGAAGGCAACATCAATGATCTGAGCGATCAGCAGCTGAATGCCAACCAGACCATCTCTACCGGTGCGGGCAACGACGTTGTCACCACCTGGGGTCAGGGCGATGCCGTGATCGGCACTGGTTCCGGCGGTGACGTCATCTACGCCGACAACTCCGGCCTGCTGACCGGCAACCGCGATCGCTGGGAGTTCAACTCCACAGCAGCGGCCGGCGCTGCGCCGAATGGTCAGTCCAACAGCGATGTTGAGCTCTCCAACGGTGCCAGTGACGTTGCCCAGACCTTTACCGTCAACACGGCCGCTGAAGTTCAGGTCCTTGTTGACTTCAAGGGCTTCGGTTCCGGCTGGGTCGATGTGCCGAGCAGCAATGGTGAAATCAGCACTCTGCAGGTCAACCAGGCCATCAAGGATGCCGTCAACAACAATCATGTGCTCAGCAACCTGATTGAAGCCAGCGATGGCGACGGCAACATCCTGAACATCGAATCCCTGATCGATGACAACAACCTGGATCAGCTGGCTGTCTCCTTCCGTGATCAGAACGACAACAATCCGTCGGATCTGACCGGTATCGAAGACATCTACAGCGCTGATGCAGCCGCCCAGGGCGGCCCGGGCGTCGCCAGCACTGCCGAAAGCGACAACACCATCGATGCCGGCGCAGGCAACGATGTGGTTGTTCTGGGCACTGGCAGCGAAAGCAACGACACCCTGCTGCTGTCTGACAGCTTCGGTCGTGATGCCGTCGTCAACTTCACCGCAGGTGAAGGGGCCGGTCACGACATTCTGGACTTCACCAGCTATGCCGTGAACAACGGCACTGTCGGTAATGACCTGGATGTCGACAACAACGAAGTCAATGTTCTGGACTTCGCTGCGGGCGACTACGGCAATGGCGTTTCCTTCGCCAACCTGAGTGCTCAGGATGTTCAAGGTGCCATCTCCGGTGTCGAGAACGGTCGTGTCGACAGCATCGTCATGGTCGAGAACGGCGACAGCGGCGTTTACAAGGCATTCGACGTGAACTCCACGGCCAACTCCACTGATGCCACTGCCACCATGATCGGCACCCTGGACTTCGGTGCGTCTCAGGACTTCGTCGACGCCAACATCGCGTAAGAACCCTGCTGTCATGCCCACCCTCTGACGAGGGTGGGCAGCGCAAGCGAATTGCCGGCAGTGTCCGGTTGAAAAAAGCCCCCGCTCAGTTTCTGAGTGGGGGCTTCTTGTTGATATGATGCCAATCGTTTGGATGGCGCTCAGGAGAAGTTATGTCTCGCTACATGGCGATTGACCCGCATCAGCACCGGTCGGCGGGGTGGTTGCCCTATCCCGACTATGGATTCGCGGCGGCCGATGCACTGGTGCCGGTCGTCGCCGATGAGATTCCGCAGATCATGGTTCATATGCCTCTGGCATTTCACGCTCAACAGGGCGGCCACGCCCTGGTGTGTGTGCAGTCTCTGACGGGCAACCTGAATCTGTGCGTACACCCGGATGGTCGCTGGCTGGCAGGCTATGTGCCGGCCTACTATCGCGGCTACCCGTTCCGCTTGCTGCCCGAGCCCGAGGGAAAACGGTTGCTGTTGTGCATGGATGCCGAAAGTGGGCTCTGGCTGGATGACGCCTCGGATACGGGGCAGCGGTTCTTCACCGAGGATGGTGAGTTGACGGAGCGCTTCACCAGACTGAAGGCGTTCCTGGAAAAGCTCGAGGAAGGGAGGCGGCGTACTCATCGAGCGATTGCGGTTCTGGAGAAACATGAGCTGATTGTGCCCTGGAGGCTGAAGACCCAGTCGGACTCCGGTGAGACTCAGGCTGTCGAGGGTATTTCCTGTATCGATGAGGGGGCCCTGAATGCGTTGGCTCCCGAGGCACTGGCGGAAGTGCGCCAGGAGGGCGGTTTGTCACTGGCCTACGCACAATTGCTGTCTCAACATCGCATCTCGAGCCTTTCGCGTCTGTATCAGCTGCGTCACCAGCTTGATCCCCAGACACCGGATATAGACGGCTTCTTCGAGGGAGATGAAGAACTGAGTTTCGATTTCGATAGTTGACCGCCAACGCTGACGGAATCGGTCGTAGTCAAGGCTCGGTTGCCGCCGTTGTGGCCTGGAAAGGTATCGGTGGAATGCCAACGGACCCGGAAAGCATGGTACGCTCAGGCATATATTCCGGATGTGGTTGAACGCCTTCAACTGCACTGACAATCATGCAACAGACAACACTCAACAACCGTTGAGACGGAGAGAATCATGGCGGAGCAGACGACCCCAGACTCGCAGGAACAGACCCGGACAGTCACCATTGATGGCAGGGAGTATCCGCTGGACCAGCTTTCCGAGTCGGCGCGTAATCAGGTGAGCAACCTGCGTGTCACCGACCAGGAAATTCAGCGTCTTCAGCAGCAGTTGGCCATTGCTCAGACTGCGCGCACGGCCTATTCCAATGAGCTCAAGGCGGAACTCGACAAGTTCAACGCTACGAGCACTTGAGGAAAAGGTGGCGTGCTCCTGGGACGACGGGGATGCCTTCGGGTATCCCCGTCGTCGTTATTGAGGGCGTGTCGCGCGGATAACTGGGCGCTGTGCCTGCAAACCGTTACAATATGACAAAACGTCACTTTCTTTTACTTGTCGGGTGATTGCCATGCACTGCCCCTTTTGTGGCGCCAATGACACGCGCGTTTCCGACTCACGCCTGGTTGCCGAAGGGGACCAGGTCAGGCGTCGTCGCCAATGTGCGGTATGCAGTGAACGCTTTACTACCTACGAGACGGCCGAGTTGATCATGCCGCGGGTGATCAAGTCGGATGGCTCACGCGAACTCTTCGACGAAGCCAAGCTGCGTGCCGGCATGCTGCGCTCCCTGGAAAAGCGTCCAGTGGGGGCCGAGGCCATCGAGGCGGCCGTTGAGCGTATCCGCCAGACGCTGCGGGCGCGTGGCGAGCGGGAAATCCATGCTCGTGACGTGGGCGAGGAGGTCATGCATGCGCTCAAGCGCCTCGACAAGGTGGCCTATATTCGCTTTGCCTCGGTGTATCGCAGCTTTCAGGATATCGACGAGTTTCGCGCCGAGATCGACCGCCTGGCGCAGGAGCCCAGTTTCCGCCCCGATGATACGGGGGCGCAATGACTCCCGAGACCCCCGCGCATGCCTGGATGGCGCGAGCCCTGCGTCTGGCACGCCGGGGACTCTACACCACCGACCCGAACCCCAGGGTAGGCTGTGTGCTGGTCAATCAGGACAGGCTGGTCGGCGAGGGCTGGCATGAACGGGCCGGCGAGGCGCATGCCGAGATCCATGCCCTGCAGCAGGCCGGCGATGCGGCGCGCGGAGCCACGGCCTACGTCACTCTGGAGCCATGTTCTCATCAGGGGCGCACCGGACCCTGCGCCGTGGCTCTGGCCGAGGCGGGTGTGGCGCGTGTGGTCGTCGCCATGCAGGACCCCAACCCCGAGGTTGCGGGACGTGGAATCGACTTGCTGAAAGAGGCTGGGGTCGCGGTCGAGGTCGGCGTCCTGGAAGAAGAGGCGCGCGCCCTCAACCCCGGCTTCATCTCGCGCATGGCGCAAGGGCGGCCGCATGTTCGCCTCAAGATGGCGATGAGTCTGGATGGCCGTACGGCCATGCGGTCCGGGGAATCCCAGTGGATCACCGGGCCTTCGGCACGACGTGAGGTCCAGCGTCTCCGGGCGCGCTCGAGTGCCGTGTTGACGGGGGTCGAGTCCGTGATCTTCGACAATTCGCGTCTCACCGTGCGCCCCGATCAACTCGAACTGGAGCAGGCCGAGTGCATTGCCCGGCGCCAGCCGCTGCGTGTGATCGTCGACTCCCGGTTGCGTCTGCCCCTGGCGGCTGCCTGTCTGCGCGAAGCCGGGCGTACACTGGTGGTCACGGTAGCCGGCCATGATCGCGAACGCCGGGCCGAGCTGGAAGCCGCCGGTGCCGAGGTGGTGGAAGTGGCGGCCGAAGAGAGCGGACGCGTCGAGCTGGCGGCGCTACTGGCCTATCTGGCGACCCGGGAGGCGGCCAATGAGGTGCTGCTGGAGACGGGGGCAACGCTGGCAGGGGCCATGTTCGATGCCGGCCTGGTGGACGAGATGCAGTTGTTCGTCGCCCCGACCCTGCTGGGCGGCGAGGCGCGGCCGCTTTTCGAGCTGCCGGGGATGACGCGCATGGATGAGCAGCGTCCGCTGCAGATTCTGGATATTCGCGCCGTGGGCGAGGACTGGCGCATCACCGCCGTGCCTCGTCAGCGCGAGCTGTCGGTATCCGTCTGACGCCACGTTCTGACCTGGAGAGGGCATCAGGGGGCGCTCCTGCGGTCGACTGACCTGGCACTGGCTGACAAGCTGACGAGGGAAGGTTGGACCACGCCTAGCGCCCGCGCCCGTGCCACGGTACCCTAACGCGGTTTCAGGCGGGTGACGCCTGACGGCGACGGAAATGTGGTCACTCGGCGACAGCCGCCACGCTCAAAGATGGAGAATCCATGGTGCACTCCTCCAACGGGGGCCTTTCCCCCATTCCCGAGCTGATCGAGGATATTCGCCAGGGGCGGATGGTCATCCTCATGGATGATGAGGATCGCGAGAATGAAGGCGACATCATCATGGCCGCCGAGAAGGTCGAGGCCGAGCACATCAACTTCATGGCGCGGCATGCCCGGGGATTGATCTGCCTGCCGATGACGCGCGAGCGCTGTGAAAGGCTGCAGCTGCCGCTGATGGTCACCGGCAATGGGTCGGGGTTCGGGACCAAGTTCACGCTCTCCATCGAGGCCGCCGAGGGCGTCACCACCGGCATTTCCGCCGCCGACCGCGCGCGCACGGTCCAGGCCGCGGCCGCGCGGGATGCCAGGCCGGAGGATCTGGTCCAGCCCGGGCATATCTTTCCGCTGATGTCGGAGCCGGGTGGCGTGCTGCGGCGTGCCGGCCACACCGAGGCGGCTTGCGACCTGTCGGCGCTGGCCGGTCTGGACCCCAGCGGGGTCATCTGCGAGGTCATGAATGATGACGGCAGTATGGCCCGTCGTCCCGAGCTGGAGCGCTTTGCCCAGGAGCATGGCCTGAAGATGGGGACCATCGCCGACCTGATACACTACCGGATTCACAATGAGCAGACCGTCGAGCTGGTCGAGTCGCTGCCGGTTCAGACACCACACGGCGAGCTGGATCTGCATGTCTTCCGCGATCGCATTCAGGGCGCTCACCATCTGGCTCTGGTCAAGGGCAGGCCGGATCCGCAGACATTGACCACGGTGCGTGTCCACTTGACCAATGTGGTGCGAGACCTGCTGTCGCTGCAGAAAGGGGAGCATGACAGCTGGTCGGCCCATGAGGCAGTGGCGGAAATCGCCCGGGTCGAGCAGGGGGTTTTCGTGTTGCTGGATGATGGCCGCCCGCGACAGGACCTGCATGACCTGGTCGAGCAGTTCCTCGAACGCCGTCGGCCGTTGCGCACCACCGACTCCGATGGCGCCGGCAACTACCTGACCATCGGCACCGGCTCGCAGATCCTGCGTGACCTCGGCGTCGGCCGGATGCGCCTGCTGAGCTCGCCCTGGCGGTTCTCGGCGCTCTCCGGCTTCGATCTCGAGGTTGTCGAGCGTGTCGACCCCGATGGCAGGACGGTGGCTGCCGGCGATCACTGAAAGTGCCATCACCAATGGATGAACAACGCGCAGCTGCGCCGCCCGTGTCGAGACTCGGACTCGCGAATCGGCAGCTCGCCATACCGGATTGATCAGGAACAGAACATGCAACCGATTTCTCAAGTCGAAGGAAGCTTCGTCGACGTCGATGGCCGCTACGTGATCGTGGTCGGTCGCTTCAATCATCATGTGGTCGACAGTCTGGTCGAGGGCGCGGTGGACAGCCTGACCCGCCATGGGGTGGATGAAGCCAATATCGACATTATCCACGCCCCCGGAGCCTGGGAGCTGCCGCTGGCGATTCAGCGCGCCCTGCGTGCGGTCCAGCCCGAAGCGGTGATTGCCCTGGGCGCGGTGATCCGCGGCGGCACGCCACATTTCGAACATGTGGCCGGTGAGTGCAACTCGGCGCTGAGCCGTCTGCAGCTGGAGTTCGAGACGCCGGTGGCGAATGGCGTGCTGACGGTCAATTCCATCGAGCAGGCCATCGAACGCGCTGGCACCAAGGCCGGCAACAAGGGCACCGAAGCGGCCATGGCGGCCATGGAAATGGTGTCCTTGATGCGCCGCCTGGAAGCGCCCTCAAGCGGAGACGAGCAATGAGCGGTCAGCAGCGTCAGCCCTCGAAGTCCCAGCAGTCGCGTCGTGCCGCCCGTGAGCTGGCCGTCCAGGGGCTTTATCAATGGCACATGACCGGCAAGGCGGTCACCACCCTGGAAGCCGAATTCCGTGGCCAGGTCGCCGACGAGGATCTGGAAGATCATGAAAACTGGCACAAGGTCATGGAGATCGCTGACCTGGCGCTGTTTCACGAGCTCCTGCATGGCGCGGTGAGCCAGCAGGAGGTCATCGACGAGCATCTGGCACCGGTCCTCGATCGCCGCCTGGATGAGCTGGACGCCATCGAGCTGGCCATTCTGCGCCTGGGCACCTATGAGCTGGGCTTTCGCATGGATGTGCCGTACCGTGCGGCCATCAACGAAGGCGTCGAGCTGGCCAAGTCATTCGGCGCCACGGAGGGACACCGCTATGTCAATGGCATTCTCGACAAGCTGGCGGTTCAACTTCGCGCCGCCGAGGTCGAAGCGCGTCGTCGCTGAAGGCTGTCGAGCGAATGCATAGCGAATTCGAGCTGATTTCCCGTTTTCTCACGCCTGCCTCCCGCAGCACCGAGGCGGGCGTCGCGCTGGGGATCGGAGATGATGCGGCCCTGCTGACGCCCGCGCCGGGGCAGCGCCTGGCGGTGAGTGTCGATACCTCGGTGGCCGATGTGCATTTTCCGGCCTCGGCCCCGGCACGGGCCATCGGCCATCGGGCGCTGGCGGTCAGCCTCAGCGATCTGGCGGCCATGGGGGCCAGGGCGCGCTGGTGTCTCATGTCGCTGACGCTGCCGGAGCCCGACGGGGACTGGGTGGCGGCGTTCGCGGAGGGCTTTCATGCGCTGTGTCGCGACACGGGCGTCGAGCTGGCGGGAGGCGATGTCAGCCGTGGTGAGCTGGCGGTGGGCGTGACCGTCATGGGTGAGGTCCCGCCAGGCGAAGCGTTGACGCGAACCGGGGCCGAGCCGGGGCATTATCTGGCAGTGACCGGTGTGCTGGGTGGCGGGGCAGGTGGCCTGGCGCACTGGCAGGCCGGCGAACGTGACCTGTCCACGCCCCTGCTGGGGCGCTATCTGCTTCCCGAGCCGCGCCTGTCGGCCGGAATGGCACTGCGTGGTCTGGCGAGTGCCGCCATCGACATCTCCGATGGCCTGCTGGCCGACCTGGGGCATCTGTGTCAGGCCTCGGGGCTGGGGGCCAGGCTCTGCCCCGACTCATTTCCGCTGGCCGTGGGACTCGTCGATCGGCTGGGCACTGACTCGGCGCTGCAGGCCGCGCTGAGTGGTGGGGATGATTACGAGCTATTGGTGAGCCTGTCGCCGGACAGCCTTGAACCGGCCAGACAGCGACTGGCGGCACTGGAGGTGCCGCTGACCGTGATCGGTAGCTTCACCAGTGAGCCTGGCCTGCAAGGCGTCGATGCCTCGACGCCATCGGGCTGGCAGCACTTTCCGGGAGAGAGGCCATGAATCGAGCCCCGAAGAGCGTCTGGCATCGTCCGGCCCATTTCCTGGCATTCGGCTTCGGCAGTGGTGCGGTGCCCTTTGCCCCGGGCACCTTCGGTACCTTCGCCGCGATCCCCTGCTACTGGTTGCTCTCGGAACTGCCCCTGGGCTGGTACATGCTGGTCGTGGCGGTTGCTTTCATCTGGGGCATCTGGCTGTGTGACAAGACATCCCGCGACCTCGGTGTGCATGATCACTCCGGTATCGTCTGGGACGAATTCGTCGGCTACTGGCTGACCATGGCCGCGGTCCCCTTCTCCTGGGAAGCGGCGCTCTGGGGCTTCGTGGTCTTTCGGGTGTTCGATGTCTTTAAGCCCTGGCCGATCCGCTGGGCGGATCGGCGCGTGGCGGGCGGATTCGGCATCATGATCGATGATGTGCTGGCCAGTGTGTATGGCTGGAGTACCATGCACCTGTGGTTCTGGCTGCATTGAGCCGAGCAGCCGGTGTGGTGCGCCTGAAGACTCGGGGCGCCCGCCGGTGAACACCGGGCGGTCGCGTCAGCAGACATGGAGCAGTCAATGCGCAAGGAAAGATTGATCGTGCCGGTCATCTTGGGCGTGGCATTGACCTGGGCGGTGGCCCAGACGATTGCCAGCCTGATGTTCGAGCGCGAGCTGTCTCGCGCCATTCGCGATCTCCAGGCGCGTGGTGAGCTGTCCATCTGGCGCAGTGAGGCCGACCAGGGCTGGCTGACCTCGTCCGGGGTCATTGAACTGGCGCCGCTGTTCGGTGATTTCTGGAGCCTCGAGATTCATTACCATGCCCGCCATGGGCTGCTCAGCACGCGCATGGAGGGGGCTCTCGACCCTCACCTGGATGGCGTTGCCGAAGAGGCTGCCATACGCCCCGCCTGGGAGGCACGCTATCACCCGCTTTCCGGCACCTTCGATGGCTCCATGGAGCTGGCCCCACTGGTGGTGCGTCAGGAAGCGCGCACTTTCACGTTGCGCGGTACGCGCTTTGCCGTGCAAGGCGAGTTCGGTAACTGGAGAGGTCGGGCCCATGTCGAGTCGGCTCGTCTCGAGGATGGCGAGACCATGCTCGAGGCGGGCCCCATCACGCTCGAGAGCCGTTATGCCTATGTCGATGGCGCCTATCATTTCACCCAGCGGGATCTGCTCAAGGTCAACGGTCTCAGCTGGCGCTCTCCCGATCTGGCGCTGAACGCCGAACAGCTGGTGCTGCACAGCAAGACCGAGCTCGACGAAGAAGAGCTGCGGGTGCGCGCCGAGCTGGGTCTGGGGCAGGTGATGTCGGCGGATCAGGTCCTGCTGGAAGGTTCATTGGTGGGTGAGCTGTCGCGCCTCGACGCCGATGCCCTGCGTGCCCTGCTGACACACCTGAAAAGCGCCACCGCGCGCGGTGGTGCCGGCCTGCAAGGACGCGACCTGCTGGCTTACCTGGCCGACGACATGCGCTGGCTGATGAGCGATTCGCCGCGCTTCGACCTCTCCGAGGTGGATCTCGACAGCCCGATGCTGGGCTTGACGCTGAACGGTGAAGGTGCCCTGATCTTCGATGGTCGCGATCTGTCGGCCCTGGAGCCGGAACTCCTTTACACCGAAGCGGAGCAGGGCGTCTGGCGCGAGCGCCTGGACGGGGACTTCCTGTGGCACGATCTGCCTGCGGTGGTCTCGCTGTGGCTGGGCCTGCCGCTGGATACCGACGACCTGCAGCTCGACGTCGTCAGCGGCCGGGTGCGACTCAACGGTCGTCCGCTTTCGGCATTCTCACCGCCCCTGCCATGACTTGAAGTTTCCGCTCTTCGCCCGCATTCCCTGATCATCACGGGACGTATTATCCCGTCCTTTCAGGATGAGGTACGCATGAGCGACGACAACGATCAAGGTATCGAACAGGACGGCCTGGAATGGGTCCAGGTCGAGGAAAGTGAAGAGTCCCTGCAGCCCGGCAGTGGCATGGGGCAGGCCGTCGTGCCGGCCAGTGACAGCCTTCCCGAGCGCATCTATCTGCTGCCGGTGCACAATCGTCCCTTCTTTCCGGCCCAGGTTCAGCCCCTGGTGATCAATCGTGAGCGCTGGGAGGAGACCATCCAGCGGGTCGGTAACACGCCTCACCAGATGGTGGGGCTGGCCTTCGTCGGCGAAACCGGCGTCGAGGAACTGGGCCATGAGGATTTCCCGGAAGTCGGCACCACCGTCAAGGTCCACAAGCTCCAGGGTGAAGACTCCCAGCTGCAGTTCATCGCCCAGGGCATGCGCCGCTTCCGCATTCAGCGCTGGCTGTCCAAGGAACCGCCCTATCTGGTCGAGGTCAGCTATCCACGCGAGCCGGTCGAGCCCGAGGAAGACGAGACCCGCGCCTACGCCATGGCCCTGATCAACGGCATCAAGGAACTGCTGCCGATCAATCCCCTGTATGGCGAAGAGCTCAAGCACTACCTCAATCGCTTCAGCCCGCATGAGCCCGGTCCCCTGACCGACTTTGCCGCGGCCATCACCTCGGCCAAGGGTCCCGAACTGCAGGATGTACTGGGGACCCTGCCGGTCATCGAGCGCATGCAGAAGGTACTGCCTCTGCTGCGCAAGGAAATCGAGGTGGCCCAGCTGCAGAGCGAGATCAGCGAGCAGGTCAATGCGCAGATGCAGGAACGCCAGCGCGAGTTCTTCCTGCGCGAGCAGCTCAAGGTCATTCAGCGCGAACTGGGCATTTCCAAGGATGACCGGGAAAACGATGTCGACACCTTCCGCGCCCGGCTGGCCGACAAGGTGGTGCCCGAGCGGGCCATGGAGCGCATCAACGACGAGCTCGACAAGCTCTCGGTACTGGAGACCGGTTCGCCGGAATATGGCACCACGCGACACTACCTCGACTGGCTGACCTCGCTGCCCTGGGGTGTCACCAGCGACGACCAGCTCGATCTGGCGCATGCGCGTACGGTGCTGGATCGCGACCATGATGGCCTCAAGGACGTCAAGGAACGCATCGTCGAGTTTCTCGCCGAGGGCACCTTCAAGGGTGATGTCGGCGGATCCATCCTGCTGCTGGTGGGGCCCCCGGGGGTCGGCAAGACCTCGGTCGGCCGCTCCATCGCCGAAGCGCTGGGGCGTGAGTTCTATCGCTTCTCGGTGGGCGGCATGCGTGACGAGGCCGAAATCAAGGGCCACCGTCGCACCTATGTGGGCGCCATGCCCGGCAAGCTCGTGCAGGCCCTCAAGGAGGTCGAGGTCGAGAACCCGGTGATCATGCTCGATGAGGTCGACAAGATGGGGCAGTCCTTCCAGGGTGACCCGGCCTCGGCCCTGCTGGAAGTGCTCGATCCGGAGCAGAACATCGACTTTCTGGATCACTATCTGGATGTGCGCCTCGATCTGTCGAAGGTGTTGTTCGTGTGCACCGCCAACACCCTGGACTCCCTGCCACCGGCCCTGCTGGACCGCATGGAGCAGATTCGTCTTTCCGGCTACATTGCCGAGGAAAAGATGGCGATCGCCAAGCATCACCTCTGGCCCAAGCTGCTCAAGCGCGACCAGATTCCCAAGAAGCGCATCAATCTCACCGATGCCGCGCTGCGTCAGATCATCGAGGGCTATGCCCGCGAAGCCGGGGTGCGGCAGCTCGAGAAGCAGCTGCATCGCATCGTGCGCAAGGCGGCGGTCAAGCTGCTGGAAAACGGCCAGCAGACGATCAAGGTCTCGGTGAAGAACCTGGAGGAATTCCTCGGCGCGCCGACCTTCCGCAAGGAAAAGGTCATGAAGGGCGAGGGCGTGGTGACCGGCCTGGCCTGGACCTCGATGGGCGGTGCCACCCTGTCCGTCGAGGCCGGCAAGGTGCATGCGCTGGATCGCGGCTTCAAGCTGACCGGTCAGCTGGGCGAGGTCATGAAGGAGTCGGCGAACATTGCCTACAGCTATGTGCTGGGGCACCTGACCGAGTATGGGGCCGATGCCGACTTCTTCGATTCGGCCTTCGTGCACCTGCACGTGCCGGAAGGCGCCACGCCCAAGGATGGCCCCTCGGCCGGGGTGACCATCACCACGGCCCTGCTGTCGCTGGCGCGTCACGAGCCCGTCGACCGGCCGCTGGCCATGACCGGAGAGTTGACACTGACCGGGCAGGTCCTGCCGGTGGGCGGCATTCGCGAAAAGATCATCGCGGCGCGTCGCAGCGAGATCTTCGAGGTGATCCTGCCGGACGCCAACCGGCGTGACTACGAAGAGCTGCCGGACTACCTGCGCGAGGGCATGACGGTGCATTTCGCCGGTCATTATCGGGATGTGGCCAGGGTGGTGTTCGCTTAGGAAACCACTGATTTATTACTGCGCTCGATATCTTGGCTGCCGGCGGTACTCGTGCGCGAGCCCGGCCAATATCCTCATTTACTGGCGTGTAAACTGCGGTATTTCCGTTCCGGCGGCAGCCAACCTATCTTCGCTCGTCACATAAATCAGCGCTTCCTTGGCCGCTGGCCACGAGCTACGAGTTGGAGACGCGCCGCCAGTGGATGGGTTGCCGTCTGTCTGGGCGGTGCCATCGTTTTGCTCGCCGCTCGCCGCTCGCCGCTCGCCGCTCGCCGCTCGCCGCTCGCCGCTCGCCGCTCGCCGCTCGCCTCGCTATCGAAAATCTTCCATGCTTTCCCGGTAGTCGATAAAGGCCTGCCTGCGTTGTTCGGCATGGGCCAGGGCATTGGGGGCGCCGTCCTGCTCGGCGACCTCCATGGCGACATCCAGCTGCTCGATGCCCTGGTCGATACGCCCCGTCAGTTGCAATTGCTCGGCACGGGCAATATGCCCCCAGGCCTTGCGCTCGCTGTGGCCAGCCGCTTCGGCCAGCAGGGCGTACACCCGGGGATCCTCGGGGTGGTCGTTCGCCAGGTCGTGCAGGACGTGGTAGGCCGCGTTGGCGTCACGCTGCAACAGCGCTTCACCGAGCACCAGGCGGGCCGGGAAGTAGCCCGGCATCAGCCGTAGCTGGTGTCGGCTGCGGGAAATGGCCTGCTCGACGAGGCCGGCATCCAGCGCTATTTCGGCGGCGGTGGCCGGCAGCAGGGAGAGGTCCGGATGCTGATCGGCCAGGGCATCCAGGCTATCCAGCGCCCTTGAGGGGCGGCCTTCCTCGGCATCGATCAGCGCTCGCAGGTAGCGTCTGGCGTCCTGCGGGGCGCCGTCCTTTTCCTGACGCGTGACGGCCTGGCGCGGGTCACGGTGATGAATGGCCAGCAGACTCCGGGCGCGCACCAGCTGATACTCCAGGCTGTCGGTTCGCGAGGCCTCGGTCTGCAGCTGATCGACCCGGCTCTGGGCGTCACTGATGCGGGACTGGGTGACCGGGTGCGTCAGCAGGAATTCCGGCGGGCTTCCGCCCTGCAGGGAGATCATGCGCTGCATGGTACGAAACATGTCGACCATGGCCTGTGGCTCATAACCGGCCCCGGCCATGATCTGCAGCCCGCTGCGATCGGCCTCGTGTTCGTAACGTCGGGAGTAGGCCAGCTGGTCCTGGATGAAGGCGGCCTGTGAGCCCATGGCGGCGGCAATGCCGGCGTCGCCTCCGCCGCCGGCCGCGATCAGCATGCCGGCCAGCATGGCGGCCATGGTCGGGATCTGGGTCTGTTCGGCGCGAGCCTTGCCACGAGCGTGATGACGTTGGGCCAGGTGACCGAGCTCATGGGCGACGACCGAGACCAGCGGCGCCTCCTGCTCGGCAAAGGCGAACAGGCCGGCGTTGATGCCGATGACCCCGCCCGGTACGGCAAAGGCATTGAGCCGTTCACTGCTGACCAGGGTGATAATCGGGTCGATGCCGCCCAGGCTGGCATGGGGCAACAGCCGAGCCACCAGAGAATCGACGTAAGCCTGGGTAATCGGATCTTCCCAGGTCGAGGCCCGGGCGCGGAACTGGCGCAGCCAGGTCCGGCCGAGGCGGACTTCCTCGCCACTTACCGCCTGAGTATTGCTGTTGACCAGCGTCGGTAACTCGGGTGGTTCCAGATCCAGGGCTGTACTCGGGGTGGCCAGGGTCAGGCACACCATCGCCATGCCAAGGCAGGTTGCGAGTCGTCGTAGCATCTTGGTCTCGTCAGGTACTTGAATCCAGCGTCAGCGGTTTCGTCCGGCCATCTTTGCGTGCCAGCCTTCCTGTGACAGCCGCAGGGGTCATAAAGTGCCGAACCGGTTTTCGTCCGGGTAACGTGGCTATAGACGCCAGCCTAGAGTAATGCCAACTGCAGAGTACAGAGTTGCCTGTTGCGTTCTTCGGGTCCTGCCCGTGGTCTAAATGCTTCTCGACAGGGAGAAAAATGCAGTAGGCTAGCTGAGGTGCCGCGTCTCTTGCGGGCGGCGATCACTTCTTGTGCTGGGTGACAGTACGTCATCCCCTGGCATCGGAGCACTTGGGCATATGCGCAACTCTCGAGGTCTTATCGGCCGTCTTCCTGCCGCCGCTTGCGTTTTCGTGGCGTTTGTCAGTGTGGTGGCCACATCCAATGCCGGGGCTCAGCAAGGGGGCGGCGAGGCACCGGCGGTGGTTCGGGCCGAGGCCGAAGCCGAGTTCTCCAGCATCCTGGCCGGCACCGTCAAGGCACTGCCATTCGAGGAAGGTGCATCCTTCGCCAAAGGCGAGCTGCTGGTGCAGCTGGACTGTGCGGAGCAGCGGGCCGAGGCAGAAGCCGCCGCAGCCGATTATCAGGCGGCCAGCGCCGAGTATCGCTCGCGTCAGGCCCTACTCGAGCGCGGGGCCATCGGCCGGGTCGAGGTCGAGGTTGCCGAGGCCAGGGCGGCCGAAGCCAGGGCCCGGCGACAACTGACCCAGGCCCGAGTGTCCGGTTGTGATATTGCTGCCCCCTTCGCCGGGCGTGTCGCCGAGTTGTCGGTCAATGCGTTTGAATATGTCGAACCGTCTCAACCACTGCTGCACATCGTGTCGACTGAAAGACCGACTGTCGAGATCCAGGCACCAGCGGAGTGGTTGCGCTGGATGGAGTCCGGTACCGCGGGGCAGGTCAGCTTCGATGAAGCCGAGGGTTCCTTTGCCATCGAGGTCACCGGGTTCGGGGCAACCGTTGACCCGGTCAGCAAGACGGTCGAGCTGACGGCGGCATTTCAGAGCGAAGTGCCCGACATTCTGCCCGGCATGTCCGGCATCGCCAGGTTCGAGTGAGCGTCATGGCATCGCCACAGGATCCCGGCAAGCAGACATTTACCAATCCGCATGCGAGTGTTCAGTCGGCAGAGGACTCGTCATCCGGCAGTGCCGCTGGCCTGCTGCGCATTCTGCAATTCGAAGCGGATCTAAGGCGCCTCGAGTCCGAGCGTGAGCTGGCCTTCTATCTGGCCAATGAGAGCCGCCAGGTGCTCGGGTTCAGACAGGCCTTCGTGTTCCGCAAGCGCCGCCGGTGGTGCCTTGAAGCCGTGTCATCGGTGACCAATTTCGACCGCCATGCGGCGATCAATCGTCAGATGACACAGTTCGTGGAGGGTCTGGAACCGTCAGTCGCCAGTGAGACGGGACGCCTGACCTTGACGGACGCGCCTGAACTCGAGGCCTTGCAGGATCACCTCTTTGTCCAGGCACTCTGGATCCCCCTGAAAACGCGCAAGGGGAGGCTCTTCGGCGGTGTCCTGGTGCTGCACGAGAAGCCCTGGTCGGAGCATGTGCTGCCGCTGGCACAACGAGTTTCCGAGGCGGGGGGACATGCCTGGCAGGCCCTGAAGGGCCGTAAACTCGAGCGTCGGCGCTGGCTGCCTGGACGCATCCTCTGGCCTGCGTTGCTGCTGGTGGTGCTGCTCCTGGGCTTCTTGCCGGCCCCCTTGACGGTACTGGCGCCGGTGGAGGTGACCAGCCAGGAACGGTTGGCGGTGCCGGTGCCCATTCAAGGCGTTATCGACGCGGTCGAGGTGGAGCCCAATCAGCCGGTGGAGAAGGGGGATGTGCTGGTTCGCCTGGAGGACACCGAGCTGCGTAATGAGCTGTCGATCGCTGGTCGCGAGGTGGCTGTGGCCCAGTCGCGCCTGACGCAGTTACAGAACGCGGCCTTTAGCGATCGCGAGGCCGCTCGTGAATTGAAGGTGGCCCAGGCCGAGCTGGCGCTGGCCCTGTCCGAGCGGGCTCTGGCCCAGGAGCGACTGGATCGTGTCACGATTCGAGCCAGGGAGGATGGCGTGGCGGTTTTCGATGATCCCACGGCGCTGACCGGTCGCCCCGTGAGTGTGGGGGAAAAAGTCATGGAGCTGGTTTCCCCCGACACACTCGAGTTCACCATTCGCTTGCCCGTGATGGATAACATCGATCTGGAGGAGGGGGACACGGCACGTATCTTTCTCGATGGTGATCCGCTGAATCCCATCGATGCTCGTCTGACGCGCACCAGCTATCGCGCCGTCACCCAGCCTGACGGCAGTTTCGCGTATACGCTCAAGGCCGGCGTGGCCGAGGGCGAGCAAGGGCTGGAGGATGTCCGCGTGGGTGCCTATGGCACGGCACAGCTCTATGGCGAGGAGCACAGCCTTTATTACATCGTCTTCAGACGGCCGCTGAGCTGGTTGCGGCAGACCCTGGGGATCTAGACCATGAGCGCCGACAGCCAGGAGGATACGCCACTCCCGCCGCTGCGCGAGGATCTGCGGATCTCCCCGGGGGCCCCGCTGCTGAATGGCGCACCCAGCTGGGTGATCCATGATCCGGTGCGGCATCGTTTCTTTCAGGTCGGTCAGCGCAGCGTCGAAATGATTTCGCACTGGTCGGCAGGCTCGGTCCAGCGCCTGAGTGAAGACCTGCGACGCCAGCGGGCACTCCAGGTTGGCGAGCAGGAAATTCAGGCCGTGGTGCAGTTTCTGAGGTTGAACGACCTGCTGGCGGAGAGTGGCCCTGGCATCGCCAGGCGCTTTGCCAAGCGAGCCGAGAGTCAGCGAAGCACCCTGCTGCAATGGGCATTGCACCGCTATATCTTCTTTCGCGTGCCGCTGGTGCGCCCCAATGGTTTCCTGCATGCCAGCTGGCCGGTGGTGCGCCCCTTGTTCACGCGCGGCTTCGTGATACTGACCTGCCTCGTACTGCTTATGGCGCTCTACCTGGGCAGCCGGCAGTTCAGTGACCTGATCGAGTATTTTCAGGCGTCTTTCACTCCTGCTGGCGCGGTCACCTATGCCGGTGCCCTCGTCTTCGTGAAGATTCTGCACGAACTGGGTCATGGCTATCAGGCGGTGGGGCGAGGGCTGCGCGTGCCTGTCATGGGAGTGGCGTTTCTGGTCATGTTCCCCTTGTTGTATACCGATCTGACCGATGCCTGGCGTTTGCGCAAGCGGCGCGACCGGCTGATGGTCGATTTCGGTGGCGTCATGGTCGAGTTGACGATCGCCGTCTATGCCACTCTGGTCTGGTGTTTTCTGCCGGATGGTCCGGCGCGCAGTGCGGCCTTTGCCATCGCTACGGTGAGCTGGTTCTTTTCGCTGCTGGTCAACCTGAACCCGCTGATGCGCTTCGATGGTTATTACCTGCTGGCCGACGCGCTGGGCGTGCACAATCTGCAGCCGCGCTCGTTCGGCATGGGCAAGTGGGCCCTGCGCGAGTTACTCTTCGGGCTCGGGGATCCATCGCCCGAACGACTTTCCAGGCGCATGCGCGTCTTCATGGTGAGCTACAGCTATGCGACCTGGATATACCGGTTCTTCCTGTTCCTTGCCATTGCGCTGATTGTCTATAGTTTCTTCTTCAAGGCGCTTGGCATCATCCTGTTCTGCGCGGAGATTGCGTTCTTCATCGCCTTTCCTGTTTGGCGCGAGTTCAAAGTGTGGGGAAAAATGCGCCACCGAATCGCACGATCGCGACGAAGCTGGATGACCTTCGGTGCTGTAGCAGTGCTGCTGCTATTGCTGTGCATGCCCTTTTCCACCCGTATACAAGTGCCGGCCATCCTGGATGAGGCGCGTCAGCAGGCCATTTATTCGGCGGTCGAAGGACGGCTGGCGGCAGTCAGGGTTGAGGAAGGCCAGCGAGTCCAGGAAGGTGAGTTGTTGTTCGCCTTCGAAGACCCGGAACTCCCCCTCGAGATAGAGCAGGCCAGGCAGCGTATCGCGCTGAGCGAGGCTCAGCTTCAGGCCATTGCCGGTGACGAAGTGGCGCGCTCCCGACGCACCGTGGTGGAACGTCAGCTCGACCAGCAGCGGGAAACGCTGGAATCCCTGCAGGACAAGCGTGCGGACATGCAGGTGCGAGCGCCTCACGACGGCGTGGTGCGCGACATGATGCCCCTGCTGCGTACGGGGGTCTGGTTTGGGCGCCAGGAGTATCTGGCGCGCGTGATCGAGCCCGGCAACCCGGTGGTGCGGGGCTACATTCGCGAAGCTGACTTGAGGCGACTGGATCAGCACGCTGGAGGTGAGTTTGTCGCCGATGCGTTGAGTATCCCCGGCTTGTCTCTCGACACCCTGTCGATTGCCGACTATTCGGTGCAGAGCCTGCCGGATGGGTACCTGACAACACCCAACGGGGGCGATATTCCGGTGCAGCAGGGCTCTGGGGCGTCGGCGGGGCCGTCGCAACAAGAGGATCGTCCGACACCAAAAGGGGTGTGGTATCCGCTCAAGGCCCGTGTATCTGCTGGGGCGATGCCCGAAGTGCCCGAACTGGACACGGTCCAGCCAGGCGTGGTGGTCGTGCATAGTCAGCCGGAGGCACTCGCGACCCGATTGTTCCGCCGGGTGGCGCAGGTGCTGATACGCGAGACCGAGTTCTAGGTATTGGCTGAAAAGTCGGCGTGCAGCCGGTCTTCCGACAATGCTCAGGTCGCGCCGTGGGATGCAGCCACACCAGCTTTATTGTCATCAGATGCTCGGTTTGTCTGTTTCGAGATATGAAGCGGCTAGCTCTCAGGACTTGAGGAGGCCGGGTGTCACGAAAGTTCACCTGTCTCTATTCATGCCGGAAAGTATCCTGCCTCTTCTCTGGGAGATGGAAGTGGGGTTTAAACGCAACAAACTGCGTTGAACCTGGCATATGCATTAGTTTCATATGATTGAGTTAATGGCATATCAGGGACAGGTGATGGTGTGCCCTGATTCATGGTCATGAATAAGGTACAAGAGTTGGGTCGCAGGCACTCTTTTGCCGCTATGGGGCAAGATGTTTTGATATAGTCTGTGTTGATTACTACTCTAAGTACTAGGGATTTGGTTTTTGGATACAATGACCAAACTATGCTCTGGCGCCAGTGACCCGCTGCAGCGCCGAGAACCCAGGTGAGCCGATGAGTGACGAATTCGAGCGTGATCAAAGCGTTACTCCTTCCGAGCCGCAGGATCGGCATGAGGCGTACGACGCCGATTTCCTGGCGCTGGAAGAGCGCATCATGTTCGATGGTGCCATGGGCGCCGAGGCGGCCGACGCTGCGGTGGATCAGCAGGATGATCAATCCCGACCCGGTGACAGCACAGAGGCCGAATCCGGGGCGTCCGATGCGGGTGAGGGCGAGCAGCTGGCATCGGCGGTTGCCGCTCCGTCAGCTTCATCCGAGCGTTCGGAAATCTATTTTGTCGATTCGCGTGTCGATAAGCGTGACAGTCTTTTGGTATCCATGCCCGAAGGGGCGGAAGTGGTGGTGCTGGATGGCGGCTCGGGCGGTGTCGAGCAGATCCAGACAGCCCTCGAGGGCCGCAGCGACCTCGATGCCATCCACCTCCTCAGCCATGGCGAGCAGGGCCGGATCCAACTGGGCAACACGACCCTGAATGCTCAGAGTATCGTCGGCGAACACGCCGAGGCGCTTACGGCGATCGGCACCAGCCTTTCGGACAATGGCGATATTCTGGTCTATGGTTGCGACTTCGGCCAGGACGAGAGCACGCTCACGGCCTTGTCCAACGCGACCGGTGCCGATGTGGCGGCGTCCACGGATGACACGGGGCATGCCGATCTGGGTGGTGACTGGGAGCTGGAGGTCGAACAGGGTGGCATCGAGACACAGCCACTCGTGGCGGAGGCCTGGGATGATGTCCTCGCCCAGAACAATACTGGCAATTGGACTATCCCGACCACGGATGGCGATACCACCGCCTTCAATACCACCGCCGGTGTCACCACCACCATCGACCTGTCATCGGAAGACGACAATACTTCTTTCACTGGCAACTCGAACGACTCGTTCAATACGATCCCGGCCTTTACGCCCGATGTGCAGGGAGCTCCCTCCCTGTCGACGAGTTTCGCATGGGATACGGACTCTGAGAATGGTGAGCAGGCGAGTAATGATGCCGGCACAGGCCGGGTAACCATCTCCTTTTCCGAAGAGGTGACCAACCCGATCATTCATCTGGACCGGCTTGGTGGCTTCGATGACACTTCTGGCGAAGTTCATAACGGCGCTCAACTGACGTTGGATACGTCAGGCGTCACATTGTCGCGATTGTCGGGCTCGGATCATTTTGCCGTTGACTCCAGCGCTGGCACCATCTCTAACGCCGCCGTGGGAGACGCCACCGGCTCGGGTTACTCGAGTGAGTCGAGCATGGTTGCCGATGATGGCTCGGCTGCCGGCAGTGTCCAGGTCACTGGTACCGTGACCTCTGTCGAGTTCCTGATCTCCGCGGCCCCCGGCAGCCTTGAGGGAACTGGCGCGGATGGTATCGAATACGGGGTTTCATTCGACCCGTCGCCCACGGCCAACTCGGAGAGCGTGGTCGCCATCCCGGGTGCCTCGACCAATGTCGACGTGCTGGCCAATGATTCCGACCCCGATGACGATCCGCTGACGGTCACCGGCATCATCGACCCCAGTGATCCGGGCACGACCATTCCGTTGTCCACCGGCTCGCCGGTGACGCTGGCGACCGGGACCACCGTGACCCTGCTGGGCGATGGGAGCCTCGATGTCCAGATGGACCCCGGGGCACCGCAAACCGAGACCTTCGATTACGAGGTTTCCGATGCCAACGGCGGGAGTGATACCGCCACGCTGAGCCTGCAAAAGGACACCGATACCGATGGTGATGGCGTCTTCGACAGCATCGACATCGACGATGACAATGACGGCATTCTCGATATCAATGAACAGGGCGATGTCATCAACGAGACCTCGGGACTGACGACCGCCTTCGAGCCCATGATTGACGCCGGCTTCGCGGATGGCACCTACGATGTCGGCAACCCCGGTGAATATCAGTTCTCCACTACCGATGCCTCCGCGCTGGATGGCAGGCTGGATACCTTCGACCCTGGCACTCAGGGGTCGGATGATGGCATTGGGCTCAACGGCCCCACCACGGGCGGCCTGACGCTGGACTACACCAATCCGGTTACTGACTTGAGCTTTGCCTTGTCCGAGTTCGAGTCGGATGTCGAGGAAGCCACCATCGATGTCTATGACACCGATGGCAACCTGCTGGATGCCAGTAATTACATTGCCCAGATCGGTAATCCCATTGAGTTTCTCGGCAACAACACCTGGGCCGGGCCGACGACTGACAGTGGTGCCGACGACCAGGATCTCTTCGGGCAGATACAGTTCGACTTCGGCAGCCTGTCCATCGATCGCGTTGAGGTCTCCTGGGACATTTCCAGCGGCTTTTCTCTGCGCCTGATCGAGCCGGTGTTTACTGCCCAGGAGGTGACATCCGGGCCGCCGGATGCGGATGGCGATGGTCTGGATGATGACGTCGACATCGACAGTGATGATGACGGTATCACCGACAATGTCGAGGCACAGACGACCGCCGCCTATGTGGCGCCCTCCGGCACCGCCGCCGGCATTACCGATGCCGACGGCGATGGCCTGGATGACAACTATGATCAGGATGTCGGTGACACCAGTGCGGCCGCCTCCGTCGGCCTGAGCCCGGTGGATACCGACAATGACGGCACGCCGGATGTCAAGGATGCCGACTCGGACGATGATGGCCTGGGCGATGTCCTCGAGCGTGGCGATGGCCAGGGCAGCAGCCTGGCCGGCACGGATGCCGATAACGATGGCCTGGACGACAACTTCGAAGGCGCCGACATCAATGACGGCTTCGACGTCAATGACGAGAATCTGGATGCCACCGACACCAACTTCAATCTGGCCGATACCGACGATGATGTGGCCGCGGATGGCTCCGATGCCACGCCTCTGACCAATGACTTCAGTTATCGCGACGTCAATAACGATCCGGACAACGACGGCATCGTCAATGCCAACGATATCGACGATGACAATGACGGCATCCTCGATATCAACGAGCAGGACACTTCCTCCACCAGTGTCACTACAGACACCGACCTCATCGAGGTCGTCAATAGCGCGGGAAGCACCACCACGGATATCGACCTCTCGTCCTTCGGGTTCCAGGTCGGTGATACGGTCGATATCAGCGATGTGGTCGCCGATGGGGATCTGGATGCGTCCGGCGAAACCTTCGTGCTGGATTTCAATGATGGTGAGTTTCAAACCGCGGAACTGGCCACCGGCGAGCAGAACAGCGGCACCCTGGAGCCGGTCAGTCCAGCCGTCAATCAGACCATCAATGTGATCGACCTCGGCGGCGGGGTGGCCGGCATCCGTGTGTTTACCAATGCGCTGTCTGCGGTTGACTCACTCGACGGCAACCCGGCCCTCCAGCATCGCTTTACCATTAGTGGTCAGGCCACGGTGTACAACGACCGTGACAGCGACGGTGATGGCATCCCGGATCGCCTGGATATCGATTCCGATAATGACGGTATCACCGATAATGTCGAAGCCCAGACCACAGCGGGTTATATAGCGCCATCCGGCACCGGAAGTGGTATCACTGACGCCGATGGCGATGGCCTGGATGATGCCTATGATGCCGATACCGGCAATGCCAGCCCAGCGGCTTCCGCTGGCCTGACACCGGTGGATACCGACGGCGACGGCACCGCGGATGTGCTGGATGCCGACAGCGACAATGACGGCCAGAGCGATATCGAGGAGCGCAACGACGGTCAGGGCAGCAGCCTGGCCAATGCCGACTCGGATATTGATGGCCTCGACGACAACTTCGAGGGGGCAGACAGCAACGACGGGTTCGACGTCAACGATGAGAATATCGACGCCAGCGGCAACTTCGCGCTGGGTGATGCCGATGGCGACACTCTGGCGGATGGCAGCAATGCCGACCCCACCGCCACGGATTTCGATTACCGGGATAATGTCGCCGACACCGATGGCGACGGTGTGGCGGATGAGCTGGATATCGATGATGACAATGATGGCATCCTCGATACGCAGGAAGGTTGGGCGCTCACTGGCGAGAACGTGCGCCCCGATGGGTCCGCCGTGCCCTGGAGTGGTGCCACCAGTTCTCAGGTCACTGCCACACCCGGCAATGGCTTGACCACTCAAAACCTGGCTAGTGCCGCTTTCTCCATCTTCCCCGCAGGCACCTCGGCCAATGATCCACGGGCCATTGATATCGCCTTCGATGGCAATCGCTGGTCAGGGGTCGAGGAAGGCTCCCTGCAGATCAACTTTGCCACACCAGTACCCGCTGACGAGATCGTGTTGAGCTTGCTGGATGCCGACCAGGGCAGCTATACAGGCTCCCTGTCGGTGACAGGTACTGCCGGCAATGATGACTTTTCGGTCTATGACACTGACCAGCAGAACGGCTCGGGCAATGATGTCATTGGCAATCTCATGGGATATGACACCACCACGGGCGAGCTGACTTTCCCCGAGACCAATGATTCCGGTGATAACAATGGCCTCTATCTAGTGGGTAATTCCGGCAACCTGGTCGACTCCCTGACGCTTCAGTTTCAGGGTGGCACTGCTAGCGATGGTGTGGGCATTGCCTTGTTCTCGACCGGCCAGCAGTCGCGGGACACGGATGGCGATGGCACGCCGGATCATCTTGATCTCGACAGTGACAATGATGGCATCACGGATAATGTCGAGGCGCAGACCACGGCAGGCTATATCGCGCCATCCGGCACGCAAGGGGGCATCACCGATGTCGACGGCGATGGCCTGGATGACAACTACGACGCCGATACGGCGAATACCGGCTTCACGGCCTCCGCCGGTCTGAGCCCTGTCGATACTGATGGTGATGGCACAGCGGACTATCGGGACACCGACAGCGACGATGATGGCTTATCCGATACCGACGAGGCTGGTCATGGGGTTGACCAGGCAACCATCGACGCTTCAGGCGACACGGATAGCGATGGTCTCCAGGACGCGGTGGAAGGCACGGATGCCAGTGATGGCTTCGATGTCAACGATGACAACCTGGATGGTAGTGGCAACTTTACCCTGGCGGACACGGATGACGACACGGCGGCCGATGGCGCGGATGCCGTGCCGCTCATCAATGATCTGGACTACCGCGATGCCAACCTGCCGCCGAACGCCGTGGATGACAGCCTGTCCGTCGATGAAGACCAGACGCTGAATGCCAGCATCATCGCTAACGACAACGACCCGGAAAATGACCCCCTGAACATCGTTTCCGCCTCCATCGACACCGATGATGACGGCACACAGGAGGCGCTGACGCTGGGGTCGCAGACCTCCATCACGGTGGGCGGCAACACCATCGGCTCGCTGACTCTGACCGCCGCCGGTGCGCTGTCGTTCACGCCGGCAGCGGACTACAACGGCACCGTACCGACGCTCAGCTATACGCTCTCGGATGGCAATAACCAGACCGACACCGCCGACGTCACGGTCACGGTCAATGCCGTGGATGATGCGGTGGATGATACGGCGACCACCGATGAAGACACCTCGGTGACCACCGACGTTCTCGGTAATGACAGCTTCGAGGGTACGCCGAGCGTGACGGCGGTGACCCAGCCGGCCAACGGCACGGTCACCAACAATAACGACGGCACGGTGACCTATACGCCCAATGCCGACTTCAATGGCACCGACAGCTACACCTATACGGTGACCTCGGGTGGCGTGTCCGAGACCGCCACGGTCGATGTCACGGTCAATGCGGTGGCTGACGGTGTGGCCGACAGCTTCACCACCCCGGAAGACACGCCGCTCAGCGAGGATGTGTCGACCAACGACACCCACAGCGCCGCGGCGAGCTACAGCCTGAACACCGATGCCGCCAACGGCACGGTGGCAATGAACCCGGACGGCACCTTCACCTACACGCCGGATGCCGACTACAACGGCAGTGACAGCTTCACCTACGACGTCACCGATGTGAACGGCGACACCGAGACGGTGACGGTGGATCTGAGCGTGACGCCGGTGCCCGACATCAGTGATGACACGGCGACCACCGATGAAGACACCGCGGTGACGACCGACGTTCTCGATAATGACAGCTTCGAGTCGCCGGACGCCGAGGTGACCGCTGTTACTCAGGGCACCAATGGTTCGGTGAGCATCGACGGCAATGGCCAGGTGACCTACACGCCCAATGCCGACTTCAATGGCACCGACAGCTATACCTATACGGTGACCTCGGGTGGCGTCACCGAGACTGCTACCGTCGGTGTGACAGTCAATGCGGTGGCTGACGGCGTGGCCGACAGCTTCACCACCCCGGAAGAACACTGCTCAGCGATGACGTCTCGACCAATGACACGCACAGCGCCGCGGCGAGCTACGCGCTCAACACCGATGCCGCCAACGGCACGGTGTCGATGAACCCGGACGGCACCTTCACCTACGCGCCGGATGCCGACTACAACGGCAGTGACAGCTTCACTTATGACGTCGAGGACGTGAACGGCGACACCGAGACGGTGACGGTGGACCTGACGGTGACGCCTGAGGCGGATATCGTCGATGACAGCGCGACCACCGATGAAGACACCGCGGTGACGACCGACGTTCTCGGTAATGACAGCTTCGAGGGTACGCCGTCGGTCACCGGGGTAACGCAGGGCACCAACGGTACGGTGGTCAACAACAACGACGGCACCGTCACCTACACGCCCAATGCCGACTTCAATGGCACCGACAGCTATACCTATTCGGTGACCTCGGGTGGGGTGACCGAGACCGCTACCGTCGATGTGACAGTCAATGCGGTGGCTGACGGCGTGGCCGACAGCTTCACCACCCCGGAAGACACGCCGCTTGATGCCGACGTCTCGACCAATGACACGCACAGCGCCGCGGCGAGCTACGCGCTCAACACCGATGCCGCCAACGGCACGGTGTCGATGAACCCGGACGGCACCTTCACCTACACGCCGGATGCCGACTACAACGGCAGTGACAGCTTCACCTACGACGTCACCGATGTGAACGGCGATACCGAGACGGTGACCGTCGATCTTACCGTTGATCCGGTTCCTGACATCAGTGATGACACGGCGACCACCGATGAAGACACGCCGGTCACCACTGGGGTCCTGACCAATGACGACTTCGAGGGCACACCGACGGTCACGGGGGTGACGCAGGGCACGAATGGCAGCGTCACCAGCAACGGTGATGGCACGGTGACCTACACGCCCAATGCTGACTTCAATGGCACGGACAGCTACACCTACACGGTGACCTCGGGTGGGGTGACCGAGACCGCTACCGTCGATGTGACAGTCAATGCGGTGGCTGACGGTGTGGCCGACAGCTTCACCACCCCGGAAGACACGCCGCTCAGCGAGGATGTGTCGACCAATGACACGCACAGCGCCGCGGCCACCTATAGCCTGAATAGCGATGCCAGCAACGGGTCGGTCAGTCTTAACGGCGATGGCACCTTCACCTACACGCCGAACGCCGACTACAACGGCAGTGACAGCTTCACCTATGACGTCGAGGACGTGAACGGTGAGACCGAGACGGTGACGGTGGATCTAAGCGTGACGCCGGTGCCCGACATCAGTGATGACACGGCGACCACCGATGAAGACACG